>JAODBO010000071.1 GCA_025464005.1 Acidimicrobiaceae bacterium | reverse complement strand
CACCCGGTGACGAGCCTCACGTGGATCTTGAACTGGCTCAGCCGCCATGGTCGGGGCATCCGCGCCGGAGAAGTCGTGAGCACGGGGACTTGCACCGGCCATTGCTTTGCTGCACCGGGCGACGACGTTCACGCCGAGTTCGACGAGCTCGGTGTCATCGACGCCCACTTCCGTGAAGGCGTGTGAGGTTGTGACGAGACGACGGCACGAGACGGGGGGAGCGTGAGATGAGTTCCAGCGACTGCTTGAACCACGAGCTCAGCGGGGCGGTGTCCGTCGTCATCGGGGGGAGTACCGGCATCGGACGAGGCGCCGTCGAGCGCCTCGCCGAGCTCGGCTCGACGGTCGAGTTCGCAGCAAACGACGCTGCTTCGGTCGGTGCACTCGATGCCGAGCTCCTCGAGTCGGGCCTCGACGCGCATGGCTCGGTCGTCAACGCCTCGGTGGACACCGAGCTGCGCGGTTACTTCGAGGCGATCGCCGATCGGCACGGCAAGATCGCCGTGCTCGTCAACTCTGTCGGGATCCAGCGCTACGGGACGGTGGAGACGACCCCGGTCGAAGTATGGGACGAGGTGCTCGCAGTCAACGTCAGGAGCATGTTCCTCTCGGCCAAGTACGCGTTGCCTTTGCTTCGACGCAACGGTGGAGGGTCGATCGTCCTCGTGGCATCCAGTCAGGCCACAGCGAGCCAGACAAACGTCGTCGCCTACACCGCGAGCAAGGGCGCTGTCGTGGCGATGACCCGGGCGATGGCGGTCGACCACGCCGGGGAGAACATCCGGGTCAACTCCGTGTCCCCGGGCTCGGTCGATACGCCGATGCTCCGGGCAGCCGCCGCGGCGATCGACCCGGACCAACCGGAGCACGTCATCGCCGGCTGGGGAGCGCTCCACCCGGTGGGCCACGTCGGCCAACCCCGGGAGGTCGCCGACGTCATCGCCTTCCTTGCCAGCCCTCTCGCGTCCTTCATCACCGGCGTCGACGTGCGCATCGACGGCGGGTTGCTCGCCGGCGTGGCGCTGGCCGTTCCGCACGCCGACTCCTAGCGCCGATCTCCAGTCCGACACCGACGAGCGGAGGTATGCCACACATGTCACCTGAGCGTGATCGGTTCCTCGTAACTGGCGCCGCGGGGTGCATCGGAGCGTGGACGGTCAGGCTGCTGCTTGACGCCGGCGTCGAAACGGTGGCGAGTGACCTGAGCGAAGATCTCCGACGGTTCCGGCTGATCTCCCACGGCTTGCCGACGAGCAACTCAAGTTCCGCACTGTCGACGTCTCGAAGACCGACGATTTCGCGGCGCTCGTGCGAGACGAGGAGATCACTCACATCGTCCATCTCGCCGGATTGCAAGTGCCGTTCTGCGCGGCGAACCCGCCGCTCGGCGCGTTCGTGAACGTCGTCGGCACAGTGAACCTCTTCGAGGCGGCGCGTGCCTCGGATCGCCGCATCGGGCTGGTCTATGCGAGCTCGGCAGCCGTTTGTGGCAGCCACTCCTTCATCATGAGTGGCCTCGTCGGCGATGCGTCGCCGTCGTACCCTGACACGCACCAGGGCGTTTACAAGGTCGCTAACGAATGGAGTGCACGGATCTACTCGATGAACCACGAGATCGGGTCGATCGGTCTTCGACCGTTCATCGTCTACGGGCGGGGGCGCGACCAGGGCATGACCTCGGATCCGACCAAGGCAATGCTGGCCGCGGCCGCCGGTGTCCCGTACGCGATCAAGTTCGGAGGTAACGTTCTTCTCCACTATGCGGCTGATTGCGCCCAGGCCTTCATCTCCTCGGCGCGTGCTGCGGCTGGCTCGGGCGACGCCATCTGCCTCAACCTTCCCGGGCGACGCATCGCGGTCTCCGCGCTCGTCGACCTGATCGAGTCGATGGTGCCGCAAGCGGCCGGGCTCATAACGTGGGATCTGGCGCCGCTCAAGGTACCGGCTCTTCTCGAGTCGCCGGCGCTCGACGAGGTTATCGGCGGGGCGCCCAACCGCCCGCTGGCCGAGGGGATCGCTGAAACCATCGAGCGTTTCAGAGCGGCACTTCGCGACGGCCTGCTCAGCGCACCGACGGCGTAGCCGGATCCCTAGGTGAGCGTGTCAAGCGGTGTAGACGGAAGCCACTTTCTCGGAATCGATGTCGGCACGACAGCGACGCGGGTGACGGTCATCGCCGAGGACGGCTCACAAGTCGCCATGGGATCGGCGAACTACCCGACCGCGCGCGATGGCCCTGGAATCGCGGAGCAAGATCCGCGCGACTGGACGTCGGCCCTCGCTGAGGCATTGGCGCGCGCTGATTCCCAGCGCTGGCCCATCTCGGCCATCGGCGTGTGTGGCCAGACCCCCACGGTCGTGTTCGTCGACGCCGCGGGGAACCCGTTGCGCCGGGCGCTGATCTGGCAGGACGTCCGCGCGATGGCCGAGGCCCGTGAGCTCGCCGCTCGACTCGGCGACCCCGAGCCGCTCATCGGCACGGCGCTTCCCTGGTCGGCGGCGAACATGCCCGCCAAGCTCCTCTGGCTCAGCCGCCACGAGCCCACACTTCTCGGGTCGACGTCGTGGGTGCTTCAGCCCAAGGACTTCATAGCGATGCAATTGTCCGGTCAGGCCTGCTCCGACCCGTGGTCCTCCAAAGGGCTCTGCCGGGTGGATACCGGTGCGCCGGCCTTCGAGGTGCTCGAGGCGTGTGGGTGGCCGAGCAGCTGCTGTCCGGTGACTGCACCGGCTTGGGACGTCGCAGGCACGACCACGAAGGCCGCGGCGGACCGCTTCGGCCTTCCGATCGGGACGCCGGTCACCGTCGGCTGGAGCGACGCGCTCGCACAGGTGCTCGCTGCGGGTTGCTTCAGCCGATCGAGCGCGTTTGCCTTCAGCGGCACGTCCTCGATCGTGGGCTCACCGGTCGAGGACCCAGACGTGAGAGCCGGCGGTCTCTTCAGCGTCCCGGCGACGTGCGCGCCGTTGCCTCTGCTCTATGGGCCCACCCAGTCGAGTGGCTCTGCGATCCTCTGGGCCGCCCGCCTTCTTGGCTGCGAGCCCGAAGAGGTAGCCGCGCTGGGGGCGCAAGCGACGAGCTCTCAGCCAGCGTTCGTGCCGTACCTGTCCGGTGAGAGGGCACCGCTGTGGAACGAGGACGTGCGAGCGCTTCTTGTCGGCCTCGCCGAGGAGCACGGCCGTGCCGAGATCGCCCGCGCCGTGGTGAGCGGGGTGCTCTTCAGTGCTCGCCATGTCCTCGAGCTCGTTGCCCGCGCCACCGGATCGCCGATCCGCGAGGTCGAACTCGTAGGACGAGGTGTCGGCGACGCGAGCTTCGAGGCGATCGCCGGCGATTCGATGATGGTTCCCCTCCGTTTCCACGAGGATTCCGATATGTCCGCGAGGGGAGCCGCGATGCTCGCGGCCATGAGTCTCGGTTGGGATCTCGCGACGGCGAGCACGCGTCTCAGTGACCACGTGCGCCGTCTCGAGGTCGACGAGACGCGCCGCGCTCGTTCGGGGAAGCTATTCGAGGACTATCTATCGGCGAGCGCGCTCGCGCTGACCTGGAGTGCTCGCCGACTGTGAGAGGGGAAATACGATGAACGAGGTTCCTACCGGGCTCATCGCCGTCGTGCGGGCGGCGAGCGACGCAGAGTGCCGGACGATCGTGCGCGGTCTTGTCGATGCCGGTGTGGAGGCCATCGAGATCACGATGACCGTACCCGGAGCGGTCTCGGTCCTCGCCGAGCTCGCGGGGATGAGCGCGGCGATCGGGGCGGGCACGGTGCTCGACGTTGACGCCTGTCGCGACTGTGCCGACGCGGGAGCCGCTTTCATCGTCTCGCCCGTGACCGACGAGTCCGTGCTCGACGTCGCCCACGCCAACGGCATCCCGTACATAGGCGGAGCGCTCTCCCCTAGCGAAGTTGTTGCAGGGCTTCGCCTCGGGGTCGACGCGACCAAGCTGTTCCCGGTCGGCTCGATGGGAGGCGCCGCGTATCTCCGGACACTGCGCGAGCCGCTCCCGGACATCAAGGCTGTCGTCTCAGGCGGTATCGGCGTCGCCGACATCCAGAGCTACGTCGCCGCCGGAGCCCACGCGATCTGCATGGGTGGCGCGCTCATCGACCGGTCGGCTGCGCGCGCCGGTGATGTGGAGACCGTCGCCGCCCATGCTCGGAAAGTCCTCGGGGTCGTCAACGCTGCGGTGGGCTGAACCGCATCGGAGCGTATCGGGGCCAACTCCTGATCAGCGGTGGAGGCGTGCATAAGGCCCTGAGCCGCACGGCTGGTCCTCCCCAAGAGATGCGGCCCCATGTAAGACATGCGGCCCCATGTATTGGCGCTCATCATCGGGGACTTGGGCCTCGGACGCCGAGCACGGCGATAAGAAGCGTGTGGCTCACCGGTCGCAGCGCGTCGCTAGGAGAGGGCCACAAGACGGCGTCTTGAGGGCCTCTAGGCACGCAGCTCGGTGGGGTCGG
>JAODBO010000020.1 GCA_025464005.1 Acidimicrobiaceae bacterium | reverse complement strand
CACACGGAGGTCTCACGTTTGGACCTCCCACATCTTGTGGGATGTGACACTCGCTCCCCCGGTCGCCTCGTGAGGCGCTCGCTCTGGTGGATGAGCGCGGCGAGCTGGCCGGTGCCGAGGTCACCCTCGAGACCGGTCACGACTACGGCGGCGCGCATCCCCTCGCCCCGACGAGGTCGCTGAGGCTGCGACGCCGACGGCACCAAGTCCGGTGGAGCCTTGCCGGTAGCTTGGCGTCGCTTGTTCACGGCTTGGCGCTCGCAGAAGGCCTCGTCGACCGCGCACGCGAGCGAGAAAGTTATACTCATAAGTATGACTTACCGCGTCGGACCTAAGGGACAGGTTGTGATTCCGAAGCGCCTGCGCGACCAGCTCGGCATCTCTCCAGGCGACGAGGTTGACTTCGCGCTGGAAGGCTCGGCGGTGAGAGTCGAGCCGGTGCGACGCGTCCCGAATCTGCGCGGCAGCCTGAAGGGGCGAGGCCTTATCTCCGAGCTGGAGGCTGATCACCGAGCGGAACGTGATCAGTGACGCTTTGTCTCGACTCGTGGGCAATTCTTGCGTGGCTTGAGGGCACGGAGCCGGCCGCGAGCCGCGTTGACGTCGTGTTGCAGTCTCGGCCTCTCATGAGTTGGATCAATCTCGGTGAGGTGGCGTCCATACTCGAGCGGCGCACCGATCCGGAGTACGCCCGTCAGGTCGTGCGAGACCTACGTCGTACGTTGGACCTCGAACTTCCGACCGAGGGTCGGGTCCTCGGCGCGGCTCGGATCAAGGCCCGACACCATATGGCGTACGCGGACGCGTTTGCTGTCGCCACGGCCGTCGCCCACGGCGCCGACCTTCTGACCGGCGACCCGGAGATTCTCGAAGCGGACGCGGACTGGCGTGTCGTAGACCTCCGCCAATGACGGCGGTGAGTTGAGCGCGTCACGCGAAGGACAGCGGTAGTCCCGAACGCACTGACAGGAGAGCCGACCAAGCCGCCTGGGTCATGCGCCAAGTTCGAGCACTGCTTCGCACGAGAGCCCTGATAAATCCGTCGCAGTTATCGCGGATATCGGGCCATCAATCGTCACATAGCTACAACCAGTCGCTGAGCTGCGACGACAGGTCGTCGACGAGCCGGTCGGTCGCATCCTCGTCTCAGGTCAGCAAGCTGAACCTACGACTTGCTCTCGCTCGTCTCGCTCCTCGTGATTCGCGGTGCCCGTGCCACCAGCAAGGCCGAGACCGATGACTCCCTTGGCCGCCTATTCTCCGCGACTACCGGTTGAACCGACGTCCGCTGATCTGGGATCCCTCGATACGCACGAAGTGCGACGCCTGCCCGTCGAGCGGCCACGCATCGATAACCAGCGCCTCGGCGTCGGCGACTTCGTCGGCGGGCATCTTCATCGCTCTGCCAATGACCAGGACGCTCCAGCCTGAGCGTCCGTCGGGTTCGTAACTGTCGACTTCGAAGGCGACGACCGTCTTGTTCGTGGCCGCGTCGAGCTTGGTGCCCGGAGTCGTGCGGAAGACGATGGATTCGCCGAGAAGGCCGAAGTTGACGGGCAGCACGACAGGCAGGGCTCGGACGGTGATCCCGATTCGGCCGACCGATTGGGTCGCCAAGCGCCGGAGGCACTCGTCTCGGTTCAGAGCCTCCAGACGCGGCGCGTCATCTGGCATGCGAGCCATGTGATCGACGGTAGGGGCCGGAGGAGCAGGCGAGTAGGGCCGAAACTTCTTTCATTATCAGAGAATCGAATTGGAAGCTTGCATCTGTTCGAGCAGCTCCTGGGTTTCGGCCAGTGATGCGGTGATGATCCGTTTGGCGACCTCCAAGAGTTCGAAGAGCATCGGCTCGCCGACCGAGTAGAAGACGTTCGACCCGACCTTGCGCGCCTGGATCAGGTTGGCCCGGCGCATGAGACCGAGCTGCTGGGAGAGGTGCGAGGCTTCGATGCCGACTTCGGGGATGAGCTCGCTGACAGGCCGCTCGCCGTCGCGCAGGACCTCGAGGATACGGATCCGTGCTGGGTGACCGAGCGTCTTGAAGAACTCGGCCTTCACCTGGTAGATGGGAGTCGTCATGGGCGGCAGCTCCTTGTGCTGATGAGACTCGCCGTTTCGATCCGGAGAGCGGCGAGATATTGGAGGCCGTCGTCTGGGACGTGACCACGGACCTAAACGTTACATGAATTGATGAATATGACAGATGGACCACGGTTGTCATAGGTCGTTCCCGGCATAGGAGAGATTGAAGCTCTTGTTGGCAAGCGGAAAGTCGGGGACGATCGTGTCGGCCAGGGCTACCGGCAAGGCAGGCCAGTTGAGGAACGACGGATCGACCACCTTCACCCGGGCAAGTCGCCCTGCCTCGTCGAGCTCCACCCGGTGAATCACGACTCCTCGCCAGCCCTCAGCGATCCCGACCCCTCCGGTGGAGTGATCCGGGACCCCTCGTGCCCCTGGCGAGACGACCGCATGGAGGTTGCCGACCCGGTTCGTGAGGTCGCCAAGGAGCGCCAGCGATGCTCGAACCTCGTCCACTCTGACCAAAAAGCGCGCCAGCGCGTCACCCCCCGTATGCAGTACCGGCGAGAACCCTTCGGCCATGTCGACGAAGGGATGGGCAACGCGAGCGTCGAAGACCAGACCCGATGCCCGACCGACGACGCCGACGACGCCGAGGTCGCGGGCGTGGGACTCGTCGAGCGTGGCGGTGCCCGCGAATCGCTCCATGACGAGGGCGTTCGAGGTGGCGAGCTCCACCAGTTCCTCAAAGCGGTCGCCCACCTCGACCAGATCCGCCGCGGTGGGCAGGCGGCGCACACGGGCACCCCCCGGGACTACGCCGCCCCGCAGCAGGCGGTGCCCGGTGACTTCACCGTTGAGCTGCAAGAGCTGTTCGCGAAGGGAGAGCGCCCAGGCTTGGGCCAGCCCGAACCCGACGTCGTTGCAGAGCGCGCCGATGTCGGCGACGTGGTTGTAGAGCCGTTCGAGCTCCAAGAGCACCCCGCGCAGCACCTGCGCGTCGTCCGGTACGTGGACCTGCTGGGCGTCCTCGACCGCCTGGCAGTAGGCGAGGGCGTGACCGACGGCCGTATCGCCAGAGATCCGCTCGGCGATCTCGAGACCGAATGCGATGTCCTTGCCTTGGAGAAGCTGCTCGATCCCCTTGTGGACGAACCAGAGACGGGCCTTCATGCGCAGGATCGTCTCGCCGACCACCCAGAAGCGGAAATGGCCGGGCTCGATGAGCCCGGCGTGCACTGGCCCGACCGGGATCTCGTAGACACCCGGGCCCTCTACCGGGACAAAGGGAAATGACCCTGCGTCGGCCACCATCTCGGGCGGCTCGGTCGATTCGTGGCGCATTGGATGCCAGCCGGCCGGCCAATGCTGGTGGAGTACGAGGCGGCGGGGCTGAGGGTGATCGACAGGCTCGATACCGAACAGGTCGGCCATCTCGCGTTCGAAGCGGCTGGCCGGGAAGGACAGCTTGGCCAGCGTCGGCACCTGAGGATTCGAGCGGTCGAGGGGAACGTGCAGCTCGATCCGGGTGTCAGGTGGTCCGGAGGTGAAGAGATAGACGGCGCGCATCGACGTGCCGTCGTCGTGGCCCGAGACCAATGCCAGCCGCATTCCGTTGCCGAGGAGGGTGGCGGCCGCCTCGGGCAAGTCGACAGGTCCCAGGGTGCCAGCATGCCGACGGTGCCCCACCGGACGGAGCACGACAGGAAGCGCGTCGAGCGAGATCACGGCGTCACCACGTGGGCGGCGGCGTGGAGGAGCCCCGACAATGGCCAGGCGAACACTCCGATCACGCCACAGACCACCAGCGCGCCTATCAGCGGCCCGGCAACCCAACCGGGGAGCGGAGCCTCCGCTTGGGCTGTCGTCGAAGGTCCGAGGAGCATATGGCGAGCGTGACCGGCGACGGCGACGAAGATGACCACCATGGCCACGACGGCCACGACGGCCGCCCACCCGAGGCCGACTTGGAACTCGGCCCGGGCCATGAGCAGCTCACTGGCGAAGAGGCTGAACGGCGGCAGTCCGAGGAGGGCCACCAGCCCGACACCGAACAGCCCACCGAGGGCCGGGCGCCGGGCCAGCAGGGACCGAACCCCGTCGATCCGACTGGTGCCCTCGGCCGACATGATCTCCCCCGAGGTGAGGAACAGCACGCTCTTGGTCAGTCCGTGACCGAGGATGTGCAGCAACACAGCGGCGATGGCGAGTGGGATCCCCGCCGCCGCACCGAGGGCGATGAGCCCCATGTGCTCGATGCTTGAGTAGGCGAGCATGCGCTTGTAGTCGCGCTGGGTGAGCAGCAACGAGGCAGCTATGGCCAGGGACAGGAGCGCCACGGTGACGAGCAGGGTTCGTGAGAACCCTGGTCCGAGGGCGAGGTCGGTCACCGCCTTGAAACGCAAGATGGCGTAGAAGGCCACCGTCAGCAGCACGCCCGACATCAGGGCGGAGATCGGGGCGGGCGCCTGGCTGTGGGCGTCGGGGAGCCAGCTGTGCATCGGGGCGAGGCCCACCTTGGTGCCGTAGCCGAGGACTATCAGGGCGAACCCAAGCCGCAGCACCGAGGGATCGAGGTGCTTGGCGTGGGCCATCAGTGACGTCCAGTCGAGGGCGCCGGCCGAATGCCCCCCGGCGTGTACTGCGGTGAGGTAGACGAGCACGGTGCCGAGGAAGGCCAAGGCGATCCCGACGGAGCAAATGACGATGTACTTCCAGGAGGCCTCGAGCGCGCCTTTGGTCCGGCGGTGGCCGACCAGGAAGGTGGTGACGACGGTGGTCGCTTCGACGGCTATCCAGAGCACGCCGACGTTGGCGGCCAGGATGGCGAGGAGCATGGCGGCGACGAACGCCTGGACCAACACGCCATAGGTGGTAGCCCGCTGCGGGGTGCACCGTCCCTCGGACAGCTCCAGAGCGACGGTCCGGATCCCGAGCCACGAGGCCAAGAGGGCGATGGCCCCGATGACCACGACCATGAAGGCGCTCAGCGCGTCGGCTCGCACCACGCCCCCCGCTCCGGTCAGGGCCCCATCTCGGATGACCCGGACGGCAACCCATATGCCGAGGGCCAGTGCGCCGCCGTTGGACGCGACGCCGACCCATCCGATCGAGCGGCGCCCGTGACCCATGGCGATGGCCGCGCCGCCGAGGAGGGGGAGGACGAGGATGAGCACGAGGACCATCAGTCGTGGAGCTCCTGGAGCTCGTCGAGGTCGAGATCACCGAACTCGATCCGAAGGCGCTGGGCCAGCACCATCAACACGACCACGCCCAAGAGGATGTCGAGGGACACGCCCAACTCGATCAGGAAGGGAACCCCCGCCGTGCAAAGGAAGGCCACCAAGGCGATCCCGTTGTCGACCAGGAGCAGGCCGACCATCTGGGAGAGAGGTCGGCGCCGGGCTACCAGGACGAAGAACCCGATGAGGAGCGTGGCGACGCCCACCGGAACGAGCGCCCCGGTGGTGTTGCCCACGAAGTGGGCCACCCCCCGAGCGGAGACGAAGGCTAGGACGATCAGGACGGCCGAAGCGACGAGAGAGGCGGGGACATTCACCAGCGGCCGACTCTCCCGAGCGAGGACGCCGCCTGCGCTCGCCCTGGTCAGCAGGAACGGCATGACGACGCCCTTGATCAGAAGTACGACGACTGCCGTGGCGATCAGGCCGGCGTCGCGCTGGTGGACGCCGAGAATCAAGGCGACCAAACCGAGGGCGACGCCCTGGACGGCCACGACTCGGACCGATGACCGGACCGAGCTCAACCACACCGCCGTCACGGCGCAGACCAGCACTGCCCCGACGGCAAGGGTGAGGACGGAGGAGAATGGTGACCCGCTCATGGCATCACCAGGGCTGAGACGACGGCGAGCACCGCCAGGACGAATGCCCCGGCCAAGAGCTCGGGCACCCGGAAGAGGCGCAGCTTGGCCATCGCCACTTCGAAGGCGGCCAGGGCCACACCGAGGGCCGCCACCTTGGCCACCGTGGCCACCAGGCCGACCGCCAGATGACCAGCGCCCGGCGCCGTGGCAATGCCCCAGGGGACGAACAGATCGGCGAAGAGTGCCAACAGGACGACCAGACGCATGGACCCACCCAACCTGACCAAGGCCAGGTCCGGCCCGGCGTACTCGAGAACCATGGCCTCGTGGATCATGGTCAGCTCGAGGTGTGTGCTCGGGTTGTCGACCGGGAGTCGGCCGCTCTCGGCCACGATCACGATCAGGAATGCCACCAAGGCGAGCAGGCGCTCCGGGGTGGCCAGCCACAGGGGATGGGAGAGCGAGCGGATGATGATGACGGGCACATTGGACGAATGGGCGGGCACGGAGAGGGCGAGGATGGCAACCAGCAGGGCCGGTTCGGACAGAGCCCCGATGGTCATGGCCCGGCTGGCCCCCATGCCCCCGAAGGCGGTGCCGGTGTCAAGGGCACCGAGCGCGAGGGCGACCGAGCCGAGCAGCAGGAGGTAGACGACGGCGAACAGATCGGCCGACCACCCGAAAGCCGGCCCTGCGGCCAGTAACGGGGCGATGACCGCGATCACCAGGGTCGTGGCGACCAGGACGAGTGGGGCCAGGGGGAAGATCCAGCTGGCGTGTTCGGGCCGAGTGCGCTCCCGACGGGCCAGCTTGCGCAGGTCGAGCAGCGGCTGGCGGATCGGTGGGCCGACGCGCCCCTCCAGCCGGCATCGCACCTTGTACATGAGCCCAAATAGCAAAGGCCCACCGACTAAGACGCCAAGTACCTGAAGCAACGAGATCGCCGCTACCGAGACGACCGGCCAGGAGGGCGTCACCCGACCACCACCAGCACCACGATCAGCGCCACCAGACCGAAGGCCAAGTAACGATGCACACTCCCGTTGGGAACCCGGCGAGCGAGCGTTCCCCACCATCGGAGGCCTGAGGCCGCCGGTCGATAGCCGTGTCGTTCGAAGGCGTCGTCGAGTCCGGTGTGGAAGGTGGCGGCCTCGACGTAGTACCGGGATTCGGCGAAGTGGCTGACTTCGAGGTCGTGCGATGGGCGCAACACGTCCTCGAACACTCGGGTGACCGGCTCGCCGAAGGCGGTGGCGGTGTACTCCATACGGGCGGTCTGTAGCTCCCTGCCGGATCCCCATGCCTCGGTGCGCCGTACGGCTCCCCGCTGTAGTGCCCGCCGGGCTCCGGCGACCAGCAATATCGCCATCGCCAGACCGAGGGCCAGGAGCCCGGGAGCGAGCATCCCGTGCATGCCCGAGAGCCCGATCTGCCAACCGCCCGTCAACGGGTGGGTGCTACGGGAGCCGGTGATGTTGCGGGCGGCGTCGACTACGGCTGGGATGACCAGGAAAGGAGCCACCCCGAAGAGAAGGCAGAGCGTGGCCAGGATCCCGCTTCCGAGCCACATAGAACGGGGCACCTCGCTGGCTCGGGCGGCTGGCTCGGTGCGGGGTTGGCCCAACAGGCCGATGCCGGCGGCCTTTACGAACGTCAGGGCGGCCAGCCCGCCGGTGAGGGCCAGCACGCCGACCCCGACGGGCATGGCGATGGCGAGCGACGGGTTGGACGAAGGCAGGCCGTGCAACATGGCCTGGAGCAGGAGCCATTCACTCACGAAACCGCACAGCGGCGGCAGGGCGGCGAGCGCCATGCCCCCGACCAGCAACAGCGAGCCGGTGACCGGCATCCGTCGCAGCAGACCGCCGAGCTGGTCGAGGTCCCTGGTGCCGGTGGCCTGCTGGAGTGAGCTCGCCGTAAGGAACAGCGACCCCTTGAACACGGCGTGGAAGACGACATGGAGCAGAGCAGCCACCAGCGCCACCAGCGCCAGCGCCGCGTGGCCGGTCGACGCGAACAGCCCCGAAGCGCCCACCCCGAGCAACATGAGCCCGACGTTGTCGGTGGTCGAGTAGGCCAGTAAACGCTTGAGATCGGTACTGGTGGCCGAGTGCAGGGACCCGAACAGGGCCGACAGTGCTCCGAGCACCATGACCAACAGCCACCACCATGCTGGCCCGCCGCCGAGTAGCCCGTCACCCACGCGGACGATGCCGTAGACACCGAGGTTCACCATGGCCGCCGACATCAGGGCGGACACCGGGCCCGGCGCCTCGGGGTGAGCCCGGGGCAGCCAGACGTGGAGCGGGACCATGCCGGCCTTCGATCCGAAGCCCACGAGCACCAGCACGAATGCGCTGCTCCGCACCCAGGCCGGCAGGTGGGCCGATTCGGCGGCGATTGCCGAGAACGATTGACTCCCGCTGTGGGTGGCCAACAGGACCAGGCCCACCAGCAGCGCCGCCGCACCGAACTGGGTCATCACCGCATACCACTGGCCGGCTTCTGCCACCTCGGGCCGATGACGTTGGTCGACGAGGACGAGAAGGAGGGAAGTGATGGCCATCAGCTCCCACAGGAACAGAAAGGTGGTGACGCTGGATGCGGCCGGAACCAGGAGGAGGGTGATGACGAACAGGGGAAGAACACTCGACGCCGTCCGGCTGGAGAGGCCGTGACCGTCGTAGCCGAGGCGGAAGACCATGGCGCACGCCCCGATGGCCGCGCTGATGGCCATGAAGAGTGCGCCGAACCGGTCGAGGGTTAACGAGAATCCACTGAGCGGGAGCAGCTGGTCGGTGTGCACGACGGCGACATGGCCGCTCTTGAGCACCATGACGGCCACCACGAACCCGAAGCCACAAGCGACGATCGTCAACCATGACGACAACGGAGTCCGGGTCTTCTCCGGTGCGATCGCCCCGACGACCGATGCAGCCAGGCCAAGGACGGTGGTGGCGACGAGCAGGCCCGAGGTCACGTACCGGCCAGGCCGCGCAACGCCGTGATGATCGCTGCAGGGTCCGGCGGACAGCCGGGAATCTCCAGGTCGACCGGCACAACGTCGGCTACCGAGCCTTCGACGCCGTAGGCACCGCGAAACACCCCGCAGTTTCGAGCGCAGTCACCGACGGCGACGACGGCTCGGGGATTTGGCACGGCCTCGAAGGTCTTGCGCAGTGGGCCGGCCATGTTGCGGGTGACCGGCCCAGTGACGAGCAGGCCGTCGGCATGCCGTGGTGACGCCTCGAGCCTGATCCCGAACCGCTCGGCGTCGTAGACCGGGGAGAAGATCGAGGCGATCTCCAGCTCGCACCCATTGCAGGAGCCGGCGTCGACGTGGCGGAGCTGCAGCGAACCGCGGTTCCGTCCCGCCGCTGCCTCCACCGCGGGCGACCCGGGCTCGGGTGCGGGGACGGCGGTGGGGTGCGCTCGCCATCGGCGGGCCAGGATGGAGAGTCGCATAGTTGATAGATACATCATTCGACGATTATGTGTGTTGTCAAATCGTCCTAATCTGCGACTGATCCACCGACCGACGGCGCCAGGTGCCGTCCGAGTGAACGCGCGAGCACGCACCCATGTCGTTGCGCCCGACCCACTGGAAACGAAAGCACCGTGGCTGCTGCCGGTGTGCAGCGCCGGGTTGCGATGGTGACCCTCCAGACCATTTCGGGCGGCTGGATCGCCACGCTGCCCCTCGATCTCGCCCGGGCCTTTCTCGATCGCCATGTGGCCAGCGACAATCGACCCGCTCCCTTCGACCTGTCCTCGGGGCATTCGAGGAAAGGCCAGGCCTCAGACGTCGTCGGGTGGGCGTCGAGACCGCTTGCGCTCGGACTGCACCCGCTTGGACTCGAGGCGGCGCTCCTTCGAGCCGAGCGTCGGCCTCGTCGGACGCCGGACGCGCTCGACGTGAAGCGCGTCTGCGATCCGCTGCTCGAGACGTCGCAGCGCGAGCTCGCGGTTGCGCAGCTGGGAACGCTCGTCCGAGGCCACCACGCGTACGACCGGTCCGAGACGCTCGACGAGCCGCTCGCGTTGGCGGGGCCCGATCGACGGGGAGGCCGCGATGTCGAAGCGCACCTCGACCCGGGTGTTCGCCGTGTTGGCGTGCTGGCCACCCGGGCCGCCGCTGCCACTGAAGCGCCACTCCAGCTCCTCTGCCGGGACGAGCGAATGGCCGACGCGAAGAGGCCGGTCCGACGCGTCGCTCACCGCTCGCCGCCGTGCTCGGGCAGCACGGCCGGCTCGGCCCGGTGCTCGCCGTCGGGATCCGCGACCGGGACCTGCGGCGCTGCGCCGCCCAAGGCGTTGGCGACGAAGGCGACGAGCACCTCGGGCAGAGCGAAGCCCGGATCCAGCTGCGCGGCGAGGCCCTCGCACATCACCACCGTCTTCACGAGCAGCGCCAGCTCGCGCGGGAAGGCGAGGCGGTGGCGGCGGCTCACCGTCATCAGGTCCGCGACGAGGGGCGCCAGGCGGAGCTCCCCGACGGGGAGCTCGATCGAGGAAGCGGTGAGGCGGTCCAGCTCCTCGACGAAGACGTCCTCGTCGACGCTCGCAGGGGCGACACCGAGGCCGCGCATCGCCGCGACGGTGCGGCGCGTGTCGTGGGTGACGAGGGCGAGCACGATCTCGACGAGCGCTGCCCGCACGGCGGGGGTCACGGTCCCGACCATGCCGAAGTCCACCATCGCGAGTCGTCCACCGGGCTCCACGAACAGGTTCCCCGGGTGCGGATCCGCGTGGAAGAAGCCGAAGGAGAAGACCATCGAGAGGTAGACGTAGGCGAGCGTCCGAGCGATCACCGGCCGGTCGGCGCCGATCGCGTCGAGGCCGGCGAGGTCGTCGATCTTCACACCTTCGATCCGCTCGAGCGTCAGCACGCCATGGGTCGTCGCCTCCCACACCACCGCCGGGATGTGCACGGGCAGCTGCGCCAGATCGGCACGGGCCCGATCCGCGTTGTGGCCCTCGGCGACGTAGTCGAGCTCGCCCCGGATCGTCTCGGAGAACTGCTCGACGAAGCCGACGACGTCGACGCGCCGCAGCGCCCCGGGAACGTGGGACAACATCGACGCGACCAGGCGCATGAGGACGAGGTCCTCTTCGACCGCGGCCGTCACGCCCGGGCGCCGGAGCTTCACGACGACCTGGCGCCCGTCCGCGAGCGTGGCGCCGTGCACCTGGCCGATCGACGCCGCGGCCACCGGCCGGTCGTCGAAGGTGACGTACAGCAGGCGCGGATCCCGCCCGAGCTCGCGCCGTAGCGCGCGGTGCACGGCGTCGGCATCGATGGGCGCCACCGAGTCCTGCAAGGTCGCGAGCTCGGCCTCGTAGCGCGGGGGGACGAGGTCGGGGCGGGTCGAGAGGACCTGACCGAGCTTGACGAAGGTCGGCCCGAGCTCCGCGAGCGTGTCTCGCATTCGCCGGGGTCCCCCGCCGTGGCGGCCCCGGAGGGCGTCCCAGAGGCCCTCCCAGGCGTGGCGGGCGAGCACTCGCGCCACCGCGAGCGCGCGAGAGACGGCGATGCGCCCGGTCCGTCGCAGATTGCCCTCCGCCATGCCTGCACGCTCCCGCGACCTCGGTCGCTGACCGGCGCGGCCTCCTTTGGCCACGAGGCGAGCCCGGTCCCGCCTACGATCACACCGGTCGCCCGGGCCGACGAGTCGCGCCTTTCTACGGCACCGGCACTACCCTGCCGGATCGGCGGGCGACGTACCGCCGGGCGACCCGAGCGTAACCCCACGGCATCTCCGGGGGTCAGAGGTACGAGAAGCAGCGGACGTCGGCGGCCACGGTGGCGCCGTTCGAAGGGAGTCACTGGGTGCTTGCGTTCACCTTTCCAGGTCAGGGCTCGCAGCGGCCCGGCATGGGAGCCGCGTGGGTGGACCATCCGTCCTGGGAGCTCGTCGATCACGCCAGCGAGGTCGTCGACCGCGACGTCGCCGCGCTGCTCCTCGACGCGGACCAGGAGACCCTCACGCTCACCGCGAACGCCCAGCTGGCGACGTTCGTCCTCAGCTTGGTCGTACTGGACGCCGCGGAGCGCGTCGGCATCGAGCCCGCGGCGGCCGCCGGTCACAGCCTCGGCGAGTACACCGCGCTCGTCGCCACGGGCGCCCTTCACTACGAGGACGGGCTGCGCCTCGTCGCCGAGCGCGGCGCCGCGATGCAGGACGCCGCCGAGCAGTCACAGGGCACGATGATGGCGGTCCTCGGGCTCGCGGACGAGGACGTCGAGGCGGCCTGCCTGCGAGCGGAGGCCGACGTCTGGGTGGCGAACTTCAACGCCCCGGGCCAGGTCGTCATCGCCGGCGCGCCGGACGCGCTGCAGGCGGCCGGCGCGATCGCGAAAACGCTCGGGGCAAAGCGCGTCATGGCGATCCCCGTCGGGGGCGCCTTCCACACGCCCTACATGGCCCCGGCCCGCGAGCGACTGCGCAAGGCGCTCTCCGCCGCCACCTTCCGCGAGCCGGACCCGGTCGTCGTGGCCAACGTCGACGCCCGCTCCCACGCCGCTCCCGCCGACTGGCCCGGGCTGCTCTCGGCTCAGCTGTGCAACCCGGTGCGCTGGCGCCAGAGCCTCGAGACGCTGTATGACTCCGGGGCGCGAACCTTCGTCGAGCTGGGCCCCGGCGGCGTGCTGAGCGGCCTGGCCAAGCGCTCGCTGCCGGCGCGCGACATCGTCGCCCTGTCCGTGGGCGCGCCCGACGAGCTCGAGCGCCTCCTCGAGGCGCTCGCCGGGCCCGCCAGCCCGCCGGCGATCGCGGACGCCCAGGTCGGCGAGCGTTATTCGATGACCGAGCGGCTCGTCGTCTCTC
>JAODBO010000138.1 GCA_025464005.1 Acidimicrobiaceae bacterium | reverse complement strand
AACACCCGGAAGTGCTCGCCGACGCGATGCCGACCGTTGTACAGATTCCACAGCTCGGGTCGCTGGCCGCGCGGGTCCCACTGTCCGAACTCGTCCCGGAAGGAGTACACGCGCTCCTTGGCGCGGGCCTTCTCCTCGTCGCGACGTCCGCCGCCGAAAACCGCGTCGAAGCGGTGCTCCTCGATCGCCTTCAGCAAGCTGTGGGTCTGCAGGCGATTGCGCGTCGCGCCGGGAGCGTGGTCCTCGACGACCTCGCCGCGGTCGATCGCCTCCTGCACGGACGCGACGAGCAGGCGAACGCCGAGCTCGGCGACCCGTCGGTCGCGGAAGTCGAGAACCTCCTCGAAGTTGTGGCCGGTGTCGACATGCAGCACGGGGAACGGGACCGCCTGGGGCCAGCACGCCTTCGTCGCGAGGTGTAGCAGTACGGCCGAGTCCTTGCCGCCCGAGAAGAGCAGGGCGGGGCGCTCGAAGTCTGCGACGACCTCGCGGATGATGTGGATCGCCTCTGATTCGAGGGCGTCGAGGTGTGTGAGCTGGTAGGTCATGAAAGTCTGATCATTTTAGTCATGTTTCTCGTCAGGGCCGGTCGGGCGCCGACTGACTGCGAGCCGCGTCGTTGGCGAGCCGGTCGACGAGATCGTTCATCAGATCGCCGGAGTGGCCCTTCACCCAGCGGAAGACGACCTCTCCTGGGCGCTCGTCGATGACCTCGTGGATGAGCGGTCGCCAGAGGTCCTGGTTGGCTACCTGCTCGCCCTTGGAGTTCTTCCAACCGCGGGAGCGCCAGCCCGCCCACCACTTGTTCTTGAAGCAGTTCACGACGTAGGTCGAGTCGCTCACCACCTCGAGAGCGCCGCTGTTGGCATTCACCGCCTCTAACGCAGCGGTCAGCTCCATGCGCTGGTTGGTGCTCACGGGCGAGAACCCGGCCGCGAACGTGCTCGCGTCGCGCGCCCAGGCCCAGCCCCCCGGTCCGGGGTTGCCGATGCAAGCTCCGTCGGTGAACACGACAAGGCGGTCGTCAGGCACGGCGGACAGTCTGGCAAGAGTCGCGCCGCGCCACCAACGCCGCTCATTTCGGGCGCCGGGGCGGCAACTACCGCTGCGGGCGAGGTGAGCGCGAAACTATCCTCCGTGATCTTCGACGGCTTCTCGCACCAAGTACCCGACATCGACCCGCGCGAGACCGAGGAGTGGCTCGCCTCGTTCGACGCTGTCGTCGACCAACGGGGCAAGTCGCGCGCCCGCTTCTTGCTGATGAAGATCCTGGAGCGCGCCCAGGCGGCTCAGGTCGGCTTCCCCGCGACGGTGTCGACCCCCTATGTGAACACGATCCCGGCCGACGAGGAGCCGTGGTTCCCCGGCGACGAGGACGCCGAGCGCAGGATCCGCGCGTTCATCCGATGGAACGCCGCGGTGATGGTGACTCGCGCGAATGCCCGGTACTCCGGCATCGGAGGCCACCTCTCGACCTATGCGAGCTCGGCCTCGCTCTACGAGGTCGGCTTCAACCACTTCTTCCACGGCAAGGACAACGGCCTCGCCGGCGACCAGGTCTTCTTCCAAGGACACGCTTCGCCCGGCATCTACGCGCGGGCATTCGTCGAAGGTCGGCTCGACGAACGCGACCTCGACAACTTCCGCTTCGAGGTCGACGGTGGGCTGTCGAGCTATCCGCACCCCCGCCTCATGCCCGAATTCTGGGAGTTCCCCACCGTGTCGATGGGCCTCGGACCGCTCTCGGCCGTCTACCAGGCCAGGTTCAACCGCTACCTCTTGAATCGCCGGATCGAGGACACGAGCGCCTCGCGCATCTGGTGCTTCGTCGGCGACGGCGAGTTCGACGAGCCCGAGTCGCGGGCGGGCCTGAGCCTCGCCGCGCGTGAGCAGCTCGACAACCTTGTCTACGTCGTCAACTGCAACCTGCAGCGCCTCGACGGCCCGGTCCGCGGCAACGGCAAGGTGATCCAGGAGCTCGAGGCGGAGTTCCGGGGCAACGGCTGGAACGTGATCAAGGTCATCTGGGGATCGCGCTGGGACGAGCTGCTCGCACGCGACGTGGACGGTGTGCTCGTCAACAAGATGAACGAGACCCCCGACGGGGAGTTCCAGAAGTACGCGGTGGAGCCGGGCGCGTACATCCGGGAGCACTTCTTCGGCCCTGACCCCCGGCTGCGGGCCCTCGTCGAGCACCTGAGCGACACCGAGCTCCAGACGCTGCCGCGCGGCGGTCACGACTACCGCAAGCTCTATGCCGCCTACCGGGCCGCCACGGAGCACACCGGCTCGCCGACGGCGATCCTCGCCAAGACGGTGAAGGGCTGGACGCTCGGGCCTGAGATCGAGGCGCGCAACGCCACGCACCAGATAAAGAAGATGTCCCACGACCAGCTGCGCGCCCTTCGCGCCCGCCTACACCTCGAGGGCGAGATCCCCGACGAGGCCCTGAGCGCGGACGAGCCGCCCTACTACCGGCCGGCTGCCGGGTCGCCGGCGTGGGAGTACATGCAAGCCCGAAAGCGCGTCCTCGGCGGATCGCTCCCCCAGCGCATCGTCCGTGGCAAGGGCCTCGAGGGCCTGCCCACCCCGCAGCCGGACGCCTTCGCCGAGTTCCGTCTCGGCTCCCGGGGCCAGGAGGTGTCGACGACGATGGCCTTCGCACGCCTGCTCCGCAACTTGCTGCGGGACCCGGGGCTCGGCAAGTTCGTCGTGCCGATCATCCCCGACGAGGGGCGGACCTTCGGTCTCGACGCGCTCTTCTCCGAGGTGAAGATCTACGCCTCGGGCGGACAGCTCTACACCTCGGTCGATGCCGGCCTGCTGCTCCAGTACAGCGAGAGCAAGGAGGGTCAGATCCTCCAGGAGGGGATCACCGAGGCGGGAGCGATGGCCAGCTTCACCGCCGCGGCCACCTCCTACGCGACGCTGGCCCGGCCGATGCTGCCGTTCTTCCTCTACTACTCGATGTTCGGCTTCCAACGAGTGGGCGACCAGATCTGGCAGTGCGCGGACGCACGAGGGCGTGGCTTCCTGCTCGGCTGCACCGCGGGCCGGACGACGATGAGCGGGGAGGGTCTCCAGCACGAGGACGGTCAGTCCCTGCTGCTCGCGTCCGTCGTGCCGACGATCCGCGCCTACGACCCGGCCTTCGCCTACGAGATGGCGGCGATCGTCGAGCACGGGATCGAGGAGATGTACGGTCCCGACGGCAAGGACGTCCTCTACTACGTGACCCTCTACAACGAGAACTACGCCATGCCGGCGCTGCCCGACGGCCCGGAGGCCGACGAGGTGCGCCAGGGCGTCATCGACGGCATGTACCGCTTCGCAGACTCCGCTCCGGTCGAGGCGGGCCCGGACACTCCCGCCGGCGAGGCGCGGACCGCGACGATCCTGTTCTCCGGCACGGCGTGGTCGGCGGCGATCGAGGCGCGCGACATCCTCGCCCGGGAGTGGGGCGTCTCGTGCGACGCCTGGTCGGTCACCAGCTACAAGGGACTGCGCGAGGACGCCCTCGAGGTGGAGCGATGGAACCGCCTCCACCCCACGGCGGCGCCTCGCGTGCCGTACGTGACGCGAGCGCTCGCCGGCTCGTCCGGACCGATCGTCGCGGTGACGGACTTCATGAAGAGCGTGCCGGACCAGATCGCGCGCTTCGTCCGCCAGCCGTTCACCCCGCTCGGCACCGACGGCTTCGGCCGCTCCGACACCCGCGAGGCTCTGCGGCGCCACTTCGAGGTCGACGCCTCGCACGTCATCGTGGCGGTCCTCGCGGGATTGGCATCGACGGGCCAGATCAAGCAGGAGGAAGTGGAGCGCGCGATCGTGCGCTACGGGATCGACACCGAGTCTCTGGACCCGCGAGTCGCCTGAGACCTCGACCAGCCGCCTCAACGCACTGCCACCGCCCCCGACGACGAAGAGGACCCGACCATGACGCTCCACCTCACCGGCGAGGCCGCGGCCGACACGCTGCTCGAGCGCGAGCCGTTCGCGCTTCTCGTGGCGATGGTCCTCGACCAGCAGATCCCGCTCGAGCGCGCCTTCGCCGCGCCGCTTGCGCTGAAGGAGCGCCTGGGCGGCCAGCTCGACGCCGGCCATGTGGCGGCGATGGACCCCGACGAGCTCGCCGCAGTCTTCTCGGCCAAGCCGGCGCTGCATCGCTTCCCGGTCGCCATGGCACAACGCGTCCAACAGGTCGCGCTCATCATCGGCGAGCAGTACGGGGGTGATCCCGGTGCGATCTGGACGTCGGCCGCCGACGGGCCGGCGCTGCTTGCCAACGTGAAGGCACTCCCGGGTTTCGGGCTGCAAAAGGCACAGATCTTCGTGGCTCTCCTCGGCAAGCGCCTCGGCGTGCAGCCACCGGGGTGGGCGAAGGCCGCCGGTCCCTTCGGCAACGATGGAAGCTTCGTCTCGGTCGCGGACATCGACGGTCCGGCGGCGCTCGCCCGGGTTCGCGAGCACAAGCAGGCGATGAAGGCGGCGGCGAAGGCCGGCGCGGCGACCGGCCCCGAGCGTGGCTCGCGCAAGCCTTGAGCGCCGAAGCACCTCGTCTCGGGGCCAACGAAGCGCGAGCCGCGCCGCCCCGGACGCGCCTCGGCGACGCTCGGCTCTACCTCTGCACGCCTGACCGGGACGACCTCGTCGCCTTCGTCGCCTCGTGCATCCGCGGCGGCGTCGATGTCGTGCAGCTGCGCGAGAAGTCGCTCGACGCCCGCCCGCTGCTCGCCCGAGCGCGCCTCCTGAAGCAGGTGTGCGCGGACGGCGGCGTGCCCTTCGTGCTCAACGACCGGCCCGATCTCGCCCTCGAAAGCGGGGCGGACGGCGTCCACGTCGGCCAGGACGACGCGCCCGCGGCGCTGGCCCGCCGGATACTCGGCCCCGACGCCATCGTCGGGCTCTCGACGCACAGGATCGAAGAGCTCGAGCCTGCGCTGGACGAGCCGGTCGACTACATCTCGGCCGGCCCGGTCGTCGCGACGCCGACCAAGCCAGGGCGTCGCGGGACCGGCCTCGCCTATGTGGGCGAGGCCGAGGTGCGCTGCGGGTCGCGTGCCATGCCGTTCTTCGTGACGGGAGGCGTCTCGCCCGAGACGGTCCCCACGCTCGTCGCCGCGGGAGCGCGACGCTTCGTCGTCGTGCGCTACCTCACCCAAGCACCGGACCCCGAGCAGGCAGCGCGTCGCCTGCGCGGGGTCATCGACGAGGAGCGAGCGCGCATCGGCTAACCGAGAGATCCGGGCGCGGCCGAGGGGCGCCGGAGCGCCCCTCGGTACCGGCCCGACGAGCGGGCTTTGCGTAGTGCTGTGAAAGGCATCGACTCACCGGAGTGCTGCTCAGGGGGGACCGACTCCCGACCGGTGTGTCGACGGTGTCTGGTGAGATTCGCCAGATGGTCCAGCGTGCCGCCTAGCGGCCAGCCACCTCCAGGGTCCCAAAACGTTGACCTATCAGTTGGACCACCTCCTCTCTCTGGTGGCATCAGAATATCAACGCTCGGCCCGCGATTGGGTGCATTCGACTCGCCGCTGCGCGCCGGCCGCAGGGGTCGTCGCCGATGTCCTGCTGTGTCTGCGAGAAGGCGCCGTAGCCTTGGCCTTATGGCGCTTCACTACGAGGACTCCGCAGCCGAGATCCACCGCTTCGTCGTCGGTCCCTACGACAACAACGTCTTCGTCGTCCGGTGCAAGCAGACCGGGGAGGCGCTGCTCGTCGACGCCGCCAATGAGCACGAGCTACTCCTCGAGACCTGCCGAGCACTCGGCGTCCGCCGCGTCGTCGAGACCCACGGGCACTCGGACCACATCCAGGCGGTCCCGGCGCTGCGCGACGCCGGCTACGAGGTGGCCGTGGCTCCCGAGGACGCGGCGATGCTCCCCTCCTACGACCTGCTCCTCGGCGACGGTGAGCCGATCGATGTCGGTCGCCTGCGGCTCACCACGATCCGCACCCCCGGCCATACGCCCGGCTCGACCTGCTTCGTGCTCGAAGGCTCGCCGATCCTGCTCTCGGGAGACACGCTGTTCCCCGGTGGACCCGGCAACACCAAGACCGCTCTCGGCGACTTCCCGACCATCCTCGAGTCGATCGATCGTCGCCTGTTCGCCACGCTTGCACCATCGATGATCGTGCTCCCCGGCCACGGTGCCGACACGACGATCGGCGACGAGCTCCCGCATCTCGAGGAGTGGGCCGCCCGGGGCTGGTGAACGACGTCGCCGCGCTGCGACCTGCGGAGCGGAGGCCGCGCAATTTCCCCTACAGCCGTAGTGGTAATCCGCCGACGCGCCTACTATGGACACATGGTCGCATCCTCCGCCACCGTGGCTGCACGGGGTGACACCGCCGAGGCGCTCGGTGTGCCGTTGCTCGCGGTCGAGGACCTGCACGCTGGTGCCGAGGGTGCGGAAATCCTTCGAGGCGTCGACCTCACGGTCCGCGCCGGCGAGCTGCACGCCATCATGGGCCCGAACGGCTCCGGCAAGTCCACGCTCGCGAACGTCCTGCTCGGAAATCCCGCCTACGAGGTGAGCTCGGGCCGGGTCCTGCTCCGGGGCGAGGACGTCACGCTGCTCTCGCCCGACGCGCGGGCGAGGCTCGGGATGTTCCTCGCGTTCCAGTACCCCGAGGAGATCCCCGGCGTGCCGATCGCGCAGTTCCTCCGCCAGGCCGGCCAGGCCCGCCACGGTGCGGACCTGTCGGTCCTCGAGGTCCGCGTCAGGCTGCGCGAGTGGCTCGAGCGCCTCGGGATGGACGTCGCCTTCGGCGAGCGGCACCTCAACGACGGCTTCTCCGGCGGCGAGAAGAAGCGCAACGAGATCCTGCAGATGGCGCTCCTCGAGCCGGACCTCGCGATTCTCGACGAGACCGATTCCGGTCTCGACATCGACGGGCTGCGCACCGTGGCGCGCGGCGTCGAGGAGGTGCGTCGGATGCGCCCCGAGCTCGGCGTCGTCCTCGTCACCCACTACCGGCGGATCCTCGACGAGCTCACCCCGGACCGCATCCACGTGCTCGTCGCCGGCCGGGTCGTCGAGAGCGGCGGTCCCGAGCTGGCGGAGCGGCTCGAGCGTGACGGTTACGAATCGTGGCAGCGATGAGCGCGTCCCGCACCGCCGATGCTCTGGCGCTCGACCCGCGGGCCCTACGGGCGGACTTTCCCCTGCTCTCGCCCGAACGGCCCGGCGGACGCGTGGTCTACCTCGACTCGGCGGCCTCCGCCCAGCGGCCGCGCGCTGTGCTCGACGCGATGGACGAGTACTACACGACGACCCATGCCAACGTGCACCGGGGCGTCTACGCGATCGCCGAGGAGGCGACCCGACGTTACGAGCAGGCCCGGGTGACGATCGGCCGGTTCGTCGGCGCGCCACGCCCGGCGACCGAGATCGTCTTCACCAAGAACGTGACCGAGGCCATCAACCTCGTCGCCTACACCTGGGCGCGCAAGGAGCTGGCCAAGGGTGACGCGATCGTGCTCAGCGAGGTCGAGCACCACGCGAATATCGTGCCGTGGCTCATGCTCGCCGAGGAGCGCGGGATCGAGCTGCGCTACATCCCTCTCGGCGCCGACTATCACCTCGACCTCTCGGACCTCGACAAGCTGGTCGAGGGCGCGCGGCTCGTCTCGGTGACGTCCGCCTCGAACGTGCTCGGCACGGTGGTCGACCTCGCCCCGATCGTCGCCGCGGCGCGGCGCGCCGGGGCGCTCGTCCTCGCGGACGGCGCCCAGCTCGTCCCCCACCGGCCGGTCGACGTCTCGCTCCTCGGCGTCGACTTCTTCGGCTTCACCGGCCACAAGATGCTCGGGCCGACCGGGATCGGCGTGCTGTGGGCGCGCGAGGAGCTGCTGGAGGCCATGCCGCCGTTCCTCGGCGGCGGCGAGATGATCCGCGACGTGCGCCTCGACGGCTTCACCCCGAACGAGCTGCCGTGGAAGTTCGAGGCCGGCACGCCACCGATAGCGGAGGCGATCGGCCTCGAGGCCGCCGTCCACTACCTCGAGGGCGTCGGCCTCGACGCTGTCCACGAGCACGAGGCGCGCCTCACCGCGTACGCCATCGACCGGCTGCGCTCGACCTACGGCGACGAGATCACGATCTTCGGCCCCGAGCCAGACCCGGTGCGGCGCGCCGGGGTCATCTCGTTTGCCTTCGGCGGGGTGCATCCCCACGACGTCGCGCAGGTGCTCGACACCAAGGGCATCTGTGTCCGCGCCGGCCACCACTGCGCGAAGCCGCTCATGCGCCGCCTCGGCGTCGGGGCCACCACGCGCGCCTCGCTCTACCTCTACAACGACGAGGAGGACGTCGACGAGCTCGTCAGGGGGCTCGGCGAGGTCCACAAGCTGTTCGGCTGAGGGCGCAGGGAGCCTCCACAAAGGACGCTCCCTAGCGAGGCGCTCAGCCCAGGTCGTACCCGTCAGATCACATCCGCGAGCACAAGGACGTAGCACGAGCCATGGCAGGCCTCGAAGACCTCTACCGCGAGATCATCCTCGACCACTACCGCTCACCCCGCAACCGGGGCGAACTGCCGGCCCCCCCCGCCCACCGGGTCGAGGGCTTCAATCCGCTGTGCGGCGACGAGATCGTCGTCTTCCTCGACGTCGTCGACCGCGTAGTCGTGGACGTGAAGATCTCCGGCCAGGGCTGCTCGATCAGCCAGTCGTCGGCCTCGATGATGTCGGCGGCGATCAAGGGTCACACGGTGGAGCAGGCCCGGGCCCTCGTCCGGTCGTTCAAGTCGATGATGTCCATCCACGAGGCCCATCTCGGGACCGAGGACGGCGGCACGGAGCAGGCGGCCGGCGCGGAGATCCTCGGGCCGGACTCGCTCGGGGAGCTCGCCGCGCTCCAGGGCGTCGTCAAGTTCCCGGTACGCATCAAGTGCGCGACCCTCTCGTGGAACACCCTCACCCAGGGCCTCGACGAGATCGAGTCCGAGGCCGCGGCTCCCTGAACACGATCTGGGGCTGAGCCCGAGCGCGCCTCGGTCGCTCAGGGCTCGAGGACGAGGCCGGTGAGATCGGGGTCGAGCTCGACGACGCGCCCGGCGATGTCGAGCTCCTCGAGCGCCGCCTCGCCCGCGTCGCGGACCTTGGCCGCGTCCCCCCGACCCCGGCAGATGCCGAGCAGGCTCGGCCCGGCACCGGACCAGCAAGCGACGACCGCCCCCGCTTCTTCGAGGCGACGCAGCACGTCGGCCGCCTCGGGGAACAGACCCCCCCGGGCGTCCTGGTGGAGGCGGTCCTGCCCGGCCGCCGGATCGAGCACCGTCGCATCGGCGAGACCGGCGAGCAGCAGAGCCAGCCGGCCGAGGTTGGCCACGGCGTCCTCGAAGGGCACGCTCGTCGGGAGCGCGGCGCGAGCGTCCGCCGTCGCGAGGCGGCGGTCCGGCATGACGACCACGAAGGCGAGTCCGGGGTCGAGCGGTAGCCGGCGCACGAGCGGCCTGCCGTCCACGAGCGGGGCCGCGACGAGGCCGCCGAGAACCGAGGCCGCCGCGTTCTCGCCGTGGCCATCGAACCTGGTCGCCACCACGAGCGGATCGGGCGCGCCGGCC
>JAODBO010000120.1 GCA_025464005.1 Acidimicrobiaceae bacterium | reverse complement strand
GGCTACGGAGCGACCCGGTCAGACAGCGTGGCTCATGCGGGCGCCGGGATGAGTGGCGGCGTGTACGCGCCGCATCTGGTAGATCGAGACGCGGGTGTAAATCTGCGTGGTTTCGAGGCGCGTGTGACCGAGCATCTCGGCGATGAAGCGAATGTCCGCTCCCCCTTCCAGCATCTGTGTAGCCGCCGTGTGGCGAAGCAGGTGACAGCTCCCGTGCTTGGAAACGCCGGCCGCGTCGATGTACTCCTTCACCGCTTCCGACACCCAGTCGCGCGAGAGCGGTCGACCGGTATAGGCAACGAAGAGCACCTCGTGATCGGGCTCACCGACGAAGGAAGTTCGGACCTCCTCCTCGTAGCGCGTCACCCAGTGCAGCGCCCGATCGCCGATCGGGACGTAGCGGTCTTTTCCGCCTTTCCCGTGACGGACAAAGAGCGTGCCGCGCGAAGGATCGACATCGGAGAGTTTCAACGCCAACAGCTCGGCGCGGAGGAGTCCATCCTCCGCGGCCGAGGTCGTCGCAGATCGCCATGCCGGTGAGTATGCGAAACCGTTGTCCGCGAAAAGGTCCGCGGAGTTGTCCACGAAAAGGTCCGCGAAAACATCCGCGCCGCAGTTAGGAGCGGCTTTTCTGAGCTCTGAAGATTTTTTCTGACGGCCACTCGTGCAGCATGACGGATGCCCATCGACGCGAACGTCGACGCAAGTGTCAACGCGAACGTCGACGCCCCAGCTCAACGGGCAGAAAAGAAATTCCTTGAGCCGTCAAAACCAGCCAGCCGGGGGCGGGGGACGGCGACGGCAGTCGCCTTGGCACTATTTCAGTCGGCGTGTTCCGGCAACGAAGACTCCGTGGTCGGCTTCATCCAGCGGCCCTACGAGCCCCTACAACACCCCAGACGACCAGCACGAGACCATCCCTTGCCGTCCCGCTCGCTCCCGATTTTCTGAAGCGTCTGAGGCATGGCTGAGGCACGACCGAACCGGGTTCAGCGATGGCCCTCGGGCGTGCTCATCACCTCGGTTCACGGCGTCGACAAAATTGTCCGCGAAGGGGCGCATCGGGCAGCACACCTGATGCACATCAGTGCCGATACCGAGACTTGTGATGGCTCGGGATGGGGCGACGGTGCAGGTCAGGTGTGTGCCTTGTTCTCCTCGCGTGACGAAGGGTGCCATTTTCCGAAGGCTACGAGCCGCACTGAGGCGCGCGTGAGGCGCGAACAGAAGCGACACGACCGCCTCCTCAATCGAGGAGGCAGCAAATGGAACGGTCAGGATTCGGCACGATTCGACGCGCGCGTTCAGGTCGCTATCAAGCACGCGTTCGCGTCCGAGGCCGTCAAATAGCAATCGGCACCTTTGACACCCGACGCGAGGCGGCTCGAGCGCTCGGACGCTTTGCCGCGACCTACGAAGCGCGGACGTTCGTTGACCACAAGGCGGGTCGTCAGACGGTGGGTGACTTTGCCGAGTCGTGGTGGAAGACGAGAGCAGGCTACCGACCTTCGACGCGGGTCCGTGACCGGGAGGCGCTTGACCGCGACGTTTTGCCGTTCTTTCGTGACGCACCGCTCGGTCGTCTTGACCGCGCCGATGTGCAGGAGTGGATCGAGCAACTTTCGCAACGACTCGCGCCATCAACCGTGCGTCGCACCTACACCGTTCTCGATCAACTCCTCGCGGTCGCGATGCAGCGAGGGATCATTGCGGCGACTCCGACCAAAGGGGTCCAGCTACCACGTCTCGTTCGCACCGAGGCACACTTTCTTACCCCAAGCGAATTGGAACGCTTGGCATCAGCAATCCAGCCGCGCTATCGGGCGATGGTGTTGGTGATGGCGTGGGGGACACTTCGTATCGGCGAGGCGAGCGGCCTGCGGCGCAGTGATGTGAACCTTGACGCCGGAACGATCCGGATCGAGAACAACGCGGTGCAGGTGCTCGGACGACCAATCGAGGGACCACCAAAGACCAAAGCTGGTCGTCGGTCGATGACTTTGCCTCCTTCGGTCATCGACGACCTCAGCGCCCATCTGGATCGTCAACCTGGCTCCAAGTACGTCTTCGGGCCAAGCGGGGAGCGACCGCTTTTCGCCGACGACTGGCGAACGCACCCCTGGCGAAGCGCCGTGCTCGCGACCGAGCTAAGTCCGCTTCGTCCGCACGATCTGAAGCACACCGGCGTCGCGTTGCTAGCCCTCGCCGGTGTCGATCCCTCGGAGATCGCCCGACGCGCAGGCCACAGTTCCGTCGCGTTCACCTATGACCGATACGGGCACCTGTTCCCCGAGATCGACAAGCAGGCGGCGGAGAAGCTGGAGCGAGTGCGACCTTCACGTCGCGACTGCCCATGAACGGCACCTCGGAGATGCCGCGCGGGGTCGGAGGATCGTCGTTAGGGGACGCTTCTTCGCCAGATCGCGTGTCCGACACCGACCGGCGCTTCCGCAATGGGGTTTCAGAGCGGCCGACCGGCAGCTCGGCGACCGGACGGAGGTACCGATGAGCCGCCGGTACTTCGGCTTCTTGTGGGTATGTTCCCGAGCAGGATGACGCTCAGTAACCACTTCGCCCCGCCTGATAGACCCAGGTAGTTCATCGCCCGGCACGAGGCATCTTCGGAGCGAGATCGCTTGGTCCGCGGTAGATGAGTCGGAGGCCGCCTGCATCGGAGAGGCGTCGGGCGCGTAGAACGCCTTGACGCTCCGGGCTAATTCGAACGGTTGCTTCCCCGAGCAGGTCGAAGCCGGTTGACCAGATGTCGATCTGGCCCTGTGCGGCGTCCGTCACGCGCAGCCAGGTACCGGGGTCTGGCACAACGTCGTGCCAGGTGACGTCGGCTACGTCGTTCGTGCGACGGATCCAGCGCTGCGATTGGGCTGTCCCGGCGCGGGACGCAAAAACCTCCCATGCCGATCTGGATTCGGCCGTCGGCCAGGCTGGGCTCGACGCCACGAGCGGGTCGAGGTCGCTGATCCACCGACGCATGTCGGCTGCAGATTCGAATGTCGCTCCCGTGCTTGTGATCGCCGCGATGGCCGCAAGCCGGTGATCGAAGCCAGAGCGAATCAGGATAGATGCAGCTCGAGTGAAGGTTCCGGTTTCAACGGCGGTAACCGCAACTCCGGTCAGCGTGTCGGCACCGACATTGCCTTGTGCCGCCTCGAAGACCCGTGCCGCCTCCATCCCCCATACCAGCCGGTAGGTCAAGTCAGACTCGATGAACTGAGCGACCGCCACGCGGTCGCCAGGTAGTCCAGCTAGGGGTAGCCCCTGCACCCAGTGCCTCAACACCTGTCGCCAGTTGTCTAGCGACGTGTCGAGGGCGAAGGTCTCCAGCGCGAACACGGTGTCAGCGACCTCGACTAGCCGGTCCGCAGCCCCCGCCTCGTCTGCGCGGAGAATGGCGCCTTCGGCGTCAATCATCAGCCCGACGATATGGCCGGATACCCGGGAAAGGTGCGACCCGGCATCTCCACCGACCCCGGCCAGGAACCACCCGCGGCGTTGTGAAGGTGTCGAGGCTTGCCAAAGGTGTCGGGTCCGGCTGTGCACGACCGCGCGAATGGCGAGCGCTGCCGCGTCGTCGACGCGTTGTAGCTGGCGCTCCCACAGCGAGTCGCGTAGCGCGTCGGCGACGACCTGCGTCGCGGCGTCGGGATCGGTGTCGAGGTCGCCGTCTCCGACGACGCTCAGGATCCCGATGTCGAGCAGTGTGAGGTTGGCTTGCCAGCTCGCGCCCGCAGCGGCACGCTCATCGTCTGTCTCTTGGGTGACGGTCGGAAACGACCATTCTGGACCGCCAGTGAGGTAGTCGAGGAAGGGCTTCATGGACTCGAAGCCCAGCGACCCGTACATTCTTCGCAGCAGTGCGACGCCGACCTGGATCAGTCCCGACTGAAGGGTCTTCCCGCTGTCGCCCTGCGTGAGTGCGAGCCACTCCTGCCGATGCCTCTCATTCGGGGCGAAGACTGGGTAGAGCACGAGTCCTTCGGTGTCGACGAATGCGCGTCCGGCACGCCCTATTACGTTCGCGAACTCCGACCCTTTGAGTAGTTCTCTCCCGCGGTGGAGCCCGTGAAATAGCACCGCGGAAGCGGACAAGTTAAGGCCCTGGGCAAGGGTGGGCGATGCGATGGTCACCCTCAGGCTGCCTCGCTGAAGCAGTCGTTCCACCTCCCGACGGAAGGGGCCGGGCAACGCCCCATGGTGGATGGCTACCCCGATCTGGAGACACTTCAGGATGGGGTGATCGGCGCCGAACCATTCGGCGCCGACCGTGAGCGCGTCGCGTAAGTCGACGTCGGCCGGCAATACCGACGAAATCAAGCCCTGCTCGCATAGCCTGATGATCTCGCGCGCGTACGGCTCGACCGAGTTTCGTTGTGGGCAAAAGACCAGGGTGGTTTGGCCCTCCTCGACCAGTCGCCACGCGGTGGCAACGACGAGCTCGCGCTGATCGGCGGGAAACAACCTTCTCCGGCGGCCAGTTGGCTGCGTCGACTCGAGATAGCGCGGGATGAAGGGTTGGTCGGCACCCAGGGTGATGGTGAGCCGCGCGTGATCATCACGCCACTCGACGAGGCCAAAGCGCTGCTGAGTTGGTCGCCAGGTCTCGCGGTGCAGCCCCTCAGGCTCGTCGTCGGTGATCCACGCGACGAAGTCGTCGAGTTCGACGCCGGAGGGGAAGACGGCCGACAGACAAAGGATGCGGCGCGTTGATGCATCCGGGCGGCGGAGTAGCCGCTGGATCTGGGCTTCGTAACGCACCTCGCGCTCGGAAGCTCCAATCATGTGCCCCTCATCCAGAACGACCAGGCCGACGTCGTAGAGCACTGCGGGATCTGCCCGAAGCGCAAAGTCCAACTTCTCCGGTGTCGCGACAACGATCTGACTTGAACGCAGAGCGTCTTCGTCAATGTCGCTGACGCCCGTGCTGCCGTACAGGGACGACACACGGATGCCAAGCGGAGAGAACGTTCCCGCCAGGACGCGTTCAGTC
>JAODBO010000105.1 GCA_025464005.1 Acidimicrobiaceae bacterium | reverse complement strand
TGGGCCGAGCACTGGAACGACGACCCGAAGCCTTTCGTCTGGCACAAGCCGGCCGCAGAGATCATCGAGAAGGTTCGTCGGGGACGGGCAGCGCTCCACCAGATCAACTCCGCGACGGACCACTAGGGAACGAGGACGATCTTGCCCCGGGTGTGGCGCTTCGCCAGCTCACGGTAGGCATCACGCACCTCGGCGAGCGGGAAGACCTTGGCGATCGGGATCTCGAGGAGGCCGTGATCGATCAGGTCGGCCAGCTCCGCGAGCACCGCGGCGCTAGCGGCGGCGGCCGTGCCGTCCGTCTTCACGCCGAACTCGTTGGCGGCAGCAAAGTCGATGATGGTGTCGATACGAGCGGGCTGGACGCCGAGCTCGACGGCGAGGCGTACGTAGCCGTCGCCAAAGGTGTCGACGAAAGCGTCCACGTTTCCAGCCGAGGAGTCCGTGATCCGGTCGCCCACGCCTTCGCCGTGGGCGACGGGAAGCACGCCGTGGGCGGCTAGCCACTCATGGTTGGCCGCACTCGCGAGGCCAATGACGGTGGCGCCGGCGATCTTGGCCAGCTGTACGGCGATCGAGCCCACACCACCGGCAGCGCCGGAGACGACGACCGTGTCGCCAGGTGCGAGGCCGACCGCACGCACGCCCGCGTAGGCCGTCGTACCGGCGACGAAGAGCGCCCCTCCCGCCTCCCACGAGACGCCTGCCGGGCGCCGCACGAGCTGGTTGACCCCGACCGCGACGAGCTCGGCGTGACTCGCCCGGTCGTTAGTGAAGCCGAGGACCTCGTCCCCGATCTCCCATCCGCTCACTCCCTCGCCGAGCTCGTCGATCACACCGGCGAGATCGCTGCCTTCACCGGAGGGAAAGGTGGCCGGCCAGGTGTCGTGCATCTTCCCCTTTCGGATGGTCTCCTCGCCGGGGTTGATCCCAGCCGCCTTGACCTGTACGAGCACCTGTCCCGGGCCCGGAACAGGGCGGGCGACCTCCACGACTTGGAGGACGTCGACTCCGCCGTAGTGATCGAACCTCACCGCCTTGGGCATGGCAACTCCTTTCGGAGGCACGCCACTGTCAGCGTCCAGGCGACGTCATTTCTTCCCGCGGGCGCCGGTGACGGCGCGACGAACCGGCGGCGGAGCTCGCATGGCCGCACCGCAGCTTTTTTGCCAGCATGTCACCAGGCATCAGCGAGCCGAAGATCCACGTAGACACAGACGCGGCCGCCAAATAGCGGATCCGGCATCGGCACCGCCGACGCGAGTGCCACCGATGAATTTGCCGAGACCGCGTCCTCGACCGCCGCGCTGATGTTCTTGCCCCCGAGGATGATGATGTACGACTTGGGGCCGACGACGACGAGGAGGCCATCGTAGCCGATCGTGCAGATATCTGCATGCAGGATGAAGCCGTCTCCCGTGAAGAGCTCCTCAATCGCGCCGGGCCGTCGTAGTAGCCGAGGCAGGCGGCAGAACCTCGGCTGCCGGGTTGCAGGCAGACGAGTGCAACCTTTGCGCGCCCCAGCTCACCCGGTCGAAGCTGGTCCGCTCGCCGTCCCATCGTGGGCTGCCATCGAGACCGGACTCCCAGGGGTGAGCGATGAGCGCTGCGGACGACTCACCTCGGCGCCGCTCGAGCAGGAACCCGAGCGCGGCCGTGGCGGGTGCGACGAAACGGTCGACGTCGAAGCCCCGACCGGCGAGCTCCGCGATCGCATGCCCGAACATCGGCGGCTGGGTGATCGTGGATGACCCGGTGATCCCCCACAGCTCGCGCGACGCTCCGGAGTCCAGTTGGTAGCCCATGTGCGGCACCATCCCGTCGTCGCGCTGAAGCGCGAAGAGGGAATCGCGCTAGCGCGTCGCCCGCGCGTCGCCGAGCTCGCTCCAGATGATCGCATGGAAGCACGAATCCCAGAGCCACTGCCAGGGATAGATCGAAGGATTCGGCGAGGCGTAGCCAGCAGCCGGAATCCAGGGCTCTTCCACGACCGCTACAACTCGGCTCCGGAATTCCGCCGTGGTCACGACCAATGCCGTCGGTGAAGTCAGCTCTTGGCCTTGATCGCTTCGACGAGCTTCGGCAGCACTTGGTGGACGTCACCGACGACACCGAGATCGGCGATGGCGAGGATCGGCGCGGCGGGATCCTTGTTCACCGCGACGATGTGGTCTGCGCCTTTCATGCCGACGAGGTGCTGCGTCGCTCCGGAGATCCCGAAGGCGAGATAGACAGAGGGCTTCACGGTCTTTCCGGTTTGGCCAACTTGGTAGGCGTAAGGAACCCAGCCCGCGTCGACGATCGCGCGCGAGGCGCCCGGCGCCCCGCCGAGCAGCCTGGCGAGCTCCTCGATGAGCGCGTAATGCTCCGGCGCGCCTAGACCGCGTCCTCCGGATACCACCACTTTCGCGTCGTCGAGGCTCGGACCGCTTCGCGACTCGGCGTGGCGAGCAACGATCCGGGCAGCGTCAGTTTCGGCGAGCTCCCCGATCGAGGCGGACGCGACCTCGGGTGGCGGCCCGCCGACCTCCTCGCTCGCGAACGATTTTGCGCGCAGGACGAAGATCGCCGGCCCGGCACCGGTGAAGCGGGCGCGGACCAACTGGGATCCACCGAAGACCGAGTGCGAGCTGACGAGCGAATCGCCCTCGAGCTCGAGCCCGACGACGTTCGTGATCACCGGACGATCGATCCGCGCCGACAGCCGGGCGGCGATGTCGCGGCCGTCGTAGGTCGCGGCGGCGAATACCGCGTCGACGCCTCCCCGATCGATCTCGCCCGCTATGGCGGCTGCGACGCGCGGTGGCGGGAGCGCATCCCCGATGTCGCCGACGTCGCACACCCGGGTCACGCCGTGCGCGCCCAGGAACGGCGCCGCCGCGGCCGCACCCTCGCCCCAGACGACCGCAGTCACCCCGCTCGCGAGCTTTCGCGCCGCAGCGCACATCTCGAGCACGTGGCCGATCGGTGAGCCGTCACGGGTTTCGGCAACGAGCACAACTGTGTCCATTTACATAGCCTCCTACAGAACGCCCCACGTCACGAGCAGGTCCAGGACCCGCTCGTGGGCGGCGCCGTCCTCGTCGGTGACGATCGTCCCAGCGGAGCGACCCTCGGCCGCCTCGATCGAGAGCACCTCCTGGCGCGCACCGAGCACCCCTACAAGCGCCGGGTCGACACCTAGATCAGCGAGGCTCAGCGTCTCGATCGGCTTCGACTTCGCCGCCATGATTCCTTTGAACGAGGGATAGCGCACCTCGACGACGCCAGCGGTGACCGTCACGACAGCCGGAAGCGGGCAGACGACCTCGTCGTAGCCCGCCTCGGTCTGCCGCTCGACACGCACGCCGGTATCGTCCAGCTCCACGCGCTTCGCGAAGGTCACCGCGGGGATCCCGAGCAGCTCGGCCAGCTGGACAGGAACCGTGCCGGTGTAACCGTCGCTCGACTCGGTCGCGCACAGCACGAGCTCTGCCCCGGTGCGGGCGAGTGCCGCGGCAAGCACTCGCGCTGTCCCGAGCGCATCACTTCCTGCGAGTGCCGGGTCCGAGACGAGCACCGCCCTCGCCGCACCCATCGCGAGCGCGGTCCGCAGTCCCGCAGTCGCGCCGTCGGGAACCATCGACACGAGGATCACCTCTCCCCCGCCCGCCTGCTCCGCGAGACGAAGCGCCATCTCGACGCTGTAGCTGTCGGAGTCGTCGAGGACGAGAGCTCCGCTGCGCATCAACGTCTTCGTGGACTCGTCGAATGCCGACGGCACGTCCGGACCGGGGATCTGCTTCGTGCAGACCGCAATGTCCAACTGCCCTGTCCTCTCCGCGCGTTCGCCGTCAACGTGATCAACTCGCCGCACGCCTGGCGCTCATCGCCAGGTGCGACACCGGACGAGCCCACCAAGCTAGCGCTTGGCCGCGAAGCCGATCTTCAGGCCCACCGCCCCCGCATCGCATAACCGTTGCCTGCTAGGAGCGTACGTGCGGTCGTAGGAGTGGAATCCGCTCCAGCTCTCGCACCCGAAGCGCCCGGTCCTCGACGATACGCAGGAGCAGCGGCGGCGGCACGAAGGCAGGGTCCCGGTACTCGTCGTAGAGCACGTCGGCAATCGAGACCAACGTATCGAGCCCGATGAAGTCGGAGAGCGCGAGCGGGCCCATCGGATGCGGAACCCCCCCCCGCATAACGGTGCGACGTCATCGGCCGCGGCGAGCCCGACTCATACATGCGCGATGGAGGGCGAGGAGATAGGGCACGAGTAGGGCATTCACGACGAAGCCCGCCCGGTCCAGCGCGCGCGCCATCTCCTTGTGGAGCAAGTCCCGCACCACCGACTCGGCACGGGCGATCGTCTCGCCCGAGGTGCGAAGCGAAGGGATCACCTCGACGAAGGCCATCGCGGGGACGGGAATGAAAAGGGGAGGCCGAGCACCTGTTCGCGACGGCTCGTCGCGGCACCATGGCGGACGATCGGAATCGAGGAGCTCTTCGACGCAAGGATCGCCTCCGGCTAGTCGACGATCGCGTCAAGCGCCGCGAGCACGTCCAACTTGAGCTCCTCGATCTCGGCGGTCGCTTCCACGACGAGCTGATGGTCGGCGAATCACTCGAGCTCGGTCGTGTATTCGAGTCTGGCGCGCACCTCATGGTCTCGAGCGCCATCATCGCTGCATCATCGGCCATCGAAGCGCGCGTTACCAGGACCTTCGCGCAGGAACGACTCGACGCCGATCTGGGCATCCTCCGTCGCGAGCGCGCTCGAAGAGTGAGCGTTCGAGCGCCAGCGCTTCGGCGAGAGAGAGGTCGGCGCCGCGGTCGACAGCGTCCTTGGCGAGCGCGTGTGCGACCACCGGACCGGCGGCCAGCTGGCTTGCTAGCTCGAGCGCGGTGCCGAGCACGTCGCTCGGCGCCACCCGGTCGACGAGCCCGATCCGGACGGCCTCGTCGATCTCGACCTGGCGTCCCGTGAGGACGAGGTCTTTCGTCCTCGCCGGTCCGATAAGACGCGTGAGGCGCTGGGTGCCACCGGCTCCCGGGATGAGGCCGAGGAGCACTTCGGGCATGGCGAGCCGCGCCGAGGACCCGGCGACCGAGGTCACAGGCGAGGGCGAGCTCGAGGACGCCCCGAGCGCGAAACCCGCGATCGCGGCGATTGTGACTCTCGGGAATGCCGCCAACAGATCGAGGGCTCGCTGGAATGAAGCGACCAACGACCGGGGCGAGCAGCGGTCCACGAGCTCGCGCACATCCGCCCCGGCTGCGAACGTTCGCTCGCCTCCCTACATGATGACCGCCCCAGGGGGGCTCGTCGAGGAGGTCCAGGCAGACTACCGAGTGCTCGTCGAGCAGCTGGGTCGAGAGGGCGTTCGCCTTCGGACGGTCGAGTCGCACGGTCGCTACCGACCGGCGATGCTCGGGCCGGACGAGCGCGTTCCCGTCGTCAGATTCAGGCACAGTGCCCACCGCCGAGAGGCTAAACCAAGCACTTGATAGGTACGACCACTAGCGTGATCCACCGGCCTGCGGGGGGAGCGACTGACCGCCCCGAGCTCATTCACTGGTCCGAGGAAAGGAGCATTCCCCCATCGCGTCGCCGGCTGTGCTCAATTGCGGACCTACAACGAGAAAACGAGAAGGAGGAACATGCTGAGCCGATACCCGCTCGTCCTCGCCGTGTGCGCAATCTGCCTCGCCGTCGCGGCTCGGCGCATGTACTTCATCTACCGACTCATCGCCTCGGGGGCCGAGGACGGCACACGGACAAAGGGGTGGGCGCGACGTCTTCGTGCTGAGGTGCGTGAGGTCATCGGCCAGCAAAAGCTCCTCCGCTGGAGCGTGCCGGGCCTCGCCCACGCGTTCACGTTCTGGGGCTTCATCGTCCTCGCGCTCACGGTGATAGAGGCCTTCGGCGATCTCTTCTCACCGACGTTCGCACTACCGGGGATCGGCCACCTCGCCGCGATCGGGTTCCTAGAGGATTTCTTCGCCTGCGCGGTGCTCGTGGCGGTCTCGGTGTTCGTAATTATCCGCGTCGTGCAGAGTCCCCGCCGCATCGAACGCCGATCGAGGTTCTTCGGTTCGCACACCCGCGCTGCATGGCTCGTGCTCGGGATGATCACGTCGGTGATCGTCACCCTGGTGCTCTACCGCGCCGCCCAGACGAACGTTACGGGAGACTTCCCTTACGGCTGGTGGGCTTTCGCGTCACACGGCATCGGCGACGCGTTGCGTCCGCTCGGAGTCTCGACGAACCGGACGCTCTCCACCGTGTTCGTCGACGCCAACGTCATCGTCATCGTCGCGTTCCTCGTCCTCGTCGTGTACTCCAAGCACCTTCACATCTTCCTCGCACCGCTGAACATCGCGTTCTCCCGCCAGCCGCGGGCCCTCGGTGCGCTCGCGAGCACGCCGAACATGGACCCGGAGCAGCTGGACGAGAATTCGACCTTCGGCGTCGGCACGATAGAAGAAGCCACCTGGAAGCAGCTCCTCGATCTCGCCACGTGCACGGAGTGCGGGAGATGCCAGAGCCAGTGCCCGGCGTGGGCGACCGGTAAGCCGCTCTCGCCGAAGCTTGTCATCATGGATCTCCGCGACGAGCTTTTCGCCGCCGCTCCCCGGTTACTCGGGACCGCTCCCGAGAAGCGCGGCGCTGTGGACGGATCGCCGGTCGGGGCGGAAACAAGCGGCGGCGCGCCGGAGCGAGACCTCGTCCCGAGGGTGATCGACCCGGACGTTCTCTGGTCCTGCACAACATGCGGTGCCTGCGTCGAGGAATGTCCGGTCGACATCGAGCACGTCGACATCATTCTCGACATGCGTCGCCACGAGGTGCTCATGGAGTCGCGTTTTCCTCCAGAAGCCGGGGGCATGCTCCGCAACGTCGAGAGTCGCGGCGACCCGTGGGGCATCGGGGCGAGCAAGCGGCTCGAATGGACCGACGGGCTGGAGTTCGCCGTCGAGGTCGTAAGCGAGCAGTTGCCCGACGACGTCGAGTACCTCTTCTTCGTCGGCTGCGCGGGCGCCCTCGACGAGCGGGCGCGCCGGACGACCCGTTCGATCGCCCGCCTCCTCCACGACGCCGGCGTCCGCTTCGCCGTCCTTGGATCTGCGGAGAGGTGCACCGGCGATCCCGCACGGCGCCTCGGCAACGAGTACCTCTACCAGGAGCAGGCGAAGGCGAACATCGCGCAGTTCGATTCGCTGCGCGTCAGGAAAGTCATCGTTTCCTGTCCGCACTGCTTCAACTCGATCGGGCGGGAGTACCCGGCCCTCGGCGGCAACTACGAGGTCGTTCACCACGCACAGCTGTTAGCGCAGCTCGTGGCCGACGGCCGCATTACGCCGGGCGAGCTGAATGCCTCGGTCACCTACCACGACCCGTGCTACCTCGGCCGCCACAATCGGGTGTTCGACGAGCCTCGTTCGGTCCTTGAGGCGGTGGACGGCCTCACGTCGATCGAGATGCCGCGCTGTCGGGAGAAAGGGTTCTGCTGTGGCGCCGGAGGGGCGCGCATGTGGCTCGAGGAGAACATCGGTTCTCGCATCAATCTCGACCGCACCGACGAGGCGCTGTCGATGAACACGGACTACGTCGGCACCGCGTGCCCCTACTGCATGATCATGATCGATGACGCGGTGAAGACACGAGGTCGGGAGGACGAGGTCCAGGTGCTCGATATCGCCCAGCTCCTCGAGCAATCGATCGAGCGCTAGGCCCGCTTATCACGTCAACAAGCGAACCGATCGAGCAGTACCTGCCGTTCGTCATGAATACTGGTGACGAGACCGTACGAACGATCGAGAAGTAACAATGAGGCGGGCCCGGGACCATTCTGGCCTACCAGCTCGCGCCTCGCCGGTTCGCCTGATCAGCTTCCCGGCCCGAATCGTACGGCGTCGACCAGGTCAGTCACCGCCATACGAGCGGCCGAGCACCGCACCGTCGCGGAGCACGGACACAGGACCGTCCTCGCTCACCGCGATCACGGTGGCAAGCGGATCGTCGTGGCTGTAGCGGCGTCCGGAGGTGTGGCGAGTGCCTCCGAACGCCTCGACCGTCTCTTCGGCAGCGTTGCTGGGTACGAGCCGCACGCCGAGCCGGCGCAGAACCCCCTGGGCATCGAAGACGGCGGCGCCGTCGACCTGGGTGAGGGCGTGGCGCAGCGGGGCGAGGTGAGCGGCGCGGCGGATTTGCAGGGACAGCGGCGTCGGGAGACGCTCCTCAACGGGCGGACCGGGCTCGTCATTGGGCCGATAGACGAGCAGCGATCCGATTCCCAACGATCCGAGATCGTGTACGGCGAACTCGAGCATCGCCTCGAGCACGTTCGGATCGCCATGAGCCTGATCAGCGGCGACGGCGTCGATCCAACTGCTGACAGGCGGCTCGTGGTGCCAGCTCAGGCCCTTCCAGCGCAGCACACCGAAGCTGCCGACTACTCGGACCGATCCTGCCGGATTCCGCTGGACGATCGTTGCGTCAAGCACTCCGGCCAGCACTACGAGATCCCGCTCCGAACCGGCCGGCCGATCGAACACCAGCCACTCGGTCGTGCCGTCTGTGCGGCGCAGGAGCCAGCTTGACAGACCGTCAGCGAAGCGACGGGCCGCCGGAAGAGGCTGCTCGTCCAACGGCTGGCGGGTGATGTCGAGCTGCGTCCCGCCCGCCCACGTAGCCGGGTCTGACTTGGGACCGAGGATCATGCCGCTGCTCGGGACCCGTCGCTCGTGGACAGGCGGGCGGAGGGCATGATCGATCTCCTCGACCAGCATTGTCCGAAAGGCTTCGGTCCCTTCGGAGCGCAGCCCACTTTCCTCGAGCTCCTCGGCGAGTCGTCGTAGTCGACCAACACGGGAATCGGGCATCAGATCGGACGCTACAGCCCCATGACGCTGCGCCCGGCCCGAACGGGACCGGATGATCCCGCTCGGCCACCACCAACCGGTTCGTCCACTCGCCGCAAGCCTGGGTTCACCCGTCGAAGCGTCCTCCAGGAGTCACCAGGCCCAGCATCGGCGCAATCTCGCTATGGAATCCATGCGGCGACAACAGCGCCGGATCATCGGCGCGTAACTTCATCGCCTCGGTTTCGTCCTCTACCACCATGATGCCGATTCCGTAGTTTCCGCTCGGATCGTCGACGGGCCCGTACGCCACGGCCTTGCCTTGCGCCGTCAGTCCGGCCCAGTAGCGGGCGTGCGCCGTCATGGTCGCAAGTTCCTCGTCGCTCAGGGTGAACGCAAAGTCCGGCCGCGGGGGGATGAGGCGAAACACGAATCCCTTCACCTCGGATCGGGGGCCGTCGCCCCTTGGAGCCGCGCGGCGAACCTTCGCAGCCCGACGCTCCAACCCTCGGGTGACTCGACGGCGTCGCGCATCTGCTCCCATCCGTCGCCGTGACGGTCGATGTTGCGATGTTCGAGTACCACCCGCGTGCGCTCCGGAGTCTCGGGGACGAAGCGGACCTCTACCTCGCTCGTCTTCGACGTGTCGCTCTCTACCTGCCAGGCCAGGCTGATGTCCCAGGAGAACACGACCCTCTCCGGCGGTTCGTACGCGAGGACACGAGCCCAACGGCACTCGCTTCCGTCCGCGCCTCGGTCGTAGACGTGTCCTCCCTGGCGTGGCTCGAAAACCATCCCCGCCAGCTCCGATTGGAGAATGTGGTGCTCGGGGGGCCACCAGCTTCCGATGTCATCGGTGAACACCGCGAATGCATGATCGATCGGCGCTTCCACCACGATCGACGTCTGCACCGAAGTCTTTGGCGATTCACTCATGGGATGTTCCTCTACCTTTCTCGGCCCGGGCCTTGAACGAGGCCAGGGCAGTGTTCCAAAACCTGTCGAGGTAGTCGCGAAGCTCGGCGATGCCGTTCGGGTCGAGCCTGTAGATGCGCCGCGTCCCATCGCGGTGATCCGTGACGAGTCCTGCGTCCTTCAAGACCTTCAGATGCTGTGAGACCGCCGGTCTGCTCACGGGCAGACGTTCTGCAAGGACACCGACCGAGGACGGGTTCTCAGCGAGATGTTCGAAGATCGCCCTTCTTGTCGGGTCGCCGAGCGCGGCTAGCGCTGATATGTTCGTCATGACTTACCGTAAGTATATGGTTACCGATGCTCGTGTCAAGATCGAACGCCGGCAGCCGCCCTCGGAGGTCCGAGGCGATGCCTTCACCGAGAACGGACAGACCGGGCCGTAACAGAGAGCTGCGCGACATCCCGTTGTATACGGCGGGATCGGCACCTTGGCATCGAAGACAGCGGTGACGATGGTGATGCCGACTACGGCTGCGAGCTGTTGCAAGGGTGGCCACCGTGCCCGCGGCTCCCCAGCAGCGAGGGCTCGGCTGCGTTCAGCCCAGCTGCCGTTCATGCAAGGCAGCGCCATCGACACTGCAATGGTGACGACGATGAACGGCAGAACGTAACTCGCGTGGCCCAACGGGCCTCCGGCGAATAGGAGGTCCGGGAGGGCCGACCTCGGAGAAGCCCAGGGACGACGATCTTGCGTGCGCCGACCTTCTCCGAGAGCCCACCGGAGACGGGAGCGACAAGAAGGAGCCGACTAGGCAACGAAGCGCAGCCCGGTCCCGAGCGGCGAGACTCCCCCGGGCGAACTGGAAGAACTGGCTCATGAGAAAGGCTTGCCTACCCGATTGGGATGGTGGACCCGATTAGCCGGCAGCATCGCACGTGATGGGGCTGTCCTGGCATCGAAAGCCCGCGCCGACGGATCGCCGTGCGGGCTGGAAACCCACGCTGTTCAATGTCATCATCTGATGTCATTGAACAGTGACTTGTGACCTTGGAGGCGACGGTGGCCGAGAATTTCCAGGGACGGTCGGCGCCCGGCGCCGACGGTCAAGGCTGGAAGCAGCGCGCCATCATGCCCACTCTCGTTGTGGTTGCCGCGCTGGTCTCCGTCGTCAGCAGCCTCGGGGCTCCCCTGATCCCCTCGATCGCCCGTGCAGACGGCGTCTCCTTGAGCACCGGCGAGTGGCTGCTCACCGCAACACTTATGACGGGAGCGTTGGCGACCCCGGTCATGGGTCGCCTCGCTGACGGACCGTTCAAGCGCGGAGTCATCGAGGTTGCCTTGAGCATCGTGTGTGCCGGGTGCGTACTCTCGGCGTTGTCGACCAACTTCATCACCATGGTGATCGGGCGAGGCCTGCAGGGTGTCGGCCTAGGGCTTCTGCCAGTGACGATGGCCATCGCCCGCAGCCAGCTCCCCAGTGAAAAAGGGGGGCGTGCCATCGCCACCCTGTCGGTGACCGGGGCCGTCGGTGCCGGACTCGGGTATCCGCTCACCGCGCTGATCGCTCAGGTCTTCGACATCCGTGCTGCCTTCTGGTTCGGTGCGATCACGGTCGCGACGGCTCTGGCCCTCGCTGCAATGGTTCTCCCAGGGCGGACAGATGCCGTCTCTCGAAAACTGGACGTCGTCGGCATGGCCACCCTTGGCGTCGCGGTCGTCGGCGTCTCGGTCGTGCTCAGCGAGGGAGGCGGGTGGGGTTGGACATCCGGAAGGACCCTCGGGTTCTTTGGCGGATGCGTCGTGCTCGTCGCATGTTGGATCCGTCAGGAGCTCAAGACAGCGGACCCGCTGATCGACGTACGGCAAGTACGCAACCGGTCGGTGCTGACGGCCGACGTATCCGGCTTCTTGATCGCTACTGCGATGTACCTGTTCCTGCCCATCATCGTCGAGTTCGTGCAGATCCCAGTGGCCAGCGGGTACGGCTTTGGCGCCTCCGTCCTCGTGGCCGGCTTTGTCCTCGTTCCCTTGTCCGTCGGGTCGTTCTCTGCCAGCCGATGCCTTGTGGCCTATCAACGTCGCTTCGGGGTGAGGAGCATGATCCCCTTTGGCTCGTTGACATTCGCAGCGGCAGCCCTGTTCTTCGCGGTAGAACACCGGTCCTTGTGGGAAGCGTTCGTGGCTGCCGGGATCGCCGGCGTCGGGATGGGCTTCACCTTCGCGGCAATGCCCGGGTTCATCGTGCGCGCCGTCCCGGTCAGTGAGACCGGGAGCGCGACTGGCTTCTACCAGGTCCTGCGGAGCATCGGACTGTCGGTAGGGAGCGCGCTCGCTGCCGCGATCCTCACGGCAAGCACTCCCGCGAATCGGATCATCCCCCGGTTCGGAGGCTTCCATGCGACGTTATTGGTTGCCGCGTCGCTCGCCGCAGTCGCAGCCGTCCTGAGCTACCTGCTGCCGGGCCGGTCGGTCCAGCGCCCGTCGCGAGTGACCGAGCAGGTTGAGCAGGTGATGGAAGAGGAGGCAGAACTCGGAGCCACCAACCTCTCCTTGGGACCCGAACCGCTCATCTCCACACGAGAGGTGCGCCCGAGATGACCACCCGCCGGGCACGCTCGAACTCCGATATGCCCCGACCGACCCGGTCGAGAGATGCAGCCGCCAGCAAGCAGGCACTGCTGGACGCCGCCCGGGCACTGTTCGGGCAACGGGGCTTCGAAGGAACCACAATTCGAGACATCGGCGAGCGCGCCGGCGTCGACGCCGCGCTGATCGCCCGGTATTTTGGCAGCAAGGCTGACCTGTACGTTGCGGCTCTCGTCGCCGAAGCCCAGCGATACCAGCCGCCCCCGGCCTTCGAGGGGCTTAACGACATTGCCAGAGCCGTCTTAACGCTCACCGACGAGCAAGGACTCGGGCCGGTAACCCAGGCTCTCATCCGCTCCGACACCTCCGCGGACATCCGCGCCGCCGCCGAGGCCCACATCGGGCGTCGTTTGGTGGCTCCGATGGCCACCGACATGACCCGTCGAGGGTCGGACCGTCCCGAGCTACGCGCCGCGATAGTCGTGTCCGCGCTCATGGGGATCAACCTTGGACGTGCGCTCGGGTGGTTTGACACGTTGAGCACCGTGCCGAGGGAAGAGCTTGTCGAGCTGATCACTTCGATGCTCGACAGCCAACCTCCAGTCCGCTCGGGACAGCGAGCCGAGATCTAGTCCCGCCCATCACTCGCTGCAGCTCACTTTATTATCCCCATCGGTTTGGTATAGATTGAGCGGCATGATCGCGTCGGTCGTCGTCGGGAACCCCAAACCCGCGTCGCGTACTCTGCAAGCGGCAAAGCTTCTGACTCGGGCGCTGTCGGGCTCCGAGCCCGAAACCGCCATCGACGTCGTATCGCTTGGGGCCGGTGTGCTCACTCCAGGTGACGCCGGGGTACGGGCAGCTGTCGAGGCGGTACGGGCGTCGGAGGTCGTCGTCTTCGCTAGCCCAACGTACAAAGCATCGTTCACAGGGTTGCTCAAGTGCTTCCTCGACCAGTTCCCCGGCGGCGGGCTCGACGGCATCGTCTGCATCCCTATGATGCTCGGCGCGGGACCCGCCCACGCGCTGGCCCCGGAGGTCCACCTGAAGCCCGTCCTCGTAGAGCTCGGCGCTGTCTGCCCGACGCGAGCGCTCTACCTGCTCGACAGCGACAGCGGAAACGAGAGAGCGTTCGAGCCTTGGCTCGCGTCAGCGCTCCCGCGCGTCCGGGCGTCAATCAGCGAATGAGAGCGGAGCAGGTCACGACGACCGTCGTGCGCGGCTATGTCGAGCACGGCGATGCGCGCGGACGGGAGCTCGGCTTCCCGACGGCCAATCTTTCGATTTCGGCCGGCTCGCCGGACGGCGTCTGGGCGGGATGGCTAGAACGTGCCGACGGATCCCGACACACTGCCGCGATCTCGATCGGGGGTCGACCCACGTTTTACGGCGACCACGGTCATCGGCTGCTCGAGGCGTATGTTCTCGACTTTGCAGGCGACCTCTACGGCGAGCTCGTCACCGTCACCCTCGGACACTTCGTTCGCCCGCAGCTCCGCTTCGACGACGTCGAGGCCCTTGTGGCACAACTGGGCGTCGACGTCGCAGCGTGCCGGACATGGTGCGAGTCGTCGGATCGGGAGCACGCTCGCAGCTCCGCTGCGCGTCGGGCGCACCCGAGCGTCGGCGGCGCCAGATCGGCGCGCCGACTCGGCTGAACGAGGCCAAGTACTATTCCCTAGTAATCCTAGTGGTATCGTTCCGACATGGAGAAAACCGCAGCGATCCCAGCCTCTGGGCGCTCGGACATCGACCCGTTCCCGGACTCCTCGCCCCTCGCGTCGCCGCAACACGAACGCGACGCGCATATCGACACGCGCGGCCTCAAGGAGGTCATGGCTCACTTCGCGACGGGCGTCGTCGTCGTCAGCGCGCTCGACGGGCCTGACCCGGTCGGCTTTGCCTGTCAGTCCTTCGTGTCCCTCTCGCTCGAGCCGCCGCTCGTTGCCATCGCGGCGGCACGTACCTCGACGAGCTGGCCACGAATTGCTCGATCCGCCCGCTTTTGCGTGAACATCCTCTCGAGCGATCAGCACGAGGTGTGCCGAGCTTTCGCCCAGTCCGGGGGCGACAAGTTTCGCTCGATCGAGTGGCAGCTGTCGGCCACCGGTTCGCCGCAGATCGAAGGCGCGATTGCATGGGTCGACTGCGAGATCGAGAGCGTGCACGAGACCGGCGACCACGAGCTGGCGATCGCCCGCGTACGGGGTATCGAGCGCCGCGAGGCGACGCCGCTTCTGTACTTCCGGAGCGGCTTCGGCAACTTCGAGCCACTGGCACGCTGACTACACGCCCATACGAGCGGTCGGCTGGCAACGGGTGGCACGACGGCTCGGTGCGGACCCGCAGCCGGCGAGGAGGGCGATCCCGATGGCGCACCCGTTCGCGCGTGGCCGGACTTGCGCCCGGCCCGGCACGAACATCTCGATCCGCGGTCAGGAGGTCGCGACCAACTCTGCCACGTCAGGTGACCGGTCCTCGCCGGCTCCTGTTGTCGCTCTGCGGGCCCTCATGTGTCGGTTCTCCGGCCCAGGGAGGCCGAGGTTCCTGCGAGGAACCGTTCGTCCGTCCTGCGCAGTTGACCACTACGGCCGTGGTCAGTCCGACCGAGAGCTCGCGCGCAGGACAAGCTCGCCCCCGGCAGACTGATCGCTCCCGGAATGTTCATCGTGGCGTACTCGTCGCAACGGCGTACGTCCGCCGCGACGAGATCGTCGCCTCGTTCGAGCGCTTCGCGCAGCTGCCGCGCCGAGACGCGCGGAGTACCACAACGTTGCGCAACGAGCTCCCCGAAGGCCTTGCTCGGCGAGTTGACGTCGCTGAAGAGCTCGAATCCTGCGTCGGCCCGGCCCCGGACGCCGTCCTCGAGAAGCGCGATGTCTCGAGAGCCGAGCGCCAGCAATCCCTCCGTCGCGTGGAGCGCGACACTGCCACCGGTGTCGCAGACGACGATCGGCACCTCGCGATGCGGTATCCGGTCATATGCCTCGAGCTCGAGTCGGTCGAACGGGAGGGACGTAGCAAACAGCGGATGCGCCACGGCATAGCTCGCTTTTGGTCCTACGTCGAGCAGAGCGATCTCGGTGCCGTCGAGAAGCGCGCGCCTACGTCCGCCGCGCAGCGGCTACGAGATCCGATACCGTTCCGCGAGGTCGTCACGGCCTTACTATAGTTAGCCTACTGATTTAAAGGTTCAGCGGATAGGCGATAGATCCGGTGACCAGCGGTTCCGCCAGTCGATGAGCTTCGCGGTGAGCAGGAAGACCACGGCGAGGGCGAGCTGAGCGAGCCGATGGGCGATCTTGCGGTCGGT
>JAODBO010000093.1 GCA_025464005.1 Acidimicrobiaceae bacterium | reverse complement strand
GGACATCCGCGCCTGGATCGACGCATGGAACGACGATCCGAAGCCGTTCATCTGGACAAAGACCGCCGACCAGATCCTCGAAAAGCTCGGCCGACTTCTACAACGAATTAACGGCGGAGGACACTAGTCGCCTACCACGTAGATGGCGGCGTCGATGCTCGACCAATCTTCTTCCTTGACCGGACCACCGGCGGGATTCGCGGCCACTGAGACCGGAATTCGGTCGGGATCCAGTCCGATGACCGCCTCCCAACCATCCGTCCGACGACGGCCTGCGAACGCCGTCCGCTTGTTGAGACGCGCCTCGACAAGGTCCACCTCGTCCATCGACTCCGCTTCGAACGCGAGCAGCCTTGCCCCGACGATTCCCCTTCCGGGGTGCTGGCTGCCGTGCGCCTTGCGCAGGATCAAGACCTGACGACGCTCCTTGCGGCTCACCATCAAGGTGACGACCTGCGAGTCACGCGAGATGATCGGGAAGTCGAACACTTCGGAGTAGAAGTCGGCCGATTGGTCGAGGTCGCTGACGTTCGCAAGGATCATCTGAAAGGACAGGTTCACGGTTGAGCTCCGATCGCGACGAGATGGAAGACCGCTAACTAATCCGGTGGCTGAGCGCCAGTCGCGCTCGCGGCGAGCGCCGGCGCCCATTCGCACACTGAGCAGGCATGGCCAATCACGGCCCAACCGAATTCGAGCGCGACGGATGCCGGGTCCGGTTGAGACCGGGCGTCGTCGCAATCGAGGATGTGCTCACCGAGATTGGGGTCCCAGTGCGCCGACGCCGGCAAGTCCACTGCACCATCGACGCCTTGGGTCGCCGGATACGCGTAGGCGAAGAATGCAGGTCGCGGGTAGCGGGCGCCCCCCGGCCGCCAGCCGATCTCGACCTGCTGCGCGTTGGCTGATTTGCGAGCGATGAACTGCTCGCGGGTGGTTCGACTTGGCGTCCCGAGAGGAGCGACGTCGGAAGGTCGAAGGTTCCCCACCACGCGCTTACCGAGGTCGACCTGCCCCGGTACGGGCCGCGCAATGCGTCGAGCACGGGGTTGGCCTGCGTGGCACGCGCGAAATACGTGTCGACGCTGACCGCGTCGTAGGTCGCGCGATCGTCGTCTTCGTAGAGCGGCGTAGTCCACGGCGTCTCCCGGGGCGTCGGATCGAACGCGACGTCGTCGACGAGATGACGGACGGCCTCGAGCACGTCCCGCGTGACCTGGCCGACGGCACGGTTCGGCGTCAATAGCAACTTCCGGATCCTGCCGCCGCTGTGCTCGAGGACGACGCGATACGTCCACAGGTCGAGCGTGAGGGCAAGGGCGCCCGACCCGTCAGGCGCGGGAAATGGAAGCGTCTTCCAGCCGCGCTGGGTCAGGCGGAGCGAGGCGTGCAGTCGACCAGAGGGGCAGAGTTCCGCCTCCCTCACCGCCAGCTCCGCTGCCTCTTGGTCGGGTGCTTCGACGAGGTTCCACACCCTGCCCGCCGACGTCGCAGAACCTCCCAAACGCCAGAGCCGCTGGTTGTCGGTCAGCGTGAGTAAGGGCCCGTCGTGTTCGACGGCCTCCCATCGTTACGGCTCGCTACTCGCGGTCTCAGTCCCGTTGAAGCGGACGCGCTGGTGCGACTCGCCACAGAACGGCTTGTTCGCCGACTGGCCGCAGCGGCAGAGGTGGTACTCCTCACCGGCCCCGAAGGATTCCCCCTGTTGCCACCCGACCGATCCTCCTTCGTTGTCCGCCACGATGACATGGCGAGCGATCGGCACCCCACCGGACACCACGTAGGGTCCGTCCGCGGTGACGCCGATCGACATCTCGTCCGACAGCGTCGCGCTCGACGTCCCTGCTGATTCACTCATGCTGGGGTCCAGTCTCACGGAACATTCGGTCATCGGTAGCTTGAGTCGATCCGGCGTTCTGAACACGTCCGGGCGCCCGGCGCGTCCGGGTCGACGACCGAGGTGTCTTGCGCGTGGACGTGCCGTCGCTCAAAGGACCGGACGGGTCGAGGGCTTGAGCCAGCCGATTGAGGACTGCGCCGACGGCACCAACGTCGACATCGGTCATTTGGTCGAAGAGGGTCCGACGGACGTTGAGCAGATGCTCAGGCTCTGCGCGTCGGCATGCCCGAAACCCCTCCGGAGTGAGCGTGGCAAAGAGCATCCGGCGATCATCCGTGCTGGGCTCTCTGGTGACGAGACCGCGGTGACCCATGATGTCGATGACCCGACTAATCCGACTCGCCGAGAGAGCCGTGCATTGTGCGAGTTCCGACATTCGGAGCTGGCGTCCAGGCGCCTCGGACAGTTGGGTCAGGACGCTGAACTCGGTCTCTGTGATGCCTGCCGTCCGTTCGAGGTCCTCACCAAGACCGCGCGGCAGCGTCATGACGAGGCGCATGAGGCTCCTCCAGAAGAGGTCCTCGCTCCTATCGAGCGGCTCCGAAGCAGCCACGCATCTATCCTTTGCAGACTGGTGCTTGCGACAGCAAGTACGTGTGGAGAGCCGCGCCGCGCCGACGGGGGCCGCTCGTAGACGATTGTTCGGAACGGCGTTTCGGTGGGCCACAGCTCTGGGCGTGCCGCTTCGTCGCCCCCATCGACATGCTTGACGGCGATGTCGACTCGGCGCGCACACTTACTTGTAGCGATTGCCACATGATGAATATACTTGCTGAAGCAAGCACGTACAATGGCATAGGGCGAAGCCCGGATCGTTGTCGGGCCCCTTCTGTTCAGTCGGGAGTCACCATGCTGCCGAGCACGAATAGAGTTGTGCGGATCGAGACTGCAGTCGGTGCCTCGGACGGTGCCCAGGAGAATCTCGTTGGGGAGGAAGCCGAAATGGGTGACGAATCCAACATCCGCCCGCCCGGCTCGACATTCCAGCCGCCCGACCCGTCATGACCCAGCCTGGCGACGAAGATGTTCGCCCGGCTGGACGATCTCGCGATGCCTTCCTGGCGGTCGCACGGCAGCACCTGCGCGACGCCGACCCGGTCATCGCTGGCCTGATCGAAGGTCTTCCCGGATTCGATCCGCAGGCCTGGCTTCAGGAGCTCCATCCGATGGACCTCTTCGGAGCGCTTCTCTTCCAGGTCATTGGCCAACAGTTGTCGGTAGCGGCGACGCGCAGAACGTTGGCGCGCATCGAAGCCATGTTCGCCGGACGTCTTCCATCGCCCGCCGAGCTCGTGGCCACGGACCCAGTGGCGCTGCGTGGCGCCGGCCTCTCTTGGAGGAAGGTCGAGACGCTGCGAGACCTCGCTGCGCGCCTCATTGACGGCCGACTCTCGATCGAGGAGCTGGGCACGCTTCCGGACGACGAGATCATTGCGGCGCTCACAGAGGTTCCCGGGATCGGGCCTTGGACTGCGCAGGGGGCGCTGATCATCGCTCTCGAGCGTCAGGACGTGGTGCTCCCTGGGGACCTCGCGCTGCGCAAAGCGATTCAGGCTGCGTACGAACTGGATCGTCCTCCGTCGAGCGACGAGGTCGTCGCGATCGCGGAGAAGTGGCGTCCCTACCGGACGCTCGCGACGGGCTATCTGTTCGCTTCGGCGTTCGAGCGATCCGGCGTCCCGGGTAGTGCCACGACGGCAGCGGTGCAACCGTCACAGGCGTGAGCTCGCCGGCGATACTCGTTTCGACGGGCCGACGGAGGCGCTGAGTGCACAAGTTCCCACCTCCGGGCGAGCTGCCCGACGCGATCACGGTGCGTGGCGCGCGCCATAACAACCTCCGGAGCATCGATGTCGACGTCCCGCTGTGGCGGACGGTCGTGGTCGTCGGCGTCTCAGGCTCCGGGAAGACCTCGTTGGCGATGGGCACGCTCTACGCCGAGGGCCTGCAACGGCTGCTCACGGGGCTGAGCACCTACAGTCGGCGGCGCCTCGCGCAAGCGCAACGCCCAGACGTCGATCGGATCGAGCACCTCCCCGCAACCCTCGCGCTCCGTCAGCGCCCCCCGATCCCCGGGCCACGCAGCACCGTCGGGACGATGTCGGAGGTGCTGAACGTCCTCCGCCTGATGGTGTCGCGCCTCGGCTCGCACGTCTGTCCGAACGGCCACCGCGTCGAGCCGTCGGTCGCGACGATCGGTCCTGAGATCACCTGCCCCGTCTGTGGCGTGACGTTTGAGCATCCCGGCGCGGAGTCCTTCGCCTTCAATTCCTATGGCGCCTGCCCAGCATGTGACGGCCTCGGTGTTCGCTCCGAGGTGAACGTCGACACCCTGGTCGTCGACCCCGACAAGACGATAGAAGAGGGTGCCGTCCTGCCGTGGAACAGCGGTGGACGGCGGCTGTCGATGTACGCAGCGGGGGAGCAGGGCGTGCGGCTGAACATTCCGTTTCGGAGGCTCACCAAGCGCGAACGCGACATCGTGCTCTACGGACCGCCGGTCCGGCGTCAGGTGACGCTGACCTCGGGCCGGACCGGTCGGTCCGTCCAGCTGACAGTCAACTACGACAACGCGGTTGCCGCGGTGGAGCGGTCGCTGCGTAGCGAGAACGCACGGACGCGACAGCTCACTGAGCCATTCACCCACACGAGCGTCTGCTCGGTCTGTCACGGTACGCGACTTCGCCCGCAGGCGCTGGCGTCGCTGCTCGGTGGTCGCAACCTCGCCGAGGTGAGCGCGCTCGATTTGGCCGCGCTTCGGGAGTTCACGTCGGCGCTCCCAGGTGGCCTTCCCGTGGCGATCGCTCGTATGACCGACGGGCTGTTGTCGGAGCTCGAGGGCAGGCTCGCACCACTGCTCGATGTCGGCCTCGGCTACCTTACGCTCGACCGGGCGGGAGCCACGCTCTCGACGGGCGAGCGCCAGCGGATCGAGCTCACGTCGACCGTTCGAGCGAGCACGACGGGAATGCTCTACGTGCTCGACGAGCCCTCCGTGGGACTGCACCCGAGCAACCTCCCCGGGCTCCAGCGGACGATTCGGGCGTTGGTCGCGAACGGAAATTCCGTCGTTATCGTCGAGCATGAGCGCGAACTGATTCGAACCGCCGACTGGGCAATCGAGCTCGGGCCCGGGCCTGGCGCCGGTGGGGGAGAGCTGATCGCCGAAGGGCGCCCAGCCGACCTCGATCACAATCCGAACTCGGTCATCGGCCCCTACCTGGCCGGGTTGGCAACGGTCTCCCGTCGCCGGCGGACACCCGAGGAGGGTTCCGAGCACGTCGAGATCGAGATCGGCGCACTGTTCAACCTTCGCGACGTTCAGGCGACGTTCCCGTTGCACCAGCTGACCGGAGTGGCTGGGCCGTCGGGCGCGGGGAAGACTGCGCTCGTCCTCGACAGCCTCGTACCGGCGCTGCGCGCACGTTTCGCCGGCGTGGAGTTGCCGTCGCACGTCACGCGCCTCGACGCCGGCACCATCAGCCAGGTCGTCGAGATCGACTCGTCTCCGATCGGCCAGAACGCCCGCTCGACGCCGGCGACGTACTCCGGAGCGTTCGACGAGATCCGCGGCGTGTTCGCGAGCTCGCCGTTGGCCCGGCGACGGTGGTGGAAGCCGGGACACTTCTCCTTCAACACTCGTCAGGGGCAGTGCCCGACGTGTCTAGGGCTCGGCCACATCGACCTCGACGTCCAGTACCTGCCGGACATACCGATCACCTGCCCGACCTGCAATGGCGCACGCTTCAACGACGCCACCCTCGAGGTGCAGGTCGAGGGGATGACGATTGCGGACGTGCTGGAGTTGAGCGTCGGGGACGCGCTCGCGCACTTCGCGGACCAACCTCGGGTGCTCCGCCCGCTGCAACCCGTGCGAGAGGTCGGGCTCGGCTACCTCCGCCTCGGCGAGCCGACACCATCGCTCTCGGGCGGCGAGTCCCAGCGCCTCCGGATCGCCTCGCGACTGCGCAGCAGTCAGCGCGGCGCTCTCTACGTCTTCGACGAGCCGACTACTGGGTTACACCCGCGCGACGTTGCGACCTTGACCGGGGTCTTCGACCGCCTAATGGATGCCGGCGCGACGATCGTGGTCATCGACCACGATCTCGACCTCCTTGCCGCGTGTGACCACCTCATCGACATCGGTCCTGGTGCCGGACCGGAGGGCGGAAGGATCGTCGCGACCGGCACCCCGCATGAGGTGGCCGTCGCGCCCGAGAGCGTCACCGGGCCGTGGCTCGCCGATCACCTCGGGGTGACCCGTCGTCGCTGAAGATCGCCGGGCGCGAATCGGGGCCACCCCGAGCGATGTGCTCGAGATGGCCCCGACTTGTGGACCCAGGAGGACCGGGAGCGTCGCCCCTACGGGTGGACGTACGAGCCAACCCCGTAGTCGAGGCGCAACGACTGCAGAATCAAGAACGTCGTGGTGTTTGTGAACTCTGCGATGTCGGCGGACGCGAGGAGACCGGTGTACTTCGCTATCACCGGGGACGCCGCGCTATGGGTCACTTCGTCGAGCCATCCCTTCACGCCGGCCCAGACGTTCGCTCCGTACCTCGCGAAGTAGGGCGTCGGGTCGATCGACGCGAGCGCCGACTTGCAGTTCTCGACGATGTCGTCGATGTACGACTTGTGCAGCGCGATGTCGTCACGCGTGCCGAGCCGTCCGAGGTGGCCACCGATGTAGGTCTTCCACGGGAGCTCGAGCGCCTTGTTTGGGGCGTCGATGTAGCCCGGGACGTCCTCGGAGAGGTTGAGGTTGTAGATCGGCACCCACCCATCGTTGACGATGTCGACGAGCATCAGCGCATCGTGGTTCGGGAAGTGGATGAAGATGTTGTCCGGCGTGTGGTTCGGACCCTTGTAGCTCAGCTCGACCCGCTCGCCTCCCACTTCGAGGGTGTAGGCGTCCTGGAAGGTCACGTCCGGAACTGGCCGCGTCGGGTCGTTGTCTCGGTCGAGCCGCCACTTGGTGTCTTCGTGACCGATCCGCACTACGCCCTCGAAGAGGTTCGACGCACCCGCGTGGTCGGCATGGTGGTGCGAGTAGACGAGGTGCGTCACCGTGTTGGTCACGCCTTCCGCTGCGGCCATTTCGTCGACGGCGCGTCGCAGGTTGTGCCCGATCGTCGGCGGCGCGTCAAAGAGCACGACGCCGTCGTCAGTCAGAAGGAACGCCGAGTTGTAGACCCCGTCGGTCACCCAGAACAGGTTCCGCTCGGCGCGGCCGACGTAATACCCCTGTTCGTTGAGTGCTGGTCCAAGCGACGACGCCGGAACTGGGGCGTAGTCGGGTAGCTCGTTCGTTGGTGTGGTCATCTTTCCTCCTCCGGTTGGGCCGCAACGGCGGTTCCGCGCGACTGGTTACGTTGACCGCGACCGCACGGTCATAGTTGCGTGGGCAAGCAAAGTCCTTAGAAGGCTCCCTCTGAGCCTTTCGGTCGCCGGCCGACGAGCGCCCACCCCGAGACGGACACGCCGAGAGCAACCAAGATCGCGAACCCGAGCACGGTGTTGGACGAGCTGGCACCTTCGTTGAGCGCGATGCCCGCGCCGACCACCGGTACCGAGAGTCCGGCGAAGAGCGCGATGAGCAGGGCCGCTGTCATGTGAAGGCGGTTCTCGGGTGCGCTCGTCTCGAGCACGATGCCGGTGGTCCCCTTGAACACCGCACCCGATCCTGCGCCGATCAGCGCGCCCCCGACCAAGAAGAGCGCGAGGTTCGGGATCGCGAGACGGACGGAGATAACAAGCAGGACGAGGCCCGCCAGCATGGAGAGCGTTCCGGACAGAAGCACGCGGGAAGCCCGTAGTTTCGCGGTCACCAGCTGGGACACGACGCCGGAACCGAACACGAGAAAGAGCGTGACGCCGGCCAGTGCATGGGAGGGGTGATGGAAGGTAGTGGCCAAGAACAGCCCCGATAGGCCCGCGAACAGCCCGTTCGCGCCGAACGCGGCCGCTGTTCCCGCCCCTGCGGGAACGGGGAGTCTCGCCGTGCGAGGACCCGTCGTATGGATCTCGGGATGTGGTGCCGGATGTGGCATCGGTGCACCCGTCTCGGGCACGACCCAGAGGGTGGCGAGCGCGATCGCCCCGAACCCGAGGATCACGAGGTAGGGGAGCGTCAGCTGCAGCTTGCCCCACTGCGCGAGCAGGCCGGCGAGCAACGGGCCGACGCCGTTTGCACCGACATTTACCGACGTGCCGATCGTGCGGGCCCGACCGATCGATGCCGTGGGGTCGGCGCGCAGGCGAAGCTCGAGGAGATAGGTGATCGCCGTTCCGGCAGCGAGTCCGCTAGCGACCCCGGTGAGCAGACGCCCGATGAGGAGACCCGGGAGGGCCTTCCAGCCGGCGAGCACCCCCGCCGCGGCCATCATCGTCACGATGGCGCTGATCATCACGCCCCGGCGGCCGATGCGTGCGGCGATGGGCTGGACGACCAGCAGGGTCGCGATCGTGCTCGCCGCAAAGATCCCGTAGATCACTGTGATCATGAGAGATGAGAGGTGGTCTCGGACTCGGTAGAGGCCGTAGAGGGGACTCGGCAACGTCGAGAACGCCATGACGATCAAAAAGGCGTACGCGACGATCCAAAAGCCGGCGCGAAGTCCGCACTCCTGGTTGGTTGACGCCGCGTGCGAGTCGACGGTGGTCATCGGGCCTCCCCTCGGCGTCGGACCGGAGCGCGGGTCACCAGACCTTCATGCCTCCATCGACCACGAGGTCGATACCGGTCACGTACGAACTCTCATCTGAGGCGAGGTACAGCGCTGCGTTAGCGATGTCCTCGGCCTGACCAAACCGACCGAGGAGAGTTCTGTCGCGCATCTGGCGACCGAACTCCTCGTCCTCGAGCTCATCTCGAGTCGAGTTCGTTTCGATGAAACCCGGGGAGATCGAGTTGACACGGATCCCGTGCTCGCTGCCTTCCATCGCGAGATGGCGCGTCATCCCGATGATCGCGGCCTTGTTGGTCGTATGGGCCAGCGCGGGGAGGAGCTTGAAGCTGAGGGAACCGTTCAGCGACGCCATGTTCAAAACCACGCCTCTGCTGGCCTTCAGGTGAGGCCACGCTGCACGCGTGAGATAGAAGACGAGGTCGACCTCGTCTTGGCGGGCGGCGGCCCAGTCCTCGTCGGTGAAGGTCTCGATCGGGCTGAAGTGGGACTTCGCGGCGAGGTTGAACAGCACGTCGATCCGACCGAACTCGCTCACCGCGAAGTCGACGAGGCGTGCGCACTCGCTCGGATCACTGATCCGGCTCGGATGCAGCGACACCATCTGGCCGCCGGCGGCGTGAACCATATCGACGGTCTCTTGTGCCGGCTCGGCGACCACGTCGCAGCCGACAACCAACGCGCCCTCGCGTGCGAACGTCAGGGCGCTGGCGCGCCCCATGCTCCCGCCGGTGCCGGTGATGACACACACTGTTCCTTCAAGCCGAACCGACATTTACTGTGCTCCGTGGGCTGCCGCCGCCTTCTTCTCGGCCTCCGCGACACCCACCAGATCCGTCATCTTCGGGGCTTCGGTGAAGTACCAGTAGATGACGTCGAGGGCCGGTGCGGCCAGCGGCCCAGCCCAGTCGCGGAAGAGCTCGGTCGTGACGGCGAGCGCCGTGGTCGGAACCGCCCCCGCGTGCGCCAACCTGTCGATGGCCGTGCGGTGAGCAACCTGTGAGCGCCCACCGACGGCGTCGGTGACGTACTGCACGTCGTATCCGTCCTTCAAAGCCTGGACGGATGCGAACGTGAGGCAAATCTCCGTGTGGAGCCCGCCGATGATCAGTCGTTTACGATCTGTCGCCCTGACGGCCTCACTAAACGGCGCGTCCTCGAACGCGTTCATCGACCCCCGATCGATCACCTCGATGCCGTCGAGCTCGGCCAGGATCGACGGGAGGGTCGGTCCGTTGAAGCCGTACCCGACGCCCACGGTGGAGAGGACGATCGGCAAGCCGAAGGCCTTGGCGGTCTTGGCCAGTAGCCGAACGTTCAGCTCGACCATGTCGGCGTTCGTCTCCGATCGAATGACCTCGAACATTTCGTTCTGGTAGTCGATCAGCACCAAGGCGCAGTCTTCGGCTTTCCAGACACCCAGATCCTTCGTCGCCATCGTTGTCCTCCTTTGTCTCTGCCTTCTCGGCGTGTGTCGTGGGAGTTGGCCCGGCTGGCCGGAAGGCGGGCCGCCGGTAGGTGCCGCGATTCGGTCCAGGCGAGACCTCGGTAACGACGATGCCGACGACTGCCATGCGTCCTTCCAAGGTCAAGCTGACCCGGATCGGAGCGTATAGTAAACCACTTGCGTTGGCAAGCAAATGCTCATACGCTGAGGATCGGTGGGTGCCCGGGGCAATCCGGGCCGAACACTCGACGAGAGGAGCACAACATGACCAGCGAGCCGACCCGGGACCCGCTCACGGATCCGCTGCTTACCCCACAAAACTCCGCCTTGATCGTCATCGACTACCAGCCGAGCCAGCTGGCCGCGGTGAGCTCGATGGATCACGATCTCCTGACGCGCAATATCGTCTCGGTGGCCCGTCTCGGGAAGCTCTACGACCTGCCGATCGTGCTTTCGACCGTCAACGTCGTAGCGAACAACCAGCCGCCGACTCTTACCGAGCTGCGCGAGGTGCTATCGGACTCCGAGGAGATCGACCGCACGCAGATCAACTCCTGGGAGGACGTCGAGTTCCGTCGAGCCGTCGAGGCCACTGGACGTAAGAAGCTGATCATGACCGCGCTGTGGACCGAAGTGTGCCTCGCGTACCCAGCGCTGGACGCGCTCCGGGCAGGCTACGAGGTGTTCCCCGTGGTCGACGCGGTCGGCGGCACGTCGCTTGAGGCCCACCGAGCCGGGTTGGAGCGGATCGCGAAGGCGGGTGCCCAGCCGATCAGCTGGGTGTCGCTGGCCTGTGAGCTCCAGCGGGATTGGGCTCGGGTCGAGACCGTTCCGGGCGTCGTGGACATCGTCCTCACGTCACGGTTGCTCGCTGGGGTCTGACGCCGCTCGGTCGATGCCGCCAACTGGTGGTGTGTCGTCTGCCGATCCGGCCGGACATCCGTCGACGCTACGGGCGTCCGCCGGGGTTGGCGTTCCGAGCTTCGACGTTCGTCGCGAGCTCGTTCAGCACCTTGGCAGCGTCCGCGACTGCTGACGGGTCAATGTGATCGAAGACGCGGTCACGGACGCTCGCCAAGTGCGCCGACCAGGCCGCCTTCAACTTCGCCATCCCCTTTGGGGTCAGTTTGGCGATGTTTCCTCGTCCGTCAACCGAGCTCGCTCGCTTGATGACGAACCCGCGAGTTACGAGATCGTCGACTAGGCGGGTCGTCCGACTCGCCGATAGGCCAGTCGCGTTCGCGAGGTCGGCCATCCGCATCTCGCGATTTGGCGCTTCGGAGAGATTCATGATCGTCGTGTAGTCGTTTGCGGTCATCCCGACGGCCTGGACCATGTCTCGGTCAAGATGGCGCGGCAGAGTGACGACGATGCGCATGAGCGCACGCCAGAACAGTTCCTCCCGGTCGTTCAAGGGCTCAACAGTGGCCATGCCTAAGACTACTGCAGCGCTCGTCGGCTCTCGGTGAACGCTGTATTGCGTCCGCACGCAAATGCCCCACCACAGCCGCGCCGCGGCCGCCTGCATGGTGGCGTGCCGCGGAGACGTCACGACCTCGGTGTCCGCGGACGGCAGTCAGTCGACCGCCGCGCGCGCGAGTCGATCGATTCGAGCGCAGGGATACGGACGCTGGTAATTCTTGATGACGTTTGATCTCCCTCGACGGCTCCAGGCGCTGCGTGCGCATTGCGAAGCGGTCGGTCGTCCCTACGAGGAGATCGAGAAGTCCGTTCTCTATCCGATGGACCCTTGCCCCAAGGGCGAGAACATCGACGCGCTGCTGACTCGGCTCGCACAACTCGAGTCACATGGTGTCGACGCCGTGTTCAGCCCCATCGTCCGAGCCCGCGAGCTGTCACCGCTCAAGCTCCTTGGAGCCGACGTCATCCCGGCGTTTCCTGCACCACCCAATGGTGGTCCCGACCGCGCCCGATGAGTATCTGGCGCTTCAAAAAAGCCATTGCTTGCCAAAGCAACTATAGCTACTCTTTCACTCGCCCCTTCGAATCGGGGACCGCCATCCGATAGCCGAGCGACCTTCGAGCGGCCGGACTGTCTGGATCGCGGGTGGCGGTGGTGACGCGAGGAAAGGTCGGGCACACGATGGACAGCGAGCAGATCATTCGGCGGGCGTACCAGGCCGCTGAGGAGAAAGACGTCGCCGGGTGGGTCGCCGCCTTCACCGAGGACGGCACCTTCACCGACGAGTCGATCGGCGTCACCTACCGCGGCCCGAAGGAGCTCGCGTTCACGGTTGAGAACTACGCGCGTGCGTTCCCGGACATGCACCGCGAGCTCTTCCGGTTCTACGTCAACGGCGACATCGTCGTTGTCCAGCTTGCACTACAGGGCACCCACCTCGGCGCACTGCAGCTCCCGGTCGGGACCATCGCCCCCACGGGTAAGCGGATGGACGCCCCCTGCGCAGACGTCTTCGAGCTCGCCGACGGGAAGATCCAGCGCTTTGACTGCTATCCCTCCGGATCAGTTGTTCTCACCCAGCTCGGCGTTCTTGAGAACCTGAGCGCGCACCTCCAGCACTGATCGGCACCACCCCACGTCCTCCGGCATCTCGCCGCTCAACAAAGCAAGAGGAGTCATCGTGCCCGGTGCACCAATAAAGATCGGATACAGCCTTTCGCTTAGCGGCGGTCTGGCCGCCAACGGCCAGACCGCCCGCCTCGCCCACGAGATCTGGCAGGAGCGGGTGAACGCACGCGGCGGGCTGCTCGGTCGTCAGGTCCAGCTCGTCTGCGTGGACGACAGGAGCGACGCCGCCGCCGTCACTGGCGTCTACGAGTCGCTCCTCTCCGAGGAGAAGGTCGACCTCCTTCTCGGCGGGTATGGCAACAACTCCATCAGTCCGGCGATGCCGATCGCGATCGAGCATGGCAAGTACTTGGTCGGGCTGATGGGCCTCGGCGTGAACATCGAGTTCGCATACGACCGGTTCTTCGCCATGATCCCGACAGGGACCGATCCGAACAGCGCACTGACTGCTGGGTTCTTCGCCGTCGCCGCCAAACAGACGCCGCTGCCGAAGACCGTCGCGATCGTCGCCGCGGACGCTCCGTTCTCGAAGAACCCGATCCTAGGAGCGCGTGCGAACGCGGTGGCCAACGGGCTCGAGGTCGTCTCCGAGACGAAGTACCCGCTTACGACTACCGATTTCGGGCCGTTCCTCGATGAGGCGCAGCAGTCGAGTCCTGACATCCTCTTCTATTGTGCGTACCTGAACGACTCGATCGGCCTGATCCGGGCGATCGCCGACTCCGATCTCGACCCGACGCTCGTCGGCGGGGCGATGATCGGTCCGCAGGCCAGCGCGGTCCAGACTCAGCTTGGACCGGCGCTGAACGGAATCGTCAATTACGAGTACTGGCTGCCGACCGCGGCGATGAACTTCCCGGGCGTCGGCGAGCTGATTGCCGACTACCAACAGCACGCCCGGGGAACGTCGGCCGACGCGCTCGGGTACTACGTGGCCCCCTTCGCCTATGCGCAGTTGCAGGTGCTCGAGCAGGCGATCGAAGCGACGGGTGGCCTCGAGGACGATGCCCTCGCTGAATTTACGCGCTCGTCGACCTTCTCGACAGTCGTCGGCGACGTGACCTTCGGACGTCTCGGCGAGTGGTCGGTGCCCAGGGTGCTGACCGTTCAGTTCCGCGGCATCGGCTCCTCCGACATCGCCGAGTTCGCGAAGCCTGAGGCTCGCGTCGTCGTGGCCCCGACGAGCTACGCGAGCGGAGAGCTCGCCGTCACCTACCGGACAGCCGCCGGGCTGCGATGAACATCCTCGGTTCGGCTGCCATCGTCCGGAGTACGGATCGCGAGGGCACGGTTCTTCGAGTTGGGGCGCTCTTCGGTACGCCGCCGTTGCACGAGTTCCAGATCGCCGGTCGGAATCTGCACGTGACCGTGTTCCCCGGAATCTCCGTCCTTAGCGGCGACGTGGTAGCGCTCGCCCCGTTCGCGGATCTGCGGGCGACCGTCTTTGTCGGTTCGTTGCGCGAGGTGGAAGCGGAACTGCGACAGAGCGGGTGGACCCCCGAGGGTCCTCTTGGTGAGGGCGCGAGCCTGCTCGCCCGGGATCCCGATGGGAACCTGATCGAATTCGTCGAGAGTACGAGCGGGACAACGTGATCAGAGTGTTGATCGCTGGCGCGTCAGCCGCGGTCGCTAGGGCTTTGGTTGCGCCGGCTCGTGGCGTCGCCCCGCTTGCCGTGCGGAGTTCTTCACTCAACCGTCGAACGATCTATAAGGAGGATCGATGACTGACAGCACTGCAGTCCAGATACCCGGCTTCATCGCGGGGACGTGGGAGATCGACCCGATGCACTCCGAGGTCTCCTTCGTCGTGCGTCACTTGGTGGTGAGCAAGGTGCGCGGCCGCTTCGACCGGTTCAGCGGGACGATCGTCACGAACGAGGACCTCGCTCGCTCATCGGTGAACGTGACCATCGAGGCCTCCTCGATCAACACGAACGAGCCAAACCGCGATAACCATGTCCGCTCGGCCGACTTCCTCGCCGTCGAGCACTTCCCGGACATCACGTTCCGCTCGACTGCCGTCCGGGGCGAACGCGGCGCGTACTTCGTCGACGGGGAGCTCACGATCCGCGGGGCGACGCGTCTCGTGACGCTCGACTTGGAGGTGAACGGCTTCACGCCTGACCCCTACGGCGGTACGCGGGCGGGCTTCAGCGCGACGACCGAGATCAACCGGGAGGACTTCGGCGTCAGCTACAACGGTCCGATACCCGGCACCGACAACGCTATGGTGCTGAGCGACAAGGTCGCCCTCACCCTCGAGGTGGAAGCGGTGTTGCAAGGCGGTGACTCCGCTGTCTGATGAGGTCGCATCGATCCATGCCGAGTAGCCGTCGTGACCGGCGGGGCGGGGGCGATCGGCAGCGCAATCGTCCGGGCGCTGGAGGAGTCCGGCCACCGAACAGCGGTGATTGACCGCACCGGCATGATCCCGTGCGACCTCGGGTCGGAATCGTCCACCCGGGAGGCGGCGGCGACCGTGCTCGAGCAGTACGGCCGTTGCGACGTGTTCGTCCAGTGCGCGGCCGCCTTCGATCAGGCCGCGCTCGGCGATCTCGACTCCGCCACGTTGCGACACGTATTCGCTACGATCGTCGAATCGGCCCTTTGGCTCGCCCAGGCCTTCGCGCCCGGCATGGCCGAGCGGGGATTCGGCCGGATCATCTTCATGACTTCGGACACGCTCTGGTCGCCGCCCCTCCCGACGATGCTGCCGTACGTAGCGAGCAAGGGTGCAGTGATCGGCATCATGCGCTCGCTCGCCGTCGCACTCGGGCCTGATGGAATCGCGGTCTCCTCTGTTGCTCCTGGGCTTACCGACACACCGGGCTCGCGCACGGTTAACTCCGACGCCGACCTCGACGCCGACCTCGACGCCGTCATTGAACGTCAAGCCCTGAAACGTCGGCTCACCCCCGAGGACACGGCCTCTGCGGTCGCGTATTTGGCGTCCGACGGCGGCGCCGCGATGACCGGACAGATCCTTTGTGCCGATGGAGGACTCATCCTTCGATAGCCGGGCTTGGCATCCCGACGAGCGTTCGTCCTAGAGGCGGGGCGACTACCTAGAAAGAGCATCGAATGACCACATTGATGACGATGGAGCAAGCCGAGGCGGATGAGACCCCGCCTCATGTGGCCAACTACGCGCGGCGGTGGTGGATCCTCGGCGTACTGGGGATCGCGCAGATGATGGTCATTCTCGACAGCACCATCGTGAACATCGCCCTGCCCACCGCACAGCACGATCTGCACTTCTCCACCGCCGATCGCCAGTGGATCGTCACCGCGTACTCACTCGCCTTCGGCAGCTTGCTCCTATTCGGTGGCCGTATCGGCGACGTCGTCGGACGTAAGCGAGCGCTCATCATTGGGCTCGTCGGCTTCGCTGCGGCCTCGGCCATCGGTGGTGCGGCGGTCAACTTCGCGATGCTCGTCATCGCCCGCACAGTTCAAGGTGCATTCGGGGCGCTGCTCGCCCCCTCGGTGCTGGCCCTCTTGACCACCACCTTCGTTGACCCGGGTGAGCGCGGAAAGGCGTTCGGTATCTACGGAGCAATCGCTGGCGCCGGGGGTGCACTGGGACTTCTCCTCGGCGGAGTCCTCACCTCCTATGCGTCGTGGCGATGGACGCTCTTCGTCAACCTCGCGTTTGCCGCGGTCGCTACCGCCGGCGCCTTGCTCTGGTTGACCAACGACGAGGGGGCCGACCGTGATCCCATCGACCTGCCCGGTCTCCTCCTGGTGGGCGTCGGTCTGTTCTCGCTCGTGTTCGGCTTCTCGCACGCCGAAACCACCGAGTGGAGCGATCGCTACACGATCGGATCGCTCGTCGTGGGGGTAGCGCTGCTCGCGGTCTTCGCTCTATTCGAGACGCGCGCAAAGCATCCACTGCTCCCGCCGCGGGTCGTGCTGAACCGGACGAGAGGCGGGTCGTTGTTGGTGATGTTGTTTGCTGGCGTCGGAATCTTCGGCGTGTTCCTGTTCTTGACCTATTACTTGCAGTCCACGTTGGGGTTCAGTTCGGTGAAGACCGGCATCGCGTTCCTGCCTCTCATCGCCGCTTTGGCCGTCGTCGCGCAGATCTCCAATCGTGTGTTGTTGCCGCGACTCGGGCCCAAGCCGATCGTGCCGGTCGGATTGCTCCTGTGTGCCGCGGGGTCGTTCGGACTTCATGCGATCGGGTTACATTCGTCCTACGCAAGCCATGTGCTCCCGTATCTTCTCGTGCTCGGAATCGGGTCGGGGTTGAGCGTCGCCCCAGCTTTCAGCACCGGCACCCTCGGCTTGGCACCCGAGGACGCGGGCGTGGGATCGGCGACCCTCAACACGGCGCAACAGGTCGGGGGGTCCATCGGCACGGCGCTCCTCAACACGCTGGCCGCCAGCGCTGCGGCATCCTACCTGGTCGGTCGGGCGCAGACTCCGGCCAGCATCCAGGCGGCCGTGTTTCACGGGGACACGACGGCGTTCCTATGGTCCGCCTTCGCCTACATCGCTGGGGCCCTCGTCGCCGGATTGGTATTACAGAGCGGCGGCCTGGCGGCGCTGGCGCCCGAACATCAGATCACGGCGGCCGATGCTGGATCCGCGAAAACCGCTCGAACCCATGTCGTTCGAGTACGGGTTGCCTGTCGGTGACTCTCATGTGCCGTCAACCAAACTTAGAGCAGGCCCCTTCGGCGGTTCTCATCGTGGGACCGACAACCCCTCGCCAGGCAGGGCTGGCTCGCTCGAAATCAAAAACTGAGTCAGAAGACCGGACAAGCGCTCGTGAGTGAGGGCTCCACGCCTGCCTTGCAAGGAGACGAGAAAAGACGCCTAGGGTCCCGTCGCGTCTCACCGATCGGTTTCGGGGCCATGCATCTCACAGGACCAAACGTGTTCGGGCCTCCCGCAGATAGAGCTGCAGCGATTTCCCTACTGAGGGAAGCAGTCGAACACGGTGTAGACCACATCGACACCGCCGAGTACTACGGACCAGTCGTCGTGAACGAGCTCATAAGGGAAGCGCTCCATCCCTACCCATCGGAGCTAGTGCTCGTCAGCAAGGTGGGTGCTGCGCGAGGGAGAAGGGGCGAGATCTTCGCCGCGGATCAACCAGATCAGCTGCGGCGCGGAATCGTGGACAACCTCAAATCGCTCGGAGTGGACACGCTCGCGGCGGTCAACCTTCGCGTGATGCGAGCTTCGGCGCCAGATGCCTTCTTCGACGACCAGCTCCAAGCCATGGTCTCGGCTCGTGACGACGGGCTCATCGGCGGTGTGCGGCTCAGCAACATCTCACTCGACCACCTGGAGCATGCCCTTCGGTTCGTCGACGTGGCCTGCGTTCAGAACGAATTCAACCCAGTCGACCGTGCATCCCAATCCGTGCTCGAGGAATGCAGGCGGCGAGACATCGCCTTCGTACCCTTCGCTCCCCTCGGATTCGGATCGACCTCAGTTCTGCGGAATCCCGTATTGGCGAGGGCCGCAGCTCGACTGGGCTGCACTCCGGCGCAGGCATGCCTCTCATGGGAGCTGGAGATCGCACCCAACGTCTTGCTGATCCCTGGAACTTCCTCCCGGCATCACCTGCTCGAGAATCTCGAAGCGTCGCGAATTCACCTAGATAGCGACGCCCTTCACTCGATCTCACAGTTGCATCGATGAGCCACGTGGCCGGTGGTAGCTCGTCCTAGCCGGCGTGCCTGACCGCGGCTGAACCGCCGGTCATCATCACAGCGCCGCACTGATTGACCCCAGACCCGGTCCCATGTGACTGGGACGAGACGGTCCCATCAAGCTGGCGAGCGACAGAAAGTCAGCGGGGTGAAGGCAGCCACGGAACAGAATCTCGGAATTGAGATTGACGCCGATCTCCTTTTGAACCTATCGGACAGGCCATCAGGCTCTTGCCGATCTGGAGGTCCCGGTGACGAGTTCGTGAGGATCTGGCCAGAAGTACCTGTGCCCAACTGCTCTCCCGCCCCCTGGGAATGGACCGCGCAGAGTGGTTTCCACCCGACTGCCGCCTCTGGCGTCATAGAACGCTTGCGCCGCGGTGTTCTGGTCGAGCACCCACAAGTAAAGAGGCTCTGATGGCCGGCTGCGAATGAGCGTCTGAGCTGTCTCCAACAGCAGGTCTGTCCCGATCCCCCCTCCCTTCAGGTCGCTTCGGACGTGGAGATTGTCAAGGAGAGCCCCCCACCTCGGGTCGTGGCCGAAAATCGTGTGAGCAAACCCGATCACCTCACCGTCCAAGTCCGCGCAGATGGTGAGCTGATTCAACCGAGGAGGCGAGAGACGAATCGTCCAGACCTCTCGCCGCTCCGGAAGAATGTCACCGTCGAGGTAAGAGTCCAGGTAGGCGCCTCGATAGTGCCGCCGCCAACTGTCAGCATGGAGGGCCGCAATGGCACCAGCATCGTGCTCTGTCGCCTCTCGGTACTGCACAACTATAGCGGCATCCGGTTGTCGCCTGATTTGGGCATCACTGGAGCCTCCTCATCGATCCTGGCATTGGCACCGTGCTGAAGCCGGCTGCCGGACCGTCAAAGGGCCAGGTCCCTCGGGTCACTCTTGATGAACGGACGTCAGGATACTCGCGGCCAGCTGATGACTTCCAGAGGCATGGACACGGGTGTGACTCAAGTACCGCCCAGATGTGGGGGGTAATGCGGAAAACGGGTGCTCTCGGTCACATCGTCGCACAAGCGATGTGACCTCAGAGCCGCAATCGTCGTCCGATCGCTAGTCACCTGCCTTGGGATGAGCGGATCGTCTTCCTGTTCCCTCGACCGAATGGCAAGTGGATCTCCGGGGGAGGATGGAAGCGATCTCCTCGTCGACGTGCGCGGAGATGTCGGAGCGACCGTTCGTCCCGAGCCCGATGATGCCGAGAGGACGAGGAGGCGAGAAGCGCTGAGAGCGACGTCCTCGACGACCAGCTCCTAGGGCGCGACCCCGCGCCGAGCCGCCTCGTTGCCGATTCGCTCGGAGACCTCGGCCGGAAGATCGAGGTGGAGCTGGGTCACGGTGCGGGCCTGCCAACCGACCGGCATCGGCACGCTCTCCGGCTCCGGGGGACCGTGGGGTGCCATGAGTACACGGTCCTGTTCGGCTCCAGGATCGCGGGTGGCGCCTCGTAGTCTGCTTGCATGCCGCAGTCGCTCACCGAGCTCATAGAGTCCATCACGATGGACGCTTATGGAACTGACGAGCAGCTCTCCGCGTTCCTGACGGTCTTCGACGAGGAGGTGGAGGTGCCCTCCCCGGCCGTGGTGCTCGACGTCGCGGTAGAGGTTCTCGGGTTCGATCTCGAGGGCGACGAGCGCCGAGGGCTTGTCGCCCAGTGCCGCCGTGAGAGCGGGCGCCCGGGCGTGATCTCGCTCGCCGATGCGCGCTTCGAGTCCGGGACGGTCGCGGCGTGGCTCCACTCGGCGTACCGAACCTGGCTCGGGCTCGCGCCGTTCCCCGCTCGCCGTCCGGCGGGCTGGGCATGGCCTGAACCGTGAGTCTCCCGGTCGGGTAGGAGCTACCAACGTGGGCGATGGGAAGACGTCCGGGGACACGGCTGCTGGCCCAGAGCCCGTGCGTGCGGTGTCGTCGATCGACGTGGACCGCATGCAGGACGAGCTGGAGGCGGCTCGGGCGGAGATCGCCTGCCTCGAGGCAGAGAACGAACGGCTCCGCGCTGGCCGGGTCGAGTCAGCCACAACCCCAGCACACCGGTCGCAGCGCGCGCCGAAGCTCTTCTCCTTGGCGGAGAAGGCTCCAGTCGGGGTCGATCGGAGCTCGTCGCCCGAGGAGAAAGTTCGCCTCTACCGTTCGCTGTTCGCCGGACGCCCAGACGTCTTTGCACAGCGGTGGGAGAACCGCTCCACGGGTAAGTCCGGATGGTCACCCGTCACCCTCGGCGGACGACCGGTTCCCTCAGGCGTTCGTCACTACGCGCCGGTTGACGACGCGGTCGTCGAAGCGCACCTTTCCGGCCGTATCGCAGCCGGGGTGTACCCGTTGATCGACGGCGACCGCTGCTGGTTCCTCGCCTGCGACTTCGACAAGGGCACGTGGGCGCTCGACGCGTTGGCCTTCCTCGAAGTGTGCACTGAGAACGGCGTTCCGGCCGCGCTCGAGCGGTCCCGCTCGGGTAACGGTGCCCACGTCTGGGTGTGCTTCGATGAGCAAGTCGAAGCAGCCGTCGCCCGCCGGCTCGGAACCGGCCTGCTGCGGGAGACGATGGCGCTACGGGCCGAGGTCGACCTGACGAGCTACGACCGGCTCTTCCCGTCCCAGGACTTCGTCCCGCAGAAGGGTTTCGGGAACCTCATTGCTCTCCCACTCCAGGGCCATTCCCGCAAGGCCGGCAACACCGTTTTCCTTGACCCGGCGACCATGGAGCCCTGGCGCGATCAGTGGGCCTTCCTCTCGGCTATCCGGCGGCTCGCCCCGGGGGATGCGAAGAGCATCGGCGACGCCATCCGGGTCGCCGCCGGACCCGGGACCATCGGCTCGGGGACCGCCAGACGCGCCAAGCGTCCCGGGCCGACTCCGCCACCGGTCGTTGCCGCCACGCTCGACGCCATGCTGGCTGTCGACCGGATCGGGCTCCCGCCCGCACTGCTGGCGTCGCTCAAGCATCTGGCCTCGGTGCACAACCCGGAATTCCATCAGCGCGAGCAGCTACGACTCTCGACGTGGAATACCCCGCGTATGGTCCGCTGCTACGAGGAGGACCTCGGCCGGCTTTATCTTCCACGAGGCCTCCTCGAAGATGCCGCCAAGGTCGTCGAGGCCGCCGGTAGTCGGCTCGACGTCGACGATCAACGTCCATTGCTTCCTGCCCACCCGTTTGTATTCACCGGCGAGCTCACCCCGGCCCAGGACGACTCCGTCGCCGAGCTTGCCGACCACGAGCTCGGTGTGCTCGTCGCGCCAACGGGGGCCGGTAAGACGGTCATGGCCTGCGCGCTCATTGCGAGGACCGGCACGCCGACCCTCGTCCTCGTGCATACGAAGCCCCTGGCCGAGCAGTGGCGCCAGAGGCTCGGCGGCCTCCTCGGCCTGGAGAGGCGCGAGATCGGCCAGCTCGGCGCCGGGCGATCACGGAGGAGCGGGATAGTCGACCTGGCCACGCTCCAGACGCTGGCACGCCGAGACGACCCAGCCGAGATATTCGCCGAGTACGGACTGGTCGTCGTCGACGAGTGTCACCACCTGCCCGCCGCGACCTTCGAGCGGTGTGTCCGCGGGGCACCCAACCGCCGGTGGATCGGCCTGACTGCTACCCCGCGCCGGCGCGACGGCCTGGAGGGCATCCTCCACATGCACCTTGGACCCATTCGCTGCACCATGACGGCTGACCCCGCTGCAACGCTATTCGTTCGCCGCGACCTCGTCGTGCACGAGACGCTCGCTGATCCCGAGCTCGCGGAGGGGACGGCAGTCCAGGTGATCCTCGGTCAGGTCGTCTCGGACGAAGGCAGGACCAAGCAGATATGCGCCCATATCGCCGATGCGCACCGTCGCAGGCGCAACGTCCTTGTCTTCACCGACCGGACCGAGCACCTCGAAGCTCTCCGGGCCGAACTGAGCCGACGCCACGGACTCGAGCCCTTCGTGCTGAAGGGCGGCACCGGCAAGAAGCGGCACGCCGCAATCCTTGAGGAGCTCCGAGTAAGCGCGGTGCCGATCCTGCTTCTTGCTACTGGCGCTTACCTCGGCGAGGGTTTCGACCTTCCGGCACTCGACACGCTCTTCCTGACGTTCCCGATCTCCGGTCGCAGCCGAGTCGTCCAGTACGTTGGGCGCGTGACCCGGACGCTGCCGGGAAAGACGAGCGTCGAGGTCCACGACTATCACGACGAGCTCCACCCACTTCTTCGTCGGACGCATCAGCGCCGTCTCGCGGCGCTAACATCTCTCGGCTTCGTGCCGACATCGCTAGCATGACGCGTCCCACGAAGGCTGCATTACTCCTCGAGCCAGAGCGTCGCGCGAACCCGCGCTGCCGCCGCGTCGGTTGGAGCTAACGCGAGTATCAGGCGCCAGCTACCAAACTAAAAGTCCTGACACCAGAGCGTTGCTCCGACGGGACTCCTCGCGTAACCGATTCTCTACCGGGACTCTCGCCGCTCGTCAGATCGGCTGACCGCCGAGGAGAAGGTCGACGTCGATGTTGCCTCTCGTGGCATTTGAATATGGGCAGACCTTATGGGCTCCTCGAACAAGTTCGGCTGCGACGACCCGATCAATCGACGGCAGGGACACGTCAAGAGTGACTGCCAGCTTGAAGCCCCCATCGCCAGTTGGAAGCAAGCTCACCGCCGATTCGATCGATACATCATCGGCATCGACGTGGCTGCGGCGAGCAACGACGGCGAGGGCGCTCTCGAAACACGCCGCATACCCAACCGCAAACAGCTCCTCGGGGTTCGTTCCACCGCCTTCTCCGCCCATCTCCTTGGGTCTGCGAAGGTCCACGTCGAGTTCGCCGTCTGCCGTACGACCGTGGCCGTCACGCCCCCCGGTCACATGCGCATTTGCGGTGTAGAGGATGTTCGCCATGTTGTTGCTCCCTTCGGACTTCGACGGTTAGGGACTAAGGACGATCTCCCGTGCGATAGTCGCGTAGGACGGATCGACTCCGCGAGGGCTCCGATCTTGCCTGCGAAAAGAGCGAGCGCGTCAACGAATCTTACCGACTTGCCCCGCCCTCTCTGGTCGCTCGTGCTCAACGCAGAACCGCCTTGACTAGATTGACTGCGTCTCCAAGGACAGCAGTCAGCGACCCCTCCGATTTGGCAAGTCCGTCGAAGGTCTCGAAGCTGGTGAGGACATGGAGCACTCGAACGAGGTCCTCGGGATCGGTCCCACGCGTTTCGTCACCCTCTTCGACCAACCGGCCGACGAGCACACGCGGCCCCACGCGGCGCCGACCGTCTAGTGCAAAGACGACAACCCCAACCTCGGGTCGAGGGCAGCAAGGGCTCGGAGCCTTCGCATGGCGCCACGGTCGACGTCCCGGAGGCCGCCGCCGAAGGTTTCGGGAAGGTTTCGAGGAAGTGGCGCAATGCCGCCATCGGGTCAGGGTTGGCGGCCGCCAATTCCGACATCCCCCGGCTTCAGCCAGACCGCTTCGAGCAGGCCGGTCTTGGACTCGAACTGGCAGTAGATCGTGGCGCCTTCCTGGTCGTGGGAGTCGACGACCGACCTCCTGAGTCTGGTCGCCGAAGGCCTCCTGACCTCGACGCCTGGCTAACGCGCTCCTATAGCGTGAACAGCACGACACGACCCAGCTGTTACGCAAGGTGGATGCGCTAAACTCGACGCCATGTTGGTCACACGGCAACGAGCGCGCTCCGATGAGGACAAGGCAGAACGTTGCACGGCTCTGATGCAGGCGGCGTACTCGATGGCCCTCAAACAAGGCGTGCGCGCGCTCACGCTGGCAGAGATCACCCGAGCGGCCGGCCTCGACCCGTCCGGACTGCGCCGCTACTTCGGCTCGCGCGAAGAACTGTTGCTCGAACTCGCGGAGTCGGGCTGGCAAGACTGGCGAGGACGGCTCTGCGGTGACCTCGACGAGGCCCACGATCTGTCCGCAGCGCAGCTTGCGCAGTTCATCGTCTCGTCGCTGACCGCCGACCAGGTGTTCTGCGATCTGCTGACCCACGTGCCGCTCAGTCTGGAGGACGGGGTGCCGCTGGAGCGGGCTCGTCGCTACAAGGAGCGGTCGTTCCAGGCCTACGACGCGATGTGTGCTGCGATCGCGAACGCTTCCGAAGACGTCGGTGTTGCCGAGGCGGAACTGGTGCTGGGTGCCACGCTTGGATTGGCTGCGAACCTGTGGCAGGTATCGCACCCTTCCCCGACCCTTGCCGCGCTGTACGAGCAGGTTCCGCGTTGGGGCCACGCCGCGCTCAACTTCGAACCTCGACTCGTGCAACTACTGACTGCGCTCGTCGCCGGCCTCAACCACTAGCCCGGGGCGTTCCCAAGCTCGCCGTTGCGACATTCGGCACTGGCGACAGTGCGCACGAGCGGCGACGACAGCGGACCCTGGGAACAGGATGGCACTACGGGCGGCTGCGGCGGGCCTTGAGGAGATCCAGCGCGCACCACGTGCGGGCAGGAGCAGCGGCGATCGTGCCCGAGCCGAGTCTCGGGGAGAGGCCATAACGCATGTTGCTTGCGTTCTGTCTGATGCGGAGCTAGGGTGCGAATGTAGCGCATGTTACTTGCGTTATTAGTTTCCGGTCCGCCGCGGCCAGATGGAAGGAACAGCGATGACCCTGGAAATCGATGTGAGGTATCTCCTCGACCGGCTGGCCATCCAGGACCTGATCGCCAAGTACGGCATGGGCCAGGACCTACATCAGGCTGATGATGATCAGGACGTCCTACAGCAGTGGTTAGAAATCTTCGCTCCCGACGCCGTGCTGGACGCAAGCGCGGTTGGCGGCCCGGCCGCGATGACCCTGCAGGAGTACGCGGAGCTGCTCCGCGGCCCCAATCTGGACGGGCAGAAGGGCATGCCCGTCCACTTCGACGCATGGCAGCACCGTGAGGGATACGCCACGGTGACCATCGAGGGGGATACCGCGACGGCGGTAAGCCCGTTCCTGCACCTACACGAGGCCCGTGACGGCGGCTCCAACCTCGTCCATGCTGGCATGTGGCGCGACACGCTGAAGCGGCTGCCGCAGGGGTGGCGCATCAGCCACCGCCGGCTGCAAGACCTGTTCTTCAACACCTTCGCCCGCGTCGAGAACCCAAAGGTCATTTGAGTCGCGAAGCCGCGAGGCGAACGGCGATCGGTGCTTCGCGGCTCGCCCGCGGCCGCAGCATTCCGGACCGCATCTGTTACCAGCGACAACTGCCCGCAATCCCATCAGGAGGCGATGAAAATGACGACGTTGACGCATTTCAATACCCATTACATCGACGGCCAGTTCGTCGAATCCCATGGCCAGGAGACCTACGCCGTGACGAGCGCGATTACCGGCGAGCAACTTGGCGAGGCGCGCTTGGGCGATGACGTGGATGCCAACCTGGCCGTCGCCGCGGCACAAAGGGCGCTCTCCGCCTGGTCCGCGACGACCTTGTCCGAGCGCGCCCACCACCTGCAGAAGCTCGCCGACTCCTTCGGCGCGCACCGCGAGGAGATGATCACCAACCTGATCGACGAGTTCGGCACCACCACGGCCACCGCTGCCTACATCGTCGACCAGTCGCGGGACTGGTTCCTCGACGCGCAGAAGCTGCTCAGCGAAGAGACCTTCGTCGAGCAGATCGGCGCGGCAACGGTCTACAAGGTGCCGGTCGGGGTGGCCGTGCTCATCACGCCCTGGAACGGCGCGAGCTGGTTCATGGCGATGAAGGCCAGCGTCGCCCTGGCCGCGGGATGCACCGTCGTGCTCAAGCCCAGCGAGCGCGGCATCTGGCAGACCCTGCCAGTCGTGGACGCCATCGCCGAAGCCGGCCTCCCGGCCGGTGTGATCAACGTCGTCTACGGCAAGGGCGACCCCGTCGGCAACATTCTCACCACACACCCCGACGTAGGCAAGGTGTCGATCACCGGCTCGACCGCGACCGGTAAGGCCATCGCCCACAACCGGGTCGACACGATGAAGCGGGTCACGCTCGAGCTCGGCGGCAAATCGCCGACCATCATCCTCGAGGACGCCGACCTGTCGAAGGCCATCCCCTTCGCGGTCCAAGCTGGCCTGTTCAACAACGGCCAAGCCTGCATCGCCGGAACGCGCATCCTGGCGCCCGAAAGCCGCATCGACGAGATCAGAACTGCTCTGGTGGACGCCGTCTCCGCGATCAAGGTCGGCGACCCGCGTGACGAAGACACCATCGTCGGCCCCGTCCTCGACTCCGACCAGTACCAGCGCATCGAGAACTACATCCGCGCCGGCATCGAGGAAGGCGGAGAAGTGCTGGCCGGCGGCGAAGGACACCCCGACGGACTTGAGCACGGCAACTACGTCAAGCCGACCCTCATCGCGGCGACCAACGACATGACCGTCGCCCGCGAAGAGATCTTCGGACCCGTTCTCGCTCTGATCACCTACCGCGACGAGGCAGAAGCCATCGCGATCGCCAACGACACCGTCTACGGCCTGCATGCCTACGTCGCATCCGGGGACGTCGAACACGGGCGGCGAGTGGCTCGACAGCTGCGAGCCGGTCGAGTCATGGTCAACGAGGTCATCGACTCTCCCGCTGCACCATTCGGCGGCTTCAAACAGTCAGGCATCGGCCGCGAGTTCGGGCAGTACGGCATCCAGGCCTACCTGGAGACCCAAGCAGTCTTCGCCAAGTGATCAGGACGGAGAGGAACCAGATGGTCGACTCGGCTCAACCTGCCACCACCACAATCGATTCGATCCGGTCCCGTCTCGGGCCCGTGGGGGTTTGGTCTTGGCTGGGCCATGCGTCCATGACCGAACAACGCGACGCGGCCGTCCGCATAGAGGAACTCGGTTACGGATCGCTGTGGGGCGGCGAGGGCATCGGCGGCAAGGAGACGTTCGTCCATGCCGCCATGGTGCTGTCATCTACGACCACGCTGATTGTAGGGTCGGGCATCGCCAACCTCTGGGCTCGCCACCCAGCCGCGATGCAGGGCGCAGCGTCAACGCTAGAGGGGGCATGGCTGGGCCGTTTTGTTCTCGGCGTGGGCGTCAGCCATTCCTTGATCGTCAACCAGTCCGGCCAGTCCTACGAGAAGCCATTGCACCGGATATCTCGTTACCTAGAGCAGATGGACGCAGCGGCTGAGCCGGACGTTCGATCCAACACTCCCATGTCCGCGCCCGTCCCCAGGGTGCTGGCCGCGCTCGGGCCCAAGATGCTGGAGTTGGCGCGAGACAACGCAGACGGAGCGCACCCGTACTTTGTTCCACCCGAGCACACCCCTGAGGCCCGTCGAGTGCTCGGTCCAGGAAAGCTGCTCATCCCCGAGCAAGCCGTTGTCCTCAACAACGATGCCGCGGAGGCCCGCCGAATCTCCCGAGCACACATGGAGGTAGCGCTCACCCTGCCGAGTTACATCAACAATTTGCGGCGCCTCGGCTACGGCGACGATGACCTAGCCGGAGGTGGCAGCGACCGGTTGGTGGACGCCGTCGTGGCCTGGGGTGACGAGGTGGCGATCGCCCGCCGGGTAGCGCAGCTCCGTGACAGCGGGGCTGACCACGTTTTGCTCCAACCGCTCGCCGACGACCTAAACGGAATCCTTAGCCAGCTCGAAGCGCTGGCCCCGGCGCTTCTAGCT
>JAODBO010000068.1 GCA_025464005.1 Acidimicrobiaceae bacterium | reverse complement strand
CGACCGCTGGACCTCCTGGGCACGACGATGTCGCATAACGGTCTTCGTCGAGCTCCAGCGCAAGATCACGCGGCACCGTAAGGCGATCGACGCGACCCTCGACCACGGCCTGTCCAACGGGCTCATCGAGTCGACGAACACCAAGATCCGCCTCCTCACCCGCATCGCCTTCGGCTTTCGCTCACCACAGGCGCTGATCGCGCTCGCGCTCCTCGCGCTCGGAGGTCATCGACCGGAGCTGCCCGGGCGGAATCGACCCACGGAATGAGCAGGAGAGCCTGATTTCATAGAGGTGTCCCTTGGTCGGTGCGGCGGTTGGCAGACACCGCCACCGTTACCGGCCGAGGGGCACTTCAGGTGGATGCTCAGTGAGGGGCGGGGACTTCTCCTGGCCACCAGCGGGGACTTTTGATGGCCACCACCGGGGACCTCATCTGGCCACCAGCGGGGACTTTCTCATGGCCATGGACAATATCGATGGCCCCGTGGCATGTGCGACCCGGAACGCTTCCACTGATTTTCGGGTGACGAAGACTGCATTGGAGCTGTCGGTCTCCGAGTCGACCTCAAGCTCTCCTCGTTTGGCCATCAGGCCGACGGTGCTCACGGCACGATTGAGAAGTTGTGCTGTAACTGCAAGCTTCAACGACCGCTCGTGCAGGGCACAGACGCGAACATGCTCTGCCCGTAGGCGCTTGGCCGCCTCCGGTGGGACTTCAAACTGCCGGCTGGTTGGATGGCGTTCAAGCTCGAGGCCCAGTAGACGCGAGAGCCTGTAGAGCTCGTGGTATCGGACACCGAGATCGGCGGCCAGGTCTGGCAGGAGTACCCGTTCACCGAGTCGGTCTCGAACTGACCAGACTTCGCTCAACCGGACCCAACGTCGCTGCGCCCCGTCGACGTCTCGGACGATGACGCACCTCAGCGTCCCGTCTCGCATCCATCGCCTGGCGGTCGTCTCTGCCATCCCAAGCTCTGACGCCACCCGCCGTACGTCGCACAACGGGTCGTCACCGCCATCGGGGTCGATCGACCAGCCCGCGGTAAGAAGCGTCGCTTCGACATGGGCCGCACGCAGAAAGACCCGATTGGCGTGACCCCAGCGGATCCGCCGAGTGGTCGGAATGAGTAGGGAGCCGATCGAGCCGCGAATGAGTTCGTCGAGCACTCCTGCCACCTCGGTCAGCGGCGTGACCTCAGGATGGTCAAGTGTGTAGACGCGCCCGTAGACATCGTCAGACGCCCGATGACCCAGAAAACGCCGTCGCACCGCGTTCTCGATCCCCGACTGCCAGGCCAGGTCTGTGGCCACGCTCTTTCGCAGGAGATGTGGCGAGACCCGAAAGCCGAGCTCCATCGTGCCGAGTCCTTCGGCGGCAGCAGCAACGTCGAAGGCCTCTCGAAAGCTCAGCTGACCGGACTCCTCCGCCGTGCGGAGTCCAGGGACGAGGCGCGCCGTTTCGTCAATCTCGCCGGTCTCGGGGTCAGTGTGGAACGCCTCAATGGCGACACGCAGCGGATCCAACATGGCACCCGGGAGGACCAGGACCCGAGTTCCGGCTTCGGTCTTCGTCCTCTCCTTGTACGGGACCGACACAACGCGGCCTTCATCGTCGCGCACCCGGAAGACCCGACCTCCTTGGCCTCGCACCACCAGCAGCCCGGTATCGCCCAGATCGATGACGTCGTCGACCAAGAGACCGAACGCCTCGGAGATGCGCAAGCCCATGACGCGTTGGAGCCAGAGCACGAGCTGATGGACCGGATGTAGGTGGGCGGCGATCCGTGCACACTCAGAGAGACTCAATGGGCGCGGTTGGCACGTCGGTCGTCGTGTCCGTGCGGCTACCTCATCGGGCGTCGGAGCATCGAGCCCTTCGGTGGGATCAAAGCCAGGCGGTACCAGTCCGTTCGCCCGAGCAAACGCCAGGACCCGCCGTAGGACCCACAGGGCATCGGAAACCACCGCCTGCGACAGCCCAATCGGTCGTTCTCGCTTCGCTCTTCGGAGTGCCGCAGTAGCCAGCTCGGGCACTCGGACGGATCCGTGCGAGTCTCGATAGGCGCCGGTCAGTTCGCCGTCGCGCCAGCGGCGTCGAACCGTGGCCACGCTGACCTCTCCCGCCTCTGCCGCCTCTCGGAGTGAGAGATCCCGGTACGTCCTAGGCGCACCAACGACCTCCGGCGGCGGCGGGTGGTCGTCGGGCTCGGATCGCTGCCGACCCACCAGCGTGAGCAGCCACTCGTGCACCATGAAGTAGGTGATGTCCCCCACGCTGCTGGTCTGCGGGCCGAACCAGGGAATGACATAGCGATCGAAGACGCCCCGGACCCGAGTCCCGCGGTCTGGACCTGCCCGACGGAGATCGTCATAGGTGGCGGCGACCCACATCTGAGCCACCGAGGCGACATCAGCGGGGACCTCTTTCCTCGCCGGGATGGCCGCTGGATCCCAAGTCCCTTTGGCGGCCGGAGACCACCGGTATGCATTATCCATGCGGCGAGGCTCGCGAAGATCCTGGTCACACGCCCATCCGTGCTCCAGGGTCACGCCGTCATCGCATTCGTAACTGCGCGATCGAGCGTTCAAATGGTGGCGGGGGCACTAAGAGTTTCGCGGCATCCGCGCCTGCATGTTCGTGAAGCCGCCGCACGTTCGTCTGCATAATGCAGCCGCCATAGGCACCGCCTACGCAGAATCGCGCTCGATGCCGATCGGTGCCCCGAGAAACGCCATGAGCTCGCCCCCGCTCGATTCGGAAGTGCAAATAACATGGGCGCAGTGAACCCGACTCCCAGGACCGACGAGATTGTCAATCCAGGTGATACCTGGACGGCAATGTTCGACCACCTTCGCCCAGTCGTCGTGCTTTCCAAACTCGGCAATCTCGATCTTCGGTGCGTGGTCGCTGTTGAGCCAGCCAACGAAGACATCTCGGGTGTGGCCGTGGAAGTTGACCTCGGACTACATGGCCACGTCGTCCGAGTAGCGCTGCCCAGACCGGGACAGATCAACTGCACGTGGGTTCTCACCTCGTCGCAAGAGGCTCTGATTGAAAAGGTAGGGACATTGAGTTCCGCCAAGCTAAACGAGGTCGAGAATCTGATCCTTATGGGCGATCAGGTATCAATGTGAGCGTTTCAGGTACTCGGGAGTTGATCGCGCTGGGCCGGGGAGTCCATATCTGAGCGCTACGAAAGGTGTCTCGATTGAATGCCCCTCCGGTATCCCATAACCGCCAAGTTGTGCCGGATGCTCACAATCGCGATCGCCGTACTCGCTCATTTCCTAAGTGCCTCCAATCGTTCCTTTGTTAGTTCGGAGTGAGTGATGTCGGTGACTGAGTCGATCGCAGATGTCCTCGAGGAGGCCGCTTCGTTGGTACTTGGCAACCTTGACGAGACAACCCGAGTGAGGCGGCACGACATGTCACACGCCGACTTCGACGAGGCAGTGTTCTTGAAGACCATCAACAGCGATCGTCCGGCGCAATGGCTCAGCCACGCAATCGGCTATTACCTGTCCGATTGCGGCTACGAACTCCGAGCTCTCGCTCTGCTCTTGCATGAAAGCATCGTTGGCGGTTCGCTAGAAGTGTTGGTGCGGGCGGTTGTCGAACGAGTTGGTCGCATCATGTGGCTTCTCGACCTGCCACCGGAATACGAAGGTGCCACGCCAACAGTGGAGACTGCAAAAGGCCCGATGATCCGCGCGATCCGGGCGAGCTTCGAGGCGCTCGTCTCAACTCAGTTCCACCGACGGGGCATTAGCTCAATGAAAGCACCAAAAGAGGAACAGGACATGATGGCCACGTTGGAGCGGAGCATCCGTTCGGACGTGCAGAAGTGGTTCGCTCCCCTGCAACCCCCGATGGACCCACATGATCCTGACTCACTCGATCCGACTGCGAGCACGTGGACTATCAAGGGCGAGACCTATCCGAACTACGTCGAGCTGGCGGAATGGTCCGTGGCGGGCGGAAAGATCACAGCGTCCCAAGCGAAGGGCATCTACGCGACGCTCAGCGCCTGGTGCCACCCGAACTTCATTGCTGGAACGCGCATTCGCGCTGCAGACCACACCTACGTTTATGACTTTGAGTCCTTGCAGTGGCTCTTGTCGCAAGCCCTGTATGGATACCTCTACGCCCTGAAAGCTTGGTCGGGTTACTACGACTTCAACGCTGACGAGATCGCTGAACACTGCGACCGGATAGTCAGGAACTGGACAGCGATTACTCCACCGCAAGATGAGAGCAACGCTGGTTGATCATGGTCGCGCGTTACGGCAGCGCCGCGAGAGATGCCGAGAGTAACTATTTCGGGCATCTACTGAGATGCGTCCGCAGTCGGTGACTCTGATGTCGCACGGTAGATCGACGGCCATAATTCGATCGATCGTTCACGGAACAGTTGGAACTGCGACGTGCTCCGGAGCTCGTCTTCCAGTTTGCCAGTATCGATTCCAACCTTGGTCAGCAGTGCAACTGTCAGCAGCCATCCGAGCGACTCGAACAACACGAACATTTCTCCGGCGAAAGTACGCAGGTCGCTTGGAGAGTGCGGTTCTTGATGAGCGAAGAAGTTGCGGTGCCTTGTAACTGCTTTGATCCAAGCCACCTGGCCGGTTGGCGCGTCCGGACTGCTGTTAGTGAGCACTCCTGCGATGTCACTCGCGAAGGAGCCAATCCCGTTGAGCATCTCTTCAAGCCGATCGGCAAATGTCGGATACTGCAAGTCCGCTAATAAACTCCGAACCGCGAGTTTGGCTGAATCGGGAACAGCGGCCACAGCCGTCGAACGTATCTTCTTCGCCTCGGAGCGAGTCATCCTCTGAGTTCCCAAGAGAACTCGGTGAACCGCTTCAACACTGGCTGCGAGGTGAAGCACCCTCGATTCGACAGGCAACGAGTGGGAAGAGATCGTCTTCCCGATTACCGCGCAGACCGGATTGAGAGCGTCGTTCATTTCATACCATCGGGCGATTTCGTCCATTCCGAAGTGTTGAAGCGACACGATCGGCCGCACACGAGTCTCAGCAGATGCCTGCGCGAACTCCTTTCTCCGAACGAAATGTCGTCGCTCTCCGCTCGAGTCGCTGGTATCAGTCGAGACCAAGCTCAACTCCTTGATCCTCGGAACCTCATGTGAGAGCAAAGTCAAGAGATTTGCCATGGGCTGGATGAGACAACGCTCGATTTCCGACTGCGTGATACCCGGGAGGTCAGCAAACTCGATCGTCCGTTCCGACCGCGACAACTTCACTGTCCCGACTTTGGGAACGCTCAAAGAGCCTTCGAGCATCCACTTCGCAACTAAGGCATCGTGAGGAGCGTCGAAGACGATTGTCGCCGACCGATATTGAAGCGTTGCGTCAGCGTGGGTGCCCTCGAGCACTTCGAGAAATCGAAGCTCTTGAACGTGATCGGTGTAGCTACCAACGGTGACATTTGGAATCGTGACTTCCAATCCGCTGTCAAGGTCCCCATGCACGGTGAATTCGAGATTGGTAAGCGAACGCGGTACTAAGGAGATTGCTACTGCGGTTTGTTCCAATACTTCCATCGTCTCGACGAGATGCCCATCCGGCAGAACAATGCGTCCACCTTCGATATCAAGATCGCCCCGTCGACGAGTTGTGGGGTCTTCGGTCGTCCAAAAGGTTCCTTGCATTAGCGAAAAGATTGAGATAGGCGCTGCATCTGACTGATCGCTGGCGTCGAGGCAAGATCGATGTACCGCTCGAGTACCTCGCGGATCCTGTCCAGGCACTCGTCATCGTCGAAGATGCCATCGGTATCGTTCGCAAGGATCTGATCGAATAGGTGGAACATCGTCTCTTCACCCTGTTCCTCGCGTTCGTACCCAGGAGCGGCGAGTGCAGCCGTCGTTATTGCCATCAGCGCCGGACGTGGCTCTATCCGGCTGAGATAGGCCAGCGTCTGGATCACTTGATGCGCCGTCGGAACATCCCCGGTCGTTGCGAGTCTTTTGAGGATCGGTAGCGCGAGCGTGACAAAGGATCTCTCCGGACGTCTCAGGACCTCCTCCTCTGGCGGCGTGTTGTTAGGAGGGAGCGCTCCGCTCGCAAAATAAAACTCAACGGCGATCGCGTGCGCAACCTGGACCGCTCGTGCGCGAATTCTTGTTGCCGCAGTGTCCTGGGTTTCGGAATCATCGATGATGCTGAGCACGCGCTCGGACAATTCGGCAACGAATGTGAATGCTCGACGTTGGGAATCATCCGGCTCAGGCGTTCGGGAGATCATCGCCTTGCGATTGAACTGGACGAGGCTTCGAACTGTTGCGGTCGCCTCGATTGGGTGAGCCGACCAATCGGCCCACGCGCGCGCCGCGTACTGAGTTCCAGACCAGATCGCGAGCCGGACGAAAGTTTCGAGCAGTGTTCGCGTGAGCCGACCGTCGGCTCGAGTGAGGTCGTCGATTTCCTCATCGGGCCGGTAGTGCACCGCCGCGAAACTCTCGGTGTCCGCGAGCGTCTCAAGAACGCGATCCGCGGACACCGGATCGAGTTGCGCGAGGTCGCACAACGCTCCGAGCAACCCTTCCTGCACCTGTGGCTCGACCTCGGACGCGAGGCGGGTCGAGAGTTGCGCTTCGAGTTCGGCACCGTCGTAGAGATGCACAATCGCGTTCGATGCCAGCATTCTGCTTTGCGGCTGGGTGCTTTCGAGTTGTTGAATCAGCGCGATGCGTGCTCGTTCTCGCTCGGGGGCATCCCGCCAGTCTGGGCGCCCGACAAGCGCACGCAGTCCGCTAATCGCTGTGTTTGCGGCCGTGCCGTCCCACGACATCACGGACTTACATCCAACACGGCGATGAGGGTTGCAACCATTGCCGCTCCAAGTTCGCCATCTGGCTTGGCGTTCCAGTCGAACTGGGCGAGTGCACGAGCCGCTTCTGCGAGCGAGGCCGTTACGAATGCGTCCGCCAAAAACTCAGTCGAGGTGGCGGCGAATTTCTCCTGCAAGCGTGACAACGCCTCAAGTCGGTCAGCCTGTGGCATTGCGTTGTTGGCCACAGTACGCGCGTCGGCGAGAAGCGTCTCGACCTCCGGCGGCAGTTGAGGCGTATTTGCCTCCCATGGAACGGCGCCATCATCCGCACCGGTCCATCCGAGGAGCGGCGGGCCCTGTTGCGGAGTCGGCGCTTGGTCCTCGGCTGGAAGGAGTGCCCGGACTTCGCCAAGCTCCACATGAAGGCGATTGAGAAAACAGGCTAAGCCCGAGCGAAGGCTCACTGTCCACTCCTCGTTGTCAACTTGTGGAGCGGTTACAGCCAAGATCCGCCTTTCGAGACCGACATGGTCGTCGCCGGTGAGCTCATTCGACATCGCTTCGACGAACGCCCCGAGCGACAGCAATGCTGGATCGAAGAACTGCGCTGGCACTCGCTCGAGGATCGATCGACCGAGAGTCGCGGGATGCGCAGCGCCCGCACTGAAGATCGATTGCCACAGAGCCGGATTCGCCGTTGGGTCAGTGGACAAAATATCGAGCGCCGGTTCGAAGACAGCGCTCTCGCCAGCGACCCCGAGCAACCACTGGCCGACTTGCTTCCCCATCCTTGGAAGGGGTTCGTCGTGGGGTGACAGCTCTGGCTGAACGATGAGGCCAGGTGTATGCGAACTCGCTCCGTGTCGAGTCAATACGTTCACGAGCGCCGTCGCTGCGGCAGCGGGGGCAGCACGGAGAAATCGCGGAAACACCTCAGACGAGTGGTAGCGACACGTGTCCTGGGCGCTTCGCCAGCTCATCGTCATGAGGGAGAGCTGTCCTCCGAATCCGAGACCGGTCTCGCGTGTCTCCTCGAACGACCACGGGGCTTCGAAGAGTCGGCGAGCGAGGTCCGGAAGCGACGGGGCGATTACCGGGATCTGGTCGAGGGTAGATCGGACAACAAGAACGCCCCAGTGCGCCAGTACCTCTTGTGCCAACGTTGCTTCGAGTACGGGAATGCACCGCTCAGGATCGATGAGCACGCACGCGGCAAGCATGGATGACACCATCCGAGCGACGTCCATGCGTCCTTCGGCGGTCGGGTCAGCCAAGGCGAACTCCGTCAGAGAGCACACCGCCCGCGCTCTCGCCTCGCCGCCCAGCGCTCCGGGTCCGAGGGGGGCGACGTCGGGGTGGTCGATCCGGCGAAGGAGGACCCTCGTCGCGTCGGCCATTGAATTGTCACTGTGTTCGCGGGCAATCTCTGCGGTCACTGCTGTCGCTTCCGACAATGCCGGCACGGACGCGATCCGATCGAGAATCGGAATCTCCGGACAGTTGAGCGCGCCAGCGATGTGGTTGAGGATGCGCAAAGCGTCCTGTGAACGTTCATCGCGCAAAGCTAAAAAGAGGGACGCGAAGTCCTCGGGCTCCGGGTGTGCGCCGAGGACGACAAAAGCGGCGGCGATCCCCGCGAGCGGGTGCCCGTCAGGCCGACCTGCGAGGCGTAGAACGAGATCCCAAAAGCGCGAGCGGGTTGCATCGCGCTGCCACACCGAGGCGAGGTAGAGCTCGACACTCGGCCACAGGCGGATCGTGAGGTTCCTGTCAGCGTCGAGGCGCGAGACGAAATCTGGTGGCTCGACGGAGAAGATCTCAGCAGAAACTGCATAGTCGAAGAGCAACGGGTGTGAGAACTCGACGAGCCGCGAACCGGCGTACTCGGCACGGGTCTCCCGCAACACGCCCCCATGAAGCAACGTCTGAATCGCCTCGAGCTGGCTCGGGTCAACGGCATTCACGACATCAAGTGTGGAGCGCCGTGCGTGGAGCATCTCCCCTACGAGACGCCGAATCGCGGCCTGCTGTTGGAGGCCTTGAGCACCACCTTGGACACGGCGTTGCCAGTAACGATTCAAGAGGTCGAGACGCGACCGTGCAGTCGCGACATCCGTAGATCCAGTCGCCAAGAGGTCAGCTGCGAGGTTGAGGTTAAAGGGATTGCGCAGCAGCGAGAGAAGCTGCTCGTCCCCTTCGTCGATCAGGTGGCCGAGATCGGCGCTCTGTCTCTTCACCTGTTCGAGTTCGTCGTCGTCGAGATCACCGACGAGCAGGTAACGGATCCCCACGAGATCTGGAACGGCAGCGTGCTCGTCGACGGGAACGCCCCGAAAGGTCTGTCGCCAATGCTCGTTGCTTCGAAGATCGTGCGTGCGAAGAGTGACGATCACTCGCCAGCGGCTCCCCGCAAGCTCGGGGAGGAGCGCTGTGACCCACTCTCCGGTCATCGTTCCGCGAGTGGAGTCGATACCGTCGACGATGAGGGTTCCCTCGCTGTCGCCATCCCATCCAGTGAGTGCCTCGGGCAAGGAGGTGGCGAAGGTAAGTCCTCGGGCGGTTGCAATCGATGACTCGAGCGCGTCGGCCGGTAGGTAGACGACATCGCGACCCTGTTCGAGAAGCTGGCACGCGAGCCGGACAGCAGCCGCGGACTTGCCTGATCCCGCGTCACCGATCAGTGCCACGACTCCCTCGACATTGCGAAGAGTCTCGACAACGCTTCGCTCGATCTCGATGACGCCATCTGGCGCTTGGATAGTCAGTAACTGAGCCCGCTGAACCTGAACGGAACTAGTGGTGACAGCTGCGAGACGCGCTATGTCATCTCGGTACGGCGGATCGTGGAGAAGCGAAAGGCCTCGACGTCGAAGGTGCGCGCGAATGTCCGGCACGCGTGCCCATTGACGCTTGATGCCGCGGACCTGAGCGTCGCGGGCGAGGTGCTCAAAGGCTTCCGAGGCGCGTTCTGGTTCGGTAATGATCTGACGCAGCAGACCTTCCGCCGATCGTCGTTCAGGTTCGCCGGGCTCGAGCTCAAGCACTCCGACGAAGAGAACGCGAAAGAACGAGCGCAACACGCGCTCGTCAACGCTCTCCGTTCCGTACGCGCGGGCGAGGGAGCGACGGGCGTGAACGAGAAGGAGCCTCAGCGCCTCGGCGCGTCTCTCATTGCCAGCGCCTGCGGTCTCGAGGGGAAGTTCGTCAGGCAGCGATGACAACAAATCCACGACCTCAGCGAGATCAATACGGATCGTTGCTCCGGCGCGACGGTCGGTGATGATTGCCAGCAGATCGCGGTGTTCCTCGAGCGGTCGATCACCGTCTTCTGCGTTACCAGCTCGAAACTGCCGTGCCGCTTGGTCGATCGCTCGGGCCAGAGGACTTTTCTCAGGCTCTCCCAGGAACAAGCGCCGCTTCGCCTGAACGTAGATGCGGCCCGGGTGACGAGTGATGCCACCGCAGTCGTCCATGTGAGCGCCGGTCTGTCCACCTGCCGCGGTTAGTCGTCCGTCTGCCAACCGCCAGTCGTCGATGGCGGTGTTCGAGACCATGTGTGATGCCATCCATGCGAATACCAGCGCGTCGAAGTCGACGCCACCCGCGGCAGCGGAACCGCCTTGGGACGATCTTCGTCCGGCATCCTGAGGGTCGGCGTTTTCCGGCGTCATCGGGGGGCTGGTCGGCGGCGGCGGAACTTCTGAAGCTCAAGTGGTCCGATGCCGTCTTGGCATTCCTCGTTGCTGACGAAGAGTGCGCAGCACGCCTTCCTGGTAATCGAGGAGGAGTAAACGATGCCGTCGAGGCCTTCGAAAGACTTCCGTAGATGGGCGGAGACGGCTTGGGTCGGCCGGTAGCCACCAAACGTCGGGACGTCCATGGGGAGGCTGACGTCCGTAGCGAAGGATTCGAGGAATGTCAGCATGTCCCGTTGGTACTTGTGCTCGAGATCGTAGAAGGACGGAAGCGTTGGCAGCCGGGTGAGATTGAGGAGCTGGAGAGGTCGCCGTGGCCGCCACTCGCCGATGACGATCTCGCTCTCCTCTGCGACAGCGCGGATTTCTAACAGACTCGTCTGCTCATCAGCCGCCCCGTAGAAGACGCCCTCTCCCCCGCAACTCATCCTGGCGTCCACGGCATATTCGGAAGGTGCGGTCCCGAGCCGCGCAGCGTCGAGCGCGTCCGACTTTGGAACACGCACCGCCCGAATCCATCGAGAGAGCGAAGACGGATGAACGAGGTCGAACTCGTCGATGAGGCTGGCTAGGCGAACGAGCATCTCCTCAACCGAGATGCCTTCGGCCGCCTCCGTCGCCCAATCGTCGCGTTCGGGTGCGACGCCCGTGCGCATCGCCTGGGCGAACTGCCGCCAGCTGTAGAGATAGAGCTCCTTGCCCTCGAGCCAGACCATCGACCGCTCGTACCAGGTCTCGGGCTCGAGGCGCTCCTGCATCAGTTGGAGGAGGTCGTCGTCGAGGCCGCCTTCGAAGAGTGTGTACACGGTGTCCCACGTGTCGTTGACGGCGTAACCGAAGGCGTAGCCGTATTCCTCCTCCGCGTCGTGCGGCAAGTCGTCAATTGCCCGATCTCGGTGGAGCCGGATCATGTCAACTCCGAACGCGAGGACATGGTCAAGGCCGGTTGCGTTTCGAAGGCGACCGCAGATGGCACACGGCTCGGTCGCGCGGGTGCCCGGAAGATATTTCCTCAGGAAGCGGTCCTCTACATGGGCGAGGCAGATGGACGCGTCTGTCGGCGTAAACAGCCCTTCGAGCTGCTGCATTAGGAGATCTTTGACGCCCGACATGGGTTCCATTGTCCCACCGCGCCGGGTGTCTGCAGACCACAAAACCGCCCGCTCGCGGCTACTGCACCTCGTCGCACGAGTTGGCTGTGTGCGTCTGACTGTGACCGGTCAGCCGGCGACAGCTGGACGCGGCGAGGTGGAGTTGATGTCGCGGACTTTGTCCCCGTCAGGTTCCCGACCGGACATCCACTTGCGGAGGCTGGTCGCCGTCAGTTCACAGCGATGACGTCCCGAGATCTGCTCGAGAACGCCTTGACGGACAAGATCCATGAGTTCTGTGGTGCTGCACCCGGTGAAGCGCGCCACCTCCGCGATCGGTATTGCCGCCGCTGCCTCGTGGTTCTGAAGCGGGCGTCGGGGCTTCATCACTTAGCTACGAGGCTGCGAGTTAGGGCCCGAATTAGGCACCTTGGACGAGGGACGTCCTCCCGGCACTTGAGTAGGCGCCTGCATACGGCTGCGGTAGGGCAACACAGGGCGTGGAAAGCTCATTCGGGACGAATCACCGAAAGTCGCAGCGTGCCGAGGGTTGGCGGCGCGCCACCCCTGCGTAACGCACATAACGCAGTTTTGATCAGGCCCCGAGATATTCCCCCGATAAACCTGTGGATAAGTCACGATGCGAATCGCGAAGGTGCTGGTCAGCGAAGTGCTGATTCCCGTAGAGACGCGCAAATCAGAAGTAAATAGTGAGGTCTTCACGTAAGTAGCTGAGCTGGGTTTATCGGCGTCGTGAGGAAGGTCGCCCGCGGGTTACGCGGTGAGTGGCCACACGACAGACGTCACGAGGTCGGCGTGGGCTTCCGTCCTCCGGGACGGCGAATCGAGCGGGGGTCCTCCTCGACGATGGCGAGGCTGATCGCCTCGAGCTCAGAGGTGAGAGTCCGCAGTGTCTTGGCGTTGTCGAACCACTCTTGGTAGTCCAATGCCTGCTCGTCGGTCAGCATGCGGGTCACCGTCTTCGAGGCCACCTTTCGGGTCCAGAGCCAGTAGGGCCCGTGGAGCTGGGGTGGATCGGCGTGGCAGTGGCACCCCGGCCTGCCACAGCGTGTCTGGCGCCGGGCCAAGGTGCCCGGCAAGACGAAGCCGATGCGGGCGATGTCTTGCCGGAGGCGCTTGGCCTCGGCCTTGCGACCGGCGTCGAGTTGCACCTCTTTAGATTCGCACTCGGCATCCCCCGGTCGTGGCATGGCATTAAGTATAGTGACGCAATGGCAGAGGCCATCGTGTCGCGGACGATCGAGCGCTTTTGCCCCCGGGCCCCGAGCAGCGTCGCCATCTTCGCCAAGGAGGCGGCCCGGCTTGCCGACCCGTCGACGCCTGCTCGGGCCCGAGCGCTCTTGTTCGCCCTGACCAAGCTGGGTTGTTTCGCGGTCTCGGTCGGGGCGCCGCTCGACCCGGCACTGTGTCTGTCTCCGGCGATGATCGAGCGCTTCATCGTCGTCGAGGGCGCCACGTTCACTCCCGCGACCCGGCGCACGCTGCGCTCGAACCTGCGCTTCGTGGCCGCTCGGGTGCTGGTGCACAAGCCTCCGGCCCCGATCCCCCTGTCACGCGAACGGGCCAAGGTCCCGTATTCGGACAAAGAGCTGGCCGCCTACTTCTCCTTGGCGGCCCATCAGCCGACCGAGGCCCGGCGCCGCCGGGCCGAGGGTTTGTTGGCCCTCGGCGCCGGGGCCGGACTCATCGGGGCCGACCTGCGATGTGTCACCGGACGCGATGTGGTCGAGCGTTCCGGTGGCGTGGTCGTCGAGGTGCGGGGCACCCGTCCCCGAGCGGTCCCGGTCCTGGCCCGCTATCACGACATCGTGCTCGCCTCGGCCCGCTTTGCCCGGTCGGGGTACGTGGTCGGCGGCAACGATCCTTATCGTCACAACGTCACCACTCCGCTGATCTCGTCGTTGTCGGGCGGCGGCGACCTGCCCCGGCTCGAGACATCCCGGCTGCGTTCGACCTGGCTGGTGGAAGTGGCGGAGGCCATCGGGCTGGCGCACTTCCTCGCCGCCGCCGGAGTCACCTGCACGCAGCGCCTAGGAGACCTTGTCGCCGCCATGCCCGAGGTCGATGAAGCCAGAACCGTGGCGTTGTTGGGACGGGCGCCCTGATATCGCTGGCGCGTCTTGAGACGGTGCTGGTGCACTCAGAGGCGCCCGAGCACGTCGAGGTGCTCCTGCCCGCCGGTGGCAGGCCGCGCCAACTGAGCGTGCACGCGTTGTTGTTGGGCATGCTGTTGGCCCATGCCGACGGGCGTCCGGCCCATTTGACCAGAGTGCATGCCGCATTGGTCGCCCTTTCGCCACCGGACCGCCGGCGCCTCGGTGTGGAGGTCGAGTGGCGGGGCGGTCCCCACCTGCTCACCTATCGCCAGGTGGAGCGGACCTTCCACCTCATCGTTGAGGCACTGTCCAAGGAGAACCCCGACGGAGAACCCTCCGATGCGCTCTGCGGCGTGATGGACGCGCTGCTCGAAGCCAGTGTGCCGAGCTGGGTGCGTGAGGCGACCAGTGCGCTCGCCGTTGACTGGAGCGACCACGAGACCTTCTCGACACCGCCCTCCGAAAAGGGAGGGCTTTGCGCCGATCCCGAGGCTTCATGGGGACGGCGAAAGTCCAACCAGCCGGGGCAAAGAGACGAGAAGTTCTTCGGTTACGAGCTCCAAGCCGCCACCATGGTGAGAGAAGAACATGGTCCCGCCGTCCCCGAGCTGGTCCGCCGCATCTTGCTTACCAACTGTCACATCGATCCCCCGCATGCCTTCGTCAGGGTGCTCGAGCGCATGGTCGAGGACAAGATCACCCTCGGTGACGTGCTGGCCGACTCGGGCTACGCGCACCGGGTGCCGGCGCACTGGGCCCTCCCGCTGCGTGCCCTCGGCGCGGCCATCGTGACCGACCACCATCCGGCGGACCGGGGGCCACGGGGCACTTTTGGCGGCGCCGTCATCTCCAACGGCAACCTCTACTGCCCCTCCACCCCCGCCACCTTGTTGACTCTCGGGCCACTGGCCCGAGGAGCCAGCCGAGAAGAGATCGCCGCCCATGACGCCATGACCGCCGAGTTGGCGCGTTACAAACTCGGGCGCATCAGTGCCGATGACGCCGACGGTTATCACCGCGTTATCTGCCCGGCCGCGGCCGGCAAGGTGCGCTGTCCGGTGCGCGAACGCTCGATGACGCTGTCGCACCTTCGCCCCCAAGTGATCCCGCCCGAGCGGCTGTCCCGCTGCTGCTCGCAGCAGTCCATGACCGTCCCGGTCGCCGTCACGGCCAAGACGGCGCAAAAGCACGACTACCCATCCAAGGCCCACCGCATCTCCTATGCCCGGCGCACCGCAGTCGAGCGGACGTTTTCGACCGCCAAGGACCGGGCCTCCAACGACATGACCAAAGGGTGGTGCCGGGTCATGGGTGTCACCGCGATCTCGTTGTTCGCCGCCACCGTGTTCGTCGTGCGCAACGAGCGCATCCTCGACGCCTTCGAGGTCAGGGAGACCGAGGAGAAACGACGCCAAGCCGCCGGGCTCGAGCCCAAGCTGCGCCGACGACGGCGCACGACCTTGGACGACCTCGTCGCATCGGGAACCGGGAGCCTCACCACGTAGCTGAGCCTGGTGGCCAGGAGAAGCCCTCGGATATCGCCACGAGAAGTCCCCACCCAGCCACTTCTCACAAACGAGGTGGCCCGCTTGGGGCAGTTGTCACACCCTTACGTGAAGATGAAGCAGGGTCTTACGTGAAGACCTCA
>JAODBO010000025.1 GCA_025464005.1 Acidimicrobiaceae bacterium | reverse complement strand
ACGCTCGAACGGGCCATCACGTCGAGCGCGGACCGCTGCTCGGCGGTCATGGGCAGAGGCGAAGCAAGCACCAAGGGCATGGTGTCACGCTAGCTCGCCAGAGTATTTCAGCGACGGACCACTAGGGCGGCCGACGAAGCGGACCCGTGTGGGCTCGATCGTGATCGAATCCCGTTTCAGCTTCCATGCTCAGCTGGTCCGCATGACCACGTCGGCGAGGTGGTGCACCGGGTCGTGGACGAGGTGGCGGGCAAAGGTCGCGAGGGTGAAGGCTGCACCGTCGCTGCGCGTGGCCTGTCGCGGCCACTCGGCTTCGTGGAGCTCTTCGAGCCCGGCGGCGACCCGCTCGGCGGCGCTCGCGAGCTCGACCGCGACCACCTCGGGGTTCTGGGTTGCGTAGTCGTCGGCGACTGCCGTGGCGTCCTGATCCCAGTTTTCGAAGGTCGGGTTGTCCTGCTCGACCATGAGCAAGATGCGCTCGTCGGCGAGTCGGAGCACGTCCCGGACGTGGCATCCGTACTCGAGGGTCGACCAACGGCCCGCCTCGGTCCGCTCCAGCACCCCGCCCGACGGCGCGAGTACCTCCATCCAGCTCGCGGCGATCTCCCGGAACAGCCGGGCACAGTCGCGCTCGGAGATCATCGACGCGTCGAGCCCGCACTCGGGGCAGCGTCGCTGGAGAACCCAAGTCCAGTTTTTGGTGTCAGGCGTGATCGACGTGAGCCGTCTTCCCATCTGTGTCGGAAGGAGCGTAGGGAGCGGGCTACTCCGTCGGGTCGACCAGCGAAGTGACGAAGTCGGTCGAGATCGTCCATAGGCGCTCGGCGGCATCAGGATCGAGTGCGTAGGCGGCGACGCCGGAACCGCTCGTTCCGGGATCGTGCTGATCGAGAATCATGGCCTCGTTGCAGTCTTCGAAGTAGCGACCGCCGATTCCCTCGAGCAGCGGCGACGTCGCTACCAGCACGCTCGTCGCGGCACCCTGCTCTATCGTCTTGAAGCGGAACATGCCCGAGGCGCGAAGGGCGGCGAGCTGTTCGGGCTCCATGTGTCGTGAGAGCTTGGTGTCGGTGATCGCACCGGGGTGGACCGCGTTGGCGGTGATGCCGTCGTCTCTCCATCGGCGGGTCGCCTCGACGGCGAAGAGGACGTTGGCCGTCTTCGACTGCCCGTAGGCGAGCCACGGGTCGTACGGGCGGGAACTGAAGTTGATGTCGTCGAACATCACCGGGGACCGGAGATGAGCGCGCGAGCTGAGCGACACGATCCGGGCTCGACCGGCGGCGGCGAGTGCGTCGTGCAGGCCGAGCGCGAGGGCGAAGTGGCCGAGATGGTTGGTGGCGAATTGTAGTTCCCACCCCTCCGAGGTCAGTTGGAGTTCGGGCAGGGCCATCACACCGGCGTTGTTGACGAGCAGATCCAGCGGGCCATCCCAGTTCGCGACGAAGTCGGCGACCGACACCTGGTCGGCGAGGTCGAGCGCACCGACCTGGACAGCAGTGTTGCCCGTCGTGGCGGTGATGTCGGCGGCGGTCCGTTCCCCGGCGGCCGTGTCTCGGACGGCAAGCGTGACGTCGGCACCCGCGTCCGCCAAGGCGCGCGCCGTGTCAATCCCGATGCCCGACGATCCGCCGGTGACGATCGCCCGTCTGCCGCTCAAGTCGATGCCGGCGATCACCTCCTCTGCGGTCGATTCGGCGCCGAAGGACGTGGTGACGCGGTCGTGATTCACGGTGATGTCTCCTTCCATATCGCTGGGGGGATTCACGGAGCGCAGGACCCCCCGTAGCGAGCGATCTTGTGCTCGATCGCGTCGAGCGCTAGCTCCAGTTCCCGGAGCCGGGTACGGACCCCGACACGGTGAGCTTGAAGAAGGCACAATCGCTCGTCCTCTGTTGTCGGACCCTCGGCCACAAGCGCGAAATAGCGCTGGATCTCCCGGATCGGCATCGCGGTCGACCGGAGACGTCCGATGAACACCACCCGGTCGATGTCTTGCCCGGTAAAGCGACGATGGCCGCTCGTGTGACGGCCGACGTCGAGCAAACCGATCCGCTCGTAGTAGCGCAGGGTGTGTGCGCTCACCCCCGTCTTGTCGGCGACCTCGGCGATCGTGAAGGTCTTGCTCTGGAGTGCGATTGCGCTCATGACGACCACCCTAAAACTTCGAGCGCACTCTAAGTCAAGGGGGCGGTTGTCTCTCCTCCGGGCACTGGAGCGCGCCGGCCCAGTCGTGAGTCGGCCGGCGCTATGTGCGCCCGACTCCGGTTCGTCGGGCGCATCGGGGATCCTAGATTGGGTAACGATCAAGTCACCGACTCGCGGATCACGGGGGCGAGCGACAATGACCCGCGGGTCAGGTGCACCGTGAAAGGAAACTCATGAAACTCGGTCTCCACGTGGCGGATTTCAGCTGGCCCGACGGCCCGCGGAGCATCGGCCCGACGCTAGCGAGGATCGCCAAGGACGCCGACGAGGCGGGCTTCAGCAAGCTAAGCGTGATGGATCACCTTTGGCAGATCGAGTGGATCGGTCCGCCCGAGCTCGAGATGCTGGAGGCCTATACGACGCTCGGGTATCTGGCAGCGAACACCTCGCGCATCGAGCTCCTCGCGTGGGTGACCGCTGTGGTCTATCGGGAGCCGGGTCTGCTCGCTAAGGCCGTCACGACCTTGGACGTCCTGTCCGGGGGGCGGGCATGGCTGGGAATCGGCGCAGCGTGGTACGAGGAGGAGGCGCGAGGTCTGGGTTTGCCGTTCCCGCCCACCGCCGAACGATTCGAACGCCTCGAGGAGGCGCTGCAGATCTGCCTGCATATGTGGGCCGACGACGACGGACCCTATGCGGGTCGTCATTACCAGCTCGGACGGACCCTCACCTCCCCGCAAGCGCTCACCCGGCCGCACCCGCCGATCCTTATCGGCGGAGGAGGGGAGAAGAAGACTCTCCGGTTCGTCGCCCAGTACGCCCAGGCGTGCAACATCGCCGCCGGACCCGACGTGGCCCACAAGCTGGACGTGCTACGTGAGCACTGCGCCGCGGTCGGCCGAGACTACGAGGAGATCGAGAAGACCGTCATCATGGTGCTCGATCCAGGGCCAGCCGGCGAGAACGTCGACGCGCTGCTCGAACAGCTGCAAGAGCTCGCGGCACTCGGCATCACCCATGCCCACGGTCAGGTTCCTCGCGTCGCGACGCTCGCCCCGATCCAGCTCTTCGCGGAGCGCATCATTCCCGCCGCGGCCGAATTCTGACAGCGGCACCTCGCGTCGAGGTGCCGAGACACTCGCAACTCCTCGTCGAGCGGGGTGTTCAGCCCGTGCGCATTGCCTTCGCGTCGCTTTCCCAGCCGCCCGTCGCGTCGTTTCGCAGATCGCGCTCATACAGCAGGCAGCCCCGCGGATCGAAGACGAGGCCGACGTTGCGGTTCCGCTCCCATCGCCGGTCACTTGGCACGCCGATGAAGCTGGTGCCGTCGGCGAGGGCGACGACATGGTCGTACCCCTCCCCGCGGAACGCTGTGTCGAGGACGGTCGCAGCAATGCGGCCTGCGCCGGGCTCCTCGATATGCACCGCTGAAGGTCGGATCATGGCGGTCGCCCTGTCGGATCGCGGCGGGGCGTCACCGCACCACCGGCCGCTCAACTCGGCGCCGGGTCCCGCCAGTCGGAAGGTGACCCGTCCGTCCTGATGCGGCGCCGAGTTGACTGCGACACGCAACGCTCCGGCGATCCCGCTGAATGCCGCGACGAAAGGACTCACGGGGCGGTCGTGGATCTCCTCCGGACGGCCGAGCTGCAACAGCTTGCCGTGATGGAGCACGCCGATCCGATCAGCGAGTGCGAAGGCCTCTCGTTGATCATGGGTGATGTATATGCAGGTCGCACCGCTCTCACGTGCAGTGGTCGAGATCTCGATGCGCAGCCGCTCCCGAAGATCGGCATCGAGATGAGACAACGGCTCGTCGAAGAGCAACATCCGCGGCCGCGCGACAAGAGCCCGGGCGAGCGCAACGCGCTGCTGCTCGCCCCCCGAGAGCTGGCTCGGGTACCGATCGGCGAGCGCCGTGAGCGCGACGCGCTCGAGGGCCTCGGCGCACGCCCGTGCTACCTCCGCCGAGGAGAGATGGCGGCGGACGAGCGCGTACTGCAGATTTCTCCGCACGGTGAGATTTCGCCAGAGGGCATAGTCCTGGAAGACCATCGCCAAGTCCCGCTGTTCGGGGGGCAGCCCGTGGGGACCTCGGGCTACGAGCCGACCCCCGACATGTATCGTGCCGGAGTCGAGTTTCTCGATGCCGGCGAGCCCCCGAAGGAAGGTGGTCTTGCCGGAGCCGGACGGACCGAGAAGAACGAGGAACGTGCCCGCCTCGACTGCCAGGGTGACCTCGTCGAGGGCGAGCGTCGAGCCGAAGCGCTTGGTCAAGCCGACAACGCTGAGGTCGCCTTCTGCTCGACCGGCGACGGACAGGGGCGCAGGCGATCGGTGAGCATCGTGGCCGCGGCTCGGATCGGCCGCTGGCGGTGACCGCCTCGGGGCGCCCATCATCGCCGTTCGACGCTCTGGCCGTGACCGCCGTCTCGAGCGACCGCTGGGCTCGTGGCGCCGACGGCGTCGAGCCCGGCGAGCAGCTGCCAGTTCATCGACGCGGGGGAGGGGTCGAGCTCGGAACCCCATCGAAGGAGGGGCACTTCTCGTTCGTAGAGCGAGCCGTGGGAGCGGTACGTGGCGGGAAGCGAGTCCAACTCCATATCCCCCTCGAGCACGCCGAAGACGGTGTCGCGGTCGGCAAACACAGCGAGGTCGCCGACCCGCTCGGGATCGAGCAGGTACATCTCGGCGGTCTCCTCCCGGCCGAGGACTTCCTCGACGCCGTCGAGCTCAGCCATGATCTCGACTGCGCGGTCTACCTCGTCGTCGGCTAGGTAGACCCATGCCCCGCCGCCGAGATCGCGGTGGTGCGCCACAAGGCCGTCCTTTTCGATCGACAGGGCCTTCGCGCCTGCGATGCCGTGGCGCTCGAGCACCTTGCCGAGATCGATGGCGCGGCTCTTCGCGTTCATCCCATGGTCCGCCGAGAGGTACACCTCCAGCTCCGGCAACGACTTCGCGACGATGCTGACGCCATCGTCGAGGCGCCTCAGATGAGCCTTCGAACGCTCGTCGTCAGGCCGCCACATGTGCATCGGGTAATCCGTCGTGTGCACGTAGAACGTGTCAAGGTCGGGCCGCGTGTCGACCGCCCATTTCAGGCAGTCGAACAGCCAGTAGTTGACGTCGGGCGAGTAGATGTGCGGTGGCGCACCAACGGCCTTCGCCACGTCATTGGTGCACTCCTGACCGCTGATCGTGAGCGAGAGCCCCCGCCCGAGCAGGCGCACGCTCTTGCCCTTCGCCGTGATGAGGCAGCATGAGCGACCGGACTCGGTCCAGCTCTCGAGGAGCGTCGGCTGCTTCAGCATCTCGGCACTGTCCATGTATCGCTCCTCGCCCGTCGAGGGGTCGTACAGCGAGTTTCCGGTGATCCCGGTGATAGATGGCGGTGCGGCGCAGGCGATCGCCGCATTGTTCACGTTCGTCACCGTCGGCCATAGCGCCTCGACGACCTGCCCGTCGCCCTCGGTGAAGAGCGACGAGAGATAGGGCATCGCGCCGCTCTCGAAATAGTCCCATCCAAGGCCGTCGACCATGAGGACCAACCTGACCGGCCCGACACCTTCTCCACGCATGCTGTCTCCGTTCGCTAGTCTGTGTACTTCGCTCGTATTGCGTTCATTCGCTGTACTTCGGCGCACGCGCCGGCTCAGTGGGTCATCGCGGCACCCGCTCCGGCGACACCTGCTCTTGCTCCCTCGGAGCGTGCCACTTCCTGCCGACGATCCCGGAGCCGACTCAGCGCGCGAGCCGCGACCTGGAGCGCTCCGACGACGGCGAGGAGAGCGAGCATTGCGAGGATCGCGACGACCGTGAGAGCGGTACCTGTCGCCACCTGGGACTTGAGCACGACGGCGACGGCGACTGCGACCGGGACGCCGCTCGGTGGGTGGAGGATCTCCGAAAGGGGAAGTTCGAACATGATGATGGCGACGAGGAAGCACCATGCCGACACCATCGGGCGCGTGATGAGGGGCAGAACCGTCCGTCCCCACGCCAGCAACGCTCCGATGCCATGCACGCGTGCCGCGTCGAACGGAGCCCGTCCGACCTGTGTCAGCGCCCCACGTAGCAGCCGACTCGCCACAGGTGTGAACCCGACTACGTAGCCGACGAGGAGCAGCCACTGCGTGTTGTAGATCGGCAGCAGCCGGAAGACGGCCGGTAGGTCGTAGAAGAACACGAAGCCGGCACCAAGCACGATCGACGGGAGACCGATCACCGCGGTGAGCCCGAGATCGAGCACGCTCGCGAGTCGTGGCTTCGCCCTGAACTGCACCCAAAGGTTGAAGCCGAGCCCGAGCAGCACGGCGAACGTCGCGCCGAGCAGTCCGAGGCGCAGCGAGAACCAGATCGACCCAAGCAAGCTCGGTGAGTCGAAGACCTGGCGGTATGCCGCGAGCGAGAGCCCTGGCTTTGCGACGACCGCCGCGAACCCCGAGGAGGCCGATCCGCCGAGCAACGAGGAGACCGCGATCCCGCAAAGCGGAGCGATCAGGCCCACGAGGAACAGCGCACCGAGGAGAACGAGCGGCACCCATCGCCACCGCGGTTTCCTCGCAGCGTCGGCTAGCGGGTCGGAAGTTGCACCCGCACGGAGGTTGATCTCCTCGGGGGCCGAACGAAAGCCGGCTAGCGGATCGTCGTACCGACGCCCATGGAGGATCTTCGCCTGGGCGAACAGCGCCAGTGCGAACGTGACGATAAGGCTCCACGACACAGCGGAAGCCCCCGGGAAGTCGACCGGAAGCGTCGAACTGAACAGGAACACTACGTAGGTGATGATCGGGAACCTCGCGTTCGCAGCGAGTGTCGATGCGACGCCGAAGTCACTGATGCTCTCGGCGAAGACGAGGAGCAGGCCCGCGAGGATGGCGGGCATCAGGCTGCCGATCTGCACCCAGTACCGTCGCCACACGGGTAAGCCGTGCACGCGCGCGGCATCCTCGAGGCCGCGGCCGAGCGATCTCACGACCCCTGCAAGGGCGAAGTACGCGAAAGGGATCCCCCGCAGGCTGAGCACGGCGACGACGCCCACCGGGCCGAAGAGGAGCTTCGAGAGGGGCACCGGATTCCAATGGGTAGCCCACTCGACGACGCCACTTGGCGCGAGCAAGTACTGCAACCCGAGCGCGGTGAGGTACGTCGGTACGAGGAGCAACGCCCAGACTCCGAGACGCCACACGCGGGCGCCGGCGATCCGCTTCCGCTCGATGAGCCACGCAAGGCCCAGCGCGATCACGACGGCGAGCACGCTCACGAGCACGCTCACCCAAGCCGAGTTGACGAGCGCTCGAAGGACGTACCCCTGGTAGCCGTCGCGGAAAGGCCCGACAGTGAAATTGCTGGAGCCTTGTCCGAATGCCGCGGGGAAGAAGGCGAGGCCGAGGAAACAGATGGTCGGGACGAGGAGGACGACAGCCACCGCCAGGAAGGGCACGGAGGTCACGACCCGCCACGGCCTCGACTGCCGGAGCAGCTCGATGCCGGGGCTGTGGCGGGGTCGCGTCATCTGCGGTTCAGCCTGCTGCGACGTTCGTCGTGAACCAGCGATTGACCGTGTTCTCCAGCGGCCCCCACTGGTAGGGGTCGACGGCCTTGATCGGAAGCAGCGACGCCGAAGGAACACGTGAGAGCGGGGCGACGCCCTTCACTATCGGCCAGTACAGCGAGTCCCCGTGCGGGTCGCCGGCGTGCATCGCGCGCTGTCCCGCCGCGCTGACGACGAACGAGGCGAACTGCTCGGCTTCGGCCTGCACGGCCTTCGACGCCTTCGAGTCGATGCCTATCACGCTCGGCACCGGGGTCGCGTTGGCGGGGTAACTGACTTTAAGGTTCGGGTTGGTCTCGTTCACGCCGATCCCGTAGCTGCTCTGGGCGATCGCGAGCTGAATCGTGCCCTGCTTGATCGCGTTCAGTTCGTCGGCCGGCGCGTTGAACAGCTGAGCGCCGTTCGCCATGAGCTTGGTCACGTACTGCTCCATGGCCGGAACGCCACCGAGCTGAGCAGCCCAGCCGGCGACCATCGGGTAGGCAGGACCGTCGATCGCCGGGTTGAGGATCCCGAACTTGCCCTTGTACGAGGCGCTGAGCAGCGCGCTCCAACTCTTCGGCGGTGTTTTGATCGTGGAGCTGTTGTAGATGATCGATCCGGCGACGGTGTAGCCGGTCGGGATGTAGCTCCGATCGCTCGGGACGAACTTCGCGCCGGCCGCGGTCCAGGACACGTTCGGCTCGAAGTTGCGCACCAGCATGTGCTGCTTGTCGAGCGCCGCCAACGCCATGTCACCGTCGATCCAGACGAGTCCCCACTGCGGGTTGTTCTTCTCGGCCTGGATCTTTGCGAGCACGATGCCGGTGTGCGCGTCGTAGACAGACGTCTTGATTCCAGTCGCCTGCTGGAAGGCCTTCGCGAGTGTCGCGTCGTATCCCTCGGCGGCATAGATTGAAAGCGGGGTCTTGCTGGCGTGGGCCGTGCGAGTCGTGCTCGCTCCGGCGCTCGACGGGCCGATCGCGCTGGCGACGATGCCCGCTGTGGCGAGCGCCGCTAGTGCTGAGGCGAGACGGTAGGGTCGGAGTCGTCCGCGAGTCGAGCTCGTCTCACTGCCGCGGTGTGGACCTGGCGGGCTGCATCGCTGGCTGGGAACATGCATAGGGAAGTCCTTTCGGGGGTGCGATCTGTCCTCTTGTTGCACGGCTTGCGGCGGGTCACGGTGCCACCAGCACCGTGACCAGTTATACTTGTACTGATGTGTAAACAACACCGCCACCGCATGAACACTTCGCCGCGAGAGTGAACGGTCGATGACCATCGGATCGACCGGCGGTTTGGACGCCGAAGGTGTACAGCGTGATCGGGCTGTCGTCGACGTCGCGAGCGGAATAGGGCGTCGCGGTAGGCGGCGGCTCCGCCAGGTCCCTGCGGATTGGCTCAACTCGATCTCGCCTATCCAACACGGCTCGGGCACCTCTGCGTGGCTACAGATCCGCGCCGACCTGCTCGCCCGCATTTCCGAAGGCGCACTGGCCCCAGGTGACGAGCTGCCCTCCGAGCCAGCCCTTGCAGTGGCGTACGCCGTGAGCCGATTGACCATGCGGCGGGCGCTCGGAGACCTCGCACGCCAGGGCTTCATCCGCACCGACCACGGTGTCGGCAGCTACGTGGCGCCCGTCGTGATGCGTCATCGGATCGATGACGGCAACGTCAGCCTGCTCGAATCGATGGCGAGCCGCGGCCACAGTGTGCGCCAGCTCGTTCTCGACGTGTGCGACGTCGGCGATCTTGCTCAGCATGAGCCGGTCCACGCCTCAAGTGGTCGCGGCCCCGCCGGCTTCCCGGATGCGTTCGACTTCCCGGACTTCCCCGGCTCGATGACGGAGTACCGCTACGTACGGTGGGTCGACGACATTCCTTGGTCGACGTCGTACGCGCTCGTCCCGGCCTCGCTCGCACCGCCGTCCTGGGACGGCTCGATGAGTCTGTTCGCGGCGATCGGCGCGCTCCATTCGCTCGCCATCCATCGCGACGATCGCCGGTTCTCCGCCGTACCCGCCGACGAGGAGGACGCACGCTGGCTCGAGGTACCCGTCGGCGCCCCGCTACTCCTCCTCAAGGGGACGAACGTGGACCAGCACGGCCGGCCGGTCGCCCGGATCGTCCACCGCATTCGCGGTGATCGCGCCGAATACGGTCTGCGCATCCCGAGTTAGGACTCTCCGGCGGCTGCCGGGCGTGGCTAGGTGCCAATGGCCAGGGCGAACACGTGGAATCGACCGTTCGTCCCGAGCGTGATGCTGGCGACCGTCTTGGATGGATCGAGCGAGGCGCTGGCCTCGTAGAGACCGACCTGGTGGGGTCCGAAGCTGCTGGTCGTCGGGTAGTTCCAGTTGGTGCTGGCGACGATGCTCCCGCCACTCGCCGCTTGGTCGGCGTACCAGTCGGCGAACGTCACGTCGACCACCGCTGACGTGCCGTCGGTGTAGTTCACGAGCACCGGGGTCGTCTGTGTCCCGTTGTTTCCCGAGCCAACGAAGCCGATCGTCGACCCCGAGCCCTTCACGGAGATCGTCTGGTTGGCGGCGACGACGTTGTCGGGCTGACCGGAGGCGGCGTCGGGCCAGGTAAAGCTGAGACTGCCGGCGGTGAAGGTGGCACCCGGCGTGAGCCCGGCCGCGGCCAATGCCGAGGTGTTGTAGCTGTAGCCCGTCCCGTCGAAGTTGGCGAGGGAGGCATTGTCACCGACGCCCGTGTTGTTGAACGCCGCCGAGAGCGACGGGTAGACGGGGGGCGTCGTAGTCGTGCCGATCGCCGCGGCGAAGACGTGCAGCAGGGAGTTGCTCGGGAGCGTCATCGTCGCCGGCGTCTTGCCAGGAGTCAATGGCAGATCCTGCTCGTAGAGGCTCACCGCGTGGGCCCCGAGCGTGCTGCTCGCCGGGTAGTTCCAGTTGGACGCCGTCGCGACGAGATTGGTGCCCGGGTCGGGCGCGTTGGCGTACCAGTCCGCCAGCCTGAGCGTCGACGTGGAGGTCGAGCCGTCGGTGTAGGTGACGACGACGTTGCCGGTCTGTGTTCCGTTGGTGCCCGCCCCGAGGATGCCGAGTGTGTTGCCGGAGCCGCTTACGTCGATGACCTGACCTTTGGTCACAACATTGTCGGGCTGGCCGGCCGGCACGTTCGGCCAGGTGAAGCTCAACCCGCCGGCCGAGACCGGTGTGCCGGGACTAAGCCCCGCCGCGGCGAGCGTCGATGCGTTGTAGCTGTAGCCGGTCCCGTCGAAGTCGGCCGAGCTGGCGTCGTTGCCGATGCCGGTGTTGTCGTAGGCCGTAGCCAGCGAGGCGTAGGGCACCGAGACGCTCGTCGACGCCTCGTTGGTCTGGCCCCCGATGTAGGTCGTGTCACCAGTGAGCGTCGCGGATCCCGGGGTCGCATTGCTCGGCACCGCCACCTGCCACGTCGTGATGAACGTGCCGCCAGCAGCCACCGAGGGGCTGGTTGCCGGGGTCGTCGGGGTGGCCGTCCAGCCGTTCGGCACGTTGAGGACCTGGCGGTCACTGTTCGTCGGCACCGTGGAGCCGTTCGCGTACGTCTCCGTCACCGTGACCGAGCCGCCAGCCGCGGCGGTCTCGGGGGCCGACAGCGTCGTCGAGCGGGGACCGGTGCTCTGAACGATGTCGAAGTGGCTTCGCAGCGGCAGGTTCTCCGAGGAGTCGCCGACCATCACCTGGTAGGTGCCTGGCGCGGCGACCCACGACTGCGACGGTGAGTCCCAGTATGAGGCGTCCTGACTGGTCACCGTGAAGGTCACTCGCTGGGTCTGGCCCGGGACGAGCGAGACCTTCTGAAAGCCCGTCAATCGCTCCGAGGGCTCGCCGGTGGAGGACGGATCGCCGAGGTAGAGCTGGGCGACCTCCGAGCCCGCGACCGAGCCCGTGTTCGTCACGTCGGCGCTTGCCGTCTCCTGTGTACCGGGGCGCATGACGTTGCCCGTGAGCTGAAGGTTGCTGAAGGCGAACTTCGTGTACGACAGGCCGAAGCCGAAGGGGAACAGTGGCTGGATGTTGTTGCTCGTGTAGTAGCGGTAGCCGACGTCGAGGCCTTCGGAGTAGAGCGACTTGCCGTTCACGCCGGGGAACTGCTGAGGAGTGGCGGTTGGTGTCTGGTTCAGCGACGTCGGGAACGTCACCGGCAGCTTGCCCGAGGGATTCGTATCGCCGAAGAGGATCGACGCGATGGCAGTGCCGTCCTGTTGGCCCGGGTACCACGCCTCGAGCACACCCTTTACCTGGGAGAGCCAGGGCATCGTCACAGCGCTTCCGGTGTTGAGCACGACGATCGTGTTGGGGTTGGCCGCGGCCACTGCGGAGATGAGGTCGTTCTCCGACGCAGGCAGGTCGATGTTCGTGAGATCGCTGCCCTCTGATTCGAAGACGTTGGCGAACACCACGGCCACGTTCGCGTTCTTGGCGGCTTGGACCGCCTGGCTCTGCAGGGACTGGCCTGGCGGCAGCCAGCCGAAGGTCACGTTGCTCCCACCGCCGTTCTGGTAGTAGTCGACCTCGATGTTCGCGGGCGTGCCCGCGGTCAGGTCGACGGTGCCCGTGACGGTTGTCGAGGCGTGGTCCGACCAGTTGTTGATGACCTCTTGGCCATTTACGAAGAGCCGGCTCCCGTCGTCACTCGTCAACGAGAAGGTGTACGTGCCCGTCGTTGGTGCGGTGATCGTGCCGGTCCACTTGACTGACCACTGGTCCGGGTTGACGCCAGGGGCGGGGGAGCCGCCGTTGTAGTTGGAGTTGATCTGCGGATCGACGGACGTGTAGACGGGCGAACCCGAGAGGGTCACGTTGTTGTAATACTGGCCGTACAGTCCCGGCCCGGTCCCCGAGGACGGGGAGAGCGTGCTCGAGGGGACGGTGGGCAGTGAGCCGTTGTTTCCCACGTTGCCCTGCGAGTAGGTCACTGCCGCCTGCGAGCCGGCCCGGGCGGAGATCCCCTCGTACGGCGTGACGATGCTCGACGCGGTGACCCCCGCGCTTCCTCCGCCGGCGGTCTCGGCGTCGGGACCGGCGTCGTCCCCGATGACGGCGATCGACCTCACTTTCGAGCTGTCGAGCGGGAGGACGTTGCCGGTGTTCTGCAAAAGCACGGTCCCGTCCTCGGCGATCTTCTGCGCGGTGGCGACGTGCGCGGGCGTGGTGGCGACCGCGGAGGCGGTGCCGGTCGGCGGGTGGTCGATGATCCCGAAGCGAAACTCCTCGGTGAGGATGCGGCTGACCATGTCGTCGAGCCGGGTCTTTGGCACCTGTCCGTCCTGGACGGCGACCTGGAGCTGCGGGCCCCAGAAGCCTGGGTTTGGCATTTCCATGTCGAGGCCGGCGTTGGCCGAAGCCACTGTCGAGTGGTTGGCGCCCCAGTCGGACGTCACGAAGCCCGGGTATCCCCAGAGGTTCTTCAAGATGTCCGTCAGGAGCTGAGTGTCGTCGCAGGCGTACGTACCGTTGATGGAGCTGTAGGAGCACATCACGGATGACGGCTTGCCTTGGGTCAGCGCTTGCTGGAAGGCCGGTAGGTAGATCTCGTGCAGCGCTCGATCCGAGACGATCGCATTGTCCTGCGGGGTGTTCCGGCTGGTCTCCTGGTTGTAGACGGCGTAGTGCTTCACCTGAGCCATGGTTCCCTGGCTCTGGATCCCTTGGATCTCCGACGTGGCCATCGTCCCGTTGAGGTACGGGTCCTCGCCGAAGGTCTCGAATGCCCGTCCCCAGCGTGGGTCGCGGACGATGTTGATCGTCGGTCCGAGGTCGATGGCCGCACCCTTGGTCTTGTCCTCGGCGCCGATCACTTGGCCGTATTGGCTGAGCTCGGTCGGATCCCAGGTTGCCGCAGCGTCGACGGGCGCCGGCAGCTGCGTCACGCCGGTCAGCCCGTCGCCCACCCCCGCCGGCCCGTCCTCGAGGGTGAGCGCTGGAAGGCAGAGGCTCGGCTTCGCAGCGATCTCTCCGACATAGGCCGAACCCGGCACGCCGCTCACCATGTTGATCTCGTCGCTGAGGTTCATGGCCGAGAGGACTTGGTGGACTTTCGTGGCAATCGGCGCGGTCTCGTCGACCCAGGGACAGGAGGGGCTCGCCGAGGACGCGCTCGTCAGCTGACCCGGCGAGGCGTGCGCCGCAGCCGCTGGGACTCCGACCAGCGCAAGCAGCGCTACCGCTGCGACGGCCAAAAGGGCACGTAGGAATCGGCTCATGCGAGGTCTCCTTGCCTCTCGGCGCAGGCTGCACGAAATGCCGGACGGTGCTTGCCGGGTCCGGCGTCGTTGCCACCCATGCGTTCACGGCGTCAGCTCTTAGCTGAATAGGAATTCTTGGTTGGAATCCTCCTGCATCTTCTGGCCGATGGTTCACCGAGTCAAGAGCGAACGACGATCGTCATGTTCTTGCAAGGAGCGTCGCGGGGTTGCGCGAAGAGCAATATATGTAACCGGTAAGTGCCTCCGAGGAAGCGGGGGAGGAGGGCCACCCGCTCGCGTGCGTAGTGCGCGCGAGCAGATGGCGCAGCCTCGACCGCCTTCAGACCCCGGTCAGGATTGGCTCTTGTGCCGACTCGTCTGCCGCAGCGTCGACTCCACGCCCCGTTCCGTCTTCGAGGGCCAGGTGCGGGAGTCTGCGATCAAGGGCCCGCGGAAGGTACCAGTTGGCCTTGCCGAGCGAGTGCATGACGGCAGGGGCGAGCACAGTGCGGACGAGGAGCGCGTCGATGACGATCGCCGTCGCCATCCCGAGCCCGATCATCTTTATGGTCCTGTCGGTGGTGAAGGTGAACGCGAAGAAGACGACCGTCATGATCGATGCTGCTGCACTGATGGTGCGACCCGTGATCGCCTGCCCGATGCGAACCGCAGCCGAGTTGTCCCGCCGCCTCAGCCACTCCTCGTGGATCCTGCTGACGAGGAACACCTCATAATCCGTCGTCAGACCGAAGAGCACGGCGAACATGAGAATCGGGATGAACGGGCTGATCGGTCCGGTGTTGGTCACGCCTACGAGGCTGGCGAGCCATCCCCATTGGAAGACTGCCACGACGACCCCGAAGGCAGCTGCCGCCGAGAGCAGGTTCATGATCGCCGCGGTCGCCGGAATGGCCATGCTCCGAAAGAGAACCATCAGCAGGACGAACGACAACGCGACGACCATCCCGACGAAGAGGGGCAGCTTTGACGAGAGTTGGCTCGCGAGATCATCGGCGAGTGCCGTCTGACCGCCCACGAGCACCTGAAGGTCCGGGTCGTCGCGTACGGCCGTCGGGATGACGCTGTCCCGCAGACGGCTGATCAGCTGGGACGTCGATACGGCCTGGGGGCTGCCGGTCGGGTAGACCTCTGCGAGCGCGACCGCGGGATGGTGCGGCCCCGCGGGGAAGTACTGCGGTCCGACAGTGGTGACGACGCCGGGGGCGTGGCTGGCGGCCGTTACGACTTTGGCGAAGGTCGCCTCGTCCGCAGCGCTGCTGGTCGGCGCGACTAGCTGCAACGGCCCGCTGAAGCCGGGTCCGAACCCCCTGACGAGCATCTCGTACGCCCGGTAGGTAGTGGTCGTGGTGCTGGTCGGGTCGACGCTGTAGTCGGCAGTCCCCAGTCGCATCGACAGGAACGGTGCGCCCAGCGCCACGAGGACGCTTAGGGCTCCGATAGCAAGGACGACGCGATGGGGCTGTACCCAAGCCGCCCATGCGGACCACCGTCGGGACGCGTCGGGAACGTCAGTCTCGCCTCGCGCGAGCGAGGCCCGCTGGCGACGGGTCAGGGTGCGTCGCCCCATCAGGCCGACGAGCGCCGGTAGCAGGGTTAAAGCAGCGAGCACCGAGAACCCGACTGCGATCGAGGCGGCGATGGCCGCGCCCGACAGGGTGCCGATGCCCACAGTGAACATGCCGAGCAGGGCGATGCATACGGTGACCCCGGCGAACAACACCGCCCGCCCGGCGGTAGCCGCGGAAGTGGTTACTGCCTCCTCGAGGCTCAGGCCGTGGCGCAGGCCGGTGCGAGTGCGCATGAGGATGAACAAGGAGTAGTCGATCCCGACTCCGAGGCCGATGAGGGTGCACAGCTGCGAGGTGAAGGACGCCATGCTCAGGCCGTTGGAGAGCGCGCCGATGATCGAAAGAGCCGATACGAGGGCTACAGCTGTGCTTAGGAGGGGGAGCAGGGCGGGGAGAATTGACCCGAAGACGATCAGCAGGATGACGAGGGCGGCTCCTACCCCGATGAACGTGCTCGATGACGAGGTCGGGTTGGTCGACGCGGCGATGGCTCCGACGACGTCGACCTGCAGGCTCGCGGAGTTCGGCGCGCGAGCGAGGCGCACGAGCCTGGTCGCCTCGGCTGAGGGGATGTTGTTCGCGTCCTTCGTGAAGTTGACGATGGCAAAGGCGACGTGCCGGTCGGCGCTGATCTGCCGCGCTCCGGCAGAGCTGTAGGGAGAGGTGACACCCGAGACCGAGGACAAGCGAGCGACCCGGCCCAACATTGCCTGGATATTGGCCCGAACGGCGGGGGAATCGACCGTTCGGGCCTTCGTCTGGAAGACGATCTGCTCGCTGTCACCGGATTGGCTTGGCGCTGCCTGCTGCAGCAGGCTGGCTGCGCCAGCGCTCGGTGTGCCCGAGAGCTTCGTGCTGGTGGCGTAGTGGCTCCCAGTGACTGACTGGATGAAGAAGGTGGCAACGAGCACGATCAGCCACATTCCGGAGACAGCCAAGCGATGCCTGAGGCACCAACGAGCGAGCGGCCGCATTACAACCTCCTCAAAGGATCACCGGCATTCGGCGACCTCAGTGCTCACGATGAGGCAAGTGTCCCCAGGGATCGTCGGCCGGCAGGACCCTTCGTCCGAGCTCGCCTACTCCTGTGGGCGTACCTCCCGACGACGCGACCCGGTCCCCGCGTCTCGCGCCGAAGCCGTGAGAGGAGGCGCTGCGCGCGCCGTTGAGGTCGTGGCGGTAGGCGCCCACGCGCGAGACGAGCGAAAGCGCCAGCACCAGGCCGACCGCGAGGCTCGCGAGTATGAACGCCTGGCGGAGGAGCGCCCCTGGGACGCCGGCTCGAGTGCGCCGCGCCAGGTCTCGAGGGGCGACGCGTCGGAGATCGCCGATGTGGGCGACGACGTGAACCAGCACGAGCACCAGCCAGAGGTAGAAGCTGACGCTGTGGATGTGGCGCATACTGCCATCCCGTGCGGACGGTGCCAGTAGGAGCGTGATGCCGCTTGAGAGCAGCACGAGTGTTGCGAGGAGGAGCACCGGACCGAGCGCCCGTAGCGCTGGCGGCGGCGGACCCCGTCGCTGGTATTGCGGGTCGTGGCGATAGTACTGAAGGAGTCTCCACGAGACGGACGCGATCTTCAAGAACAACGGCGGCGCCAAGAGCAGTCCGATCATCACGTGGAGAGTCAGAAGGCCGGTCACCCCCAGGGCCACCGTGGCGATCTCGACGCAGAAGAGCACGAGCAGGACGGCGCCCGCGGCGCTGGTCAGGCGCGCGTTCGCCTCGACCGAACGACTGAGCAGACGCATCGCGATCTCCCCTCGGCGCCGGCTGTCGGCGACCTCCCGGCCGACGGTAGAACTGACGCTGCTCCACACACATCGGCCGTTGGGACGCTTGCATCGGGTTCCAGTCACCCCGGGGGCGTAGCCCGAGCGGCGGTGAAGGACATTTGCTCCGCGACTTAGCGTGGGTCCTCGCTATCCCCGACTACTCCGCGAGGAGTAGGCAGGACCATCTTGCGGGCGATGTGCCGGACGGCCGGCATCGTTACTGTGAGTCGTGCTGGCCACGGACTCGAGCGAGCTTCGTCGCCTGAGGGGATCAGATGTCTCTAGGTCACGCTGACCGTGCTGTCGGCCCCGGAGCCCCGGAGCAGGATGCCGCCATCCGGAGCAGCGACACTCGTACCCGACTCGCCGCCACCCCCGACGCTTCGAAGAGCGCGGGCCAGCCACAAGTACGCTCGATGCATGAGCGCTTGCTGCGCTTTCAGCAGCGACGGATCCGGTCGGTCGTGGTGGACGCGCCGGTGAGCCGCACGGACAAGATCCGACGAGCAGTCCTGGACGCACCCGAGCTGGATGTGGGACTCGCTGTTGCCGGCTTTGCGGGCTTGCTCGTCGACCCCCTTCTGAGCAGGCCCGCGGGCCACATCGGCATCGCGGATGTCGTGCTCTCCGGAGTCACGGCGCTTCCACTCGTCGCACGTCGCCGCTATCCCCTCGCAGTGCTCGCTCTGGTGATAGCAGGAGACCTCGGTTGCCTGGCCGTATTCCGACCCAAGCATGCGGCCGTAGCCATTGCCATGCTTGCCGTCTACACCGTCGGGCTGCAAGGACGTCGCCGAAGCTCACTGTTCGTGGGAGCCGCCATGGTTCCGGCCGTTGTTACAGCTGCGGCGATCTTGCGCCGTCCCCGGGTCGATCCGGTCGAAGTCGTCACGTATCTCGCCCTGCTCGTCGCTGCACTCGTCACCGGGGACGCCCGGCGAGGGCGGCTGGCGCTGGCGCGAGCAGCGAAGGAGAAGGTCGAGCAAGAGCGCGAGGCGATGGCCCAGCACCGCTTCGACGAGCAGCGTCTTCGACTTGCCCACGAGCTCCACGATTCGATCGCCCATGCGCTCGTGGCGGTCAACGTACGCGCTGGGGCGGCAGCCCACCTGCGGCGCAATGATCCGGACGAGAGTCTCGAGGCGTTTCAGGAGATCAAGCGCACGTCGGCGGACGCGCTCGCCGAGTTGCGCTCGACATTGAAGATGCTACGAGCCGCGCCTGGCGAGGTGCCTCTGCGGCCGCCACAGAGCCTCGACGACCTACAGGAGCTCATAGACCATCTCCAAGGCGTCGGAATCGCTGTCGCACTCGAGTTCGAGACGATTCCCGGATCCCTCCCGGCGGCGATCGAGCACGCCGGCTACCGGATCATCCAGGAGGCGCTGACGAACGTGCTTCGCCATTCCGATGCTCATGCCGTCGTTGTCAGGGTGTCTTTCCTGGAGAACGCACTTTCTCTGGAGGTCATCGACGACGGCCGAACGCTCCCTTCGCCTGGCGCGGTTGCCGGACATGGCCTGCAAGGCATGAGCGAGCGCGCGACCGCGCTCGGTGGACACTGCGAAGCGGGCGTCGCGACGGGCGGAGGTTGGCGGGTCGAGGCCCGACTGCCGGTTGTGGGGGATCAGCGATGACTGGGGCGACGTTGCGCGTGCTCGTCGCGGACGATCACGCGCTCGTGCGCGCCGGCTTCCGCTCGATCTTGACCGGTGAGGGAGACATCGAGGTCGTCGAGGAGGCTACGAACGGCGTCGAGGCCTTGGTGATTGCCAGGCGTGAGGTGCCGGACGTCGTGCTTATGGACATACGGATGCCCGACGTCGATGGCCTCGAGGCGACTCGCCGCATCACGACAGATCCCCGTCTCGTCGCAACGAAGGTCATCGTGCTCACGACGTTTGATCTCGACGAGTACGTCTTCGGCGCTCTACGTGCCGGGGCGAGTGCGTTCTTGCTGAAGGGTGTCGAGCCGGTCGACCTGATCAGCGCCGTTCGGACGGTCGCCGCGGGAAACGCGCTTCTCGATCCGGGCGCGACGCGTCGACTCATCGAGGCATACGTTGCGAGCAGTGCCGAACAGCCCGGCGAGCTAGCTCGTCTCCCGGGCTCGCTCACCGCACGCGAGATCGAAGTCCTCACGCTCATCGCTACGGGACTCACCAACGCGGAGATCGCCGATCAGCTGTACAACAGCCCACTGACCATAAAGTCGCACGTCTCGCGTATCTTGACCAAGCTCGGGGCGCGAGACCGGACGCAACTCGTCGTGCTGGCCTACGAGAGTGGTCTCGTAGTCCCCGGCCGTGCATAGACGAGTGCGACAGGGTCCCTCCGCCGACGTCGAGGCTCTGGAGCCGCCCTATCTCACGGTCGCTAGGTCCGACCGTTGCCTCGCGCCGGGTCGATCTCCAGCACCCGCGTGAGCCGGATGTTGTTTCCGGAAGGGTCTCGGAACGACGTGTCGACGCCGTAGGCCTCAGCTGTGGGCGGGTCGTTGAACTTGACCCCCCGCGCCGACAGTTCGTCATAGAGTCGTCGGTCTCCAGAAACAACGTGCCGCCTGCGCCCTTGGCCACCAGTGCGGTGACCTGAGCGCCGTCGTCCGGGTCGAGCATGGGCGGCCCCGGCACGGGTATCAGCACCAGGCGGTCTTGCCATCGCACAACCATGACCGTCATTGAGGAAGGCGCGGGTCGCCGCCGCCGAAGAGATCGGCCGCCGACGGGCCGACTTTCGGCGCGTCCTGATCGTGCGCGACATGCTCCAAACTGGAGAGTGATGGTCTGCGCAAGATAAGTGAATCGCGAGGCGAGGCGATGAACGGCGAGCCCGAGGAGCGGCTACCTGCAGAGGTCTCGACACCAGCGTTGTCCGCACCCGGACATCTGACCGGCTTGCTCCGGCACTTCAGTGACCTTCGGGACGGCACGCACGGCGGATCGGTCAGTCGCCGCGACAAGGAGGCACACTTCGCGCATGCCGTGGAGCTGCTGGCACCCGTCGCTCGCCAGGCTCTCGACGAGATCAACGCTCACCTACTCCTCGGCTCTGGCACCGTCGTAGCGACGGGCCTGCAGCGAAAGGCCGATGGTAGCTCTAGCGCATCGTGGGACCTTGTGTGGCCCGAACAGCTGGAAGCCGGCATAGCCCCGGTGTCACTACGCGCCTACTACGGGTTCGGCTTCCACCATCCGCACTTGCGCGGCGCGACGGTGGGCGACTGGCCGCTAAACGTCTTCACGATCCATGACGCCACCGATCAGCTTTGTATCCTCCGCGCCATCGCCACGAGTGACCTACACAACTTGGTCTTCCAGGCGGACTACAGGATCATTCCCGCCGTCACGAGACCGTCGAGCATCTCGCCCCCATGACGATCGCGTCCGATTCCGCGTACACGAGCACCGGTGCCTGATCGCCTCGGCGTGGGAAACGCGACAGCCGTCCTATGGATTCGATTGCGCTGCGAGGGGCATGACCAGGATGGGGTAGGTGGCGTGGCGAACGAGTGCGACCGGTACGGATCCGAGGATGTGGTGATAAGCATGCTCGGCACCACCGACGACGATCACGACGTTCGAGTCGCTCCCGTAGTCACGGTGTAGTTCGTCTGCCACTGCGATGAGCTCGTGCGCGACCATGCCGTCGCGCCGTCGGAAGTTCCAGCGCTGCTCCACGCCTTGCATCCGGTCGCGAATTGCGTCGCTAACCTCCCGCTCCGCGTCGTCGAACCCCTGACTCATCTCGTACTGGGCGTCCGCGGACATTTCCATCCCGGCCGGGATGTGAGCGACGAAGACCACCTCGATAGCGCCAGGCCGGCCCTTGATCAGGTTCGTTGCCGCGCCCAATGCTCGGTACCCGGACTCCGAGCCGTCGACGCCCGCGACGACGAGGAGACGATCGGAATCGTTCATGGATGGTCCGTCGGCTGCCGGATCGCTTCGTCGCTCGGCCGTCATTTCAGACTTCCTTTCGAGCAAGGAGAATGATGGTCTTCGGAGGTCCACCACAACACGATTTCCATCCTCTGCGCCATCGTAGACCTACCACCGCGACATAGTGCTATCATACTATCATGCAGTCGAAGGTTATCACCGTGCGCGTGGCTCCCGAGGAGGCGCAGCGAGCAGAGCTTGCGGCGCGCGTCGACGAGATCTCCGTCAACGAGGTCTTCCGACGTGCGCTGCTGCACTACTTCGAGCTCAAACGTGCCGACGCCGATTTCGTCGAGCGGGCCAAAGCGATGCTTGCTCGGGATGCGGAGCTCGTCGGCGGCTTGCGTTGAGCATCGTTCAGTCGCGACCGTCGGCCTCGGAGGTCGTGCCTCAGACCGGCTCGGCTCGGCTTCGACGCGCGTGGGTCGACCGCTTCCTGGGCTCCGACCCGGGGCTCAATCGGTTTCGCGCCGCGCTCCACACGATGCTCACGATCGGGCTGGTCCTGGAGGCGGAGTGGCTCTTCGTCCACTTCACCCATGCTCTGCAGGCTCATACTCACGGTACCGAGTTGGCGGGAGCAGCAGCAGCGAGGGTGGCGATCGTCAACCACGAGTACGTGGTCATCGCGATGGTGCTCGGCGCGATTGTCGCGATGATCTCGACCTTCGCCGTCGTGGACCCGACTGCTCGGGGCCAGCTGGTCACCGTGATCTTGCTTCCAGTTGCCATGGTCCCCGCGCTCGCGCTCGGGATCGCGCTCGGCGATCAGCGGGTCCTCGCGCTGGTCTCCCTTGCGGTGCTCCTGGCGCTCGGTACCTACTGTCGGCGTTTCGGGCCCCGTGGGTTCATCGCCGGGATGCTGTTGTTCATGGGCGACTTCTTCGGTTTCTTCCTTCATGGCGCCGTCACGATCGACGCGCTCGGCTGGCTCACGGCCGAGATAGGCGTGGGCGTCGTCGGCGCGATCCTCGTCCGCTTCGTCTTCTTCTACCCCCGGCAAGCTCAGGCCCTCGAGCGCACCCAGCGCTCCTATGCGGCCCGTGCCCGCAAGGTGGCGGCCTCGGCAGTTGAGCTGTTCGATGACCCGGAGCACGGCGAGCGTGAGGTCCGTCGCCTGCAGCATCAGCTCGTCCGGCTCAACGAGGCCGCCCTCATGATCGACGCTCAGCTCGGCGATCCGAATGCCCTCGGCGAGGGAACCTCGGCCCAGCTGCTCCATCAACGGCTCTTCGACCTCGAGCTCGCACTCACCAACATCGCCCGTTTCGCACAGGCGATGGCGCGCCTCGACCTCCCAGATGACCAGCGTGCCAAGGCGCGCCTGACCTTGGTGGCCATTGCCCGAGAGGACGTCGACGGGGCCCGGGCGCATGCCACCAGTTTGATCGAGCTGCTTCGCCGGTCGGGATCTGTCCTGGCAGGCGAGGACCGCGCCGCCATCGTTGTCCCGCACCGCTTCGCCACCTCGGTCCTCGCCCTCACAGATGCGATGACCGAATGGTTGGCCATCGGTTCGACCGAGGGTGCCAGTGGGGATTTTCAGCCGTCGGTCGTGCTCTTCGGCGGGTGGTTGCCCGGCTCGACGCAGGTAAGCGCGGCGGCCTCTCGGGAGAGCGGCACCCGTCGCGGCGACCGGATCCGCCTTGCCCCGTACACACGCACCGCGATACAGATGGGCATCGCAGTCGGCGCCGCCATCGCCCTCGGCGACGTCGTGTCCGGCCGACGCTTCTACTGGGCCGTGATCGCTGCGTTCGTCACGTTCATGGGGGTTAATAACTCCGCAGAACAGGCCCGAAAAGCGCTGGTCCGGGTCGTCGGGACGGTCGTGGGGATCGGCGTGGGCTCGCTTGTCGTCGACGCTGTCGGCCACCACACTTACTGGTCCATCGCCGTGATCTTGTTCTCGTTGTTCCTCGGCCTCTACTTGGTGCGAATCAGCTACGCGTTCATGGTCATCGGCATCACTGTGACCGTGTCGCAGCTGTACATGCAGCTCGGCGAGTTCTCGAATTCGCTCCTCGTCCTTCGCCTCGAGGAGACTGCCCTCGGAGCGGCCGTTGCCATCGCCGTCGTCATGCTGGTTCTCCCACTGCGTACGCGCCGCGTCTTGCGCGTCGCGCTACGAGATCACGTCCAGGCGGTCGAGCAGCTGGTCGACGACGCCCGAAGCGAGCTCCTCGGGGGACATGATGCGCAAGACATTCTTCTGCGGGCCGACGCCCGAGCCGTCGATGCTTGCTACCAGGCGGTCGTCGCGACGGCACGGCCGCTACGTCGTAATCTCCTCGGTCGCTTCGACCCGGCTATCTCTCAGGTGCTGCGCCTCGCCTCGGCCTCGCGCCACTACAGCCGAAACCTAGTCACGGACATCCAGGCGACTGGGCTGCTCGACGTCGATACGCGACACGACATCGAGCGAGCCGGAGCGACCCTCCACGAATCGCTGGAGGTTGTCGTCGGCGCCGTCAACGGGCCGCGCGACGTGGTCTACACGCGCTGCGCGGCACTCTTCGACCGCGCCGAGCGCCGTCTCGAGGAGAGGTCTGGCGTCGTGGACGGAAGCCAGCTCGCGATCCGTGACTTCAAGCTCATCGACGGCGTGATGGCGCGCTTGGCCGAGATCATGGGGCTGCGGGTCACCGACTACGACACCGTCGGCGTCTAGCCTCTCTCAAGTGACCAGTCAGTTGCTAACGTGATGGCGTGGCGCGAGATGCGGATGGCACCCGACGACGACTGCTCGAGGCGGCGACCGACGAGTTCGCGGCGCGCGGCATAGCCGGCGCCCGGGTGGATCGGATTGCGGAGGCGGCCAGGTCCAACAAGGCAATGATCTACGCCTACTACGGCAACAAGGATCAGCTGTTCGAGGCCGCCTTCAGTACCCGGGTCACCGATGTCCTCGACCAGGTTCCCTTCGACGCCGCCGACCTGCCCGCCTACGCCGGCCGGCTCTTCGATTACTACGAGGCCACCCCGTCCACCCTTCGCCTGGCCACCTGGTACCGGCTGGAGCGACCAGAGGGAGCATCCCTACGAGCCGTGATATCGGCCAACCGGACGAAGCTCGACAAGATCGGCGACGCGCAGAGGGCCGGCGTCGTTACGGACCATTTCGCTCCCGCCGAGCTTCTCAACCTCGTGTTGTCGGTCGCCGGCTCCTGGGCGTCCATGACCCCTGAGCTCGGTGCCGATGCCCCAGCCGATCGCGTACGGCGCAGACGCACGGTGGTCGACGCGGTGCGGCGCATGCTCGGCACATACGAAGCCTCGGAGATGGGCGTCAGCTCGCAGGCGGGATGAGGTCTCGCTACTAGCCGAGCGCGTCGAAGACGTGGGAAAGCTCGGTCGGCACCGGAGCGTCGAGCTGGGCGTAGGTGCAGGACGAGGGCTCCCGGTCCGGGCGCCACCGTCGAAACGACGTGCCGTGGCGGAAGCGTTGCTCTTGCAGGTGGTCGTAGGCGACCTCGCATACGAGCTCGGGCCGCACGGGCTCCCAGCTCATGTCCTTGCCCGCGCTCCACCGACTGGTGCCCCCCGGGACCCGACTGGACTCGGTGGCCGCGTTCAACCAGGGATGGCCCTCGAGGGCATCGGCCCGGAAGGGCTCCAGCTCTTGTACGAGCTCCCTTCGCCGGATCCCAGTGAATCCCGATGCCACGCCGACATGGTGCAAGACGTGCTCGTCGTCGTAGAGGCCGAGTAAGAGCGATCCGACGACGCCTCCGTCCTTGTGCCATCGAAAGCCCGCCACCACACAGTCGGCCGTGCGCTCGTGCTTGACCTTGAGCATCACTCTTTTGTCCTGAAGATACGGAAGGTCACCCGGCTTGGCCACGACGCCGTCGAGGCCCGCTCCCTCGAACCGGGAGAACCAGTCATTGGCCACGTCTGGATTCTCCGTCACCGGCGTCACGTGCACCGGCGCGGTCGCGGCGCTGAGCACCTCCTCGAGCAACTTGCGTCGTTCGGCGTAAGGGGCGTCGCAGAGATTGCGGTCACCCACTGCGAGGATGTCGAAGGCCACGAAGGACGCGGGCGTGGTCGAGGCGAGAAGATTGATCCGGGACTCCGCCGGGTGGATCCGTTGGGACAAGGCGTCGAAGTCCAAGCCCGAAGGTCCGGCGATCACGATCTCTCCGTCGAGGACGCAGCGATCGGGGAGATCACGCCTGAGGGGCGCGATGAGCTCGGGGAAGTACCGAGTGAGCGGCTTCTCGTTGCGGCTGCCCAGCTCGACGTCGTCACCGTCGCGAAAGACGATGGACCGGAAGCCATCCCACTTCGGTTCGTAGAACATGCCTTCGGCCCGTGGGAGCTCCCGCGTGAGCTTCGCGAGCATCGGCGACACCGGCGGACGTACGGGAAGAACCACCCGCCAATCGTACCCAGGATCTGCCGCGACGCTCAGGCTGCGTGAGCGGCCGTCCAGGCAAGCAGATCGTCGGTGGAACCTCGATTGACCATGCGATCCTCGGGGACGTCGGCGCGAATGGCGTTGGCGCATCCCCGACCGAGCCACTCGAGCTGCCCGGGAGCGTGTGCATCGGTGTCGATGGAGACAAGGCAACCTAGCTCGATGGCCAGGCGCAAAAGGTCTTCGGGGGGATCTTGTCGCTCGGGACGGGAGTTGATCTCCACCGCCGTCCCGGTGCGCGCGCAGGCGGCGAAGACGGCTTCGGCATCGAAGGCGGACTGCGGACGTCCTTTTCCCGTGATGAGCCGACCGGTGCAGTGTCCGAGGATGTCGGTGTGCGGGTTCTCGACTGCGGCGACCATGCGCTTGGTCATGGACGGTGCGTCCATCCGGAGCTTGGAGTGGACGCTGGCTACGACGACGTCGAGGTCGGCGAGCAGATCTTCGTCTTGGTCGAGGGCTCCATCGTCGAGGATGTCCACCTCGATCCCGGTGAGGATCCGAAACGGGGCCAGCTCGTCGTTTAACGAGCCGACCACGGCGAGCTGGTCTCGCAGCCGCGCTGCGTCGAGCCCGTGCGCCACCGTCAAGCGTGCGCTGTGGTCGGTGAGGACGAGATAGCTGTGGCCGAGGTCTCTTGCCGCCTCGGCCATCTCCCGGATAGGGCTGCCCCCGTCGGACCAGTCGGAGTGGGAGTGACAGTCACCTTGGAGTTGGTCCAGCAATGCCCGCACCGGCGCGTCGAGCTCCATGGCTGGTGGCGTTGTCTCGAGCTTCGCCAGGTAAGCAGGAATTTCGCCCGTCAGCGCCTCACCTATGACGAGTGCTGTCGACTTTCCCACGCCCGGAATGCTCAGAAGGCGCCCGGCCGTGGCCAGCCGTCTCAGCTCCGGCTCGGTGATTGGTCCCAACGCGAGAGCGGCGTTGCGAAAGGCGCGGACCTTGTAGGTATCAGCGCCCTCTCGCTCCAGGAGATACGAGATTCGCCGGAGGGCGGAGATGGGGTCCACCGGGCTAGGTCCTCTTCGCGCGGCTGGGCGCGACCCGCTTCGGCTCGTCGGCGCCTTTCGGGTACTCGGGCGGCCAGGGGGCATCGTGGAGCCCAGTATCTTTGTCGCGTTGTGCAAGGTCGAGCAAGGGCTGGAGCGATTGCGGCTCGATGCCGATTCCCGACCATGGGTCTCCTCGCCGCAGCAGCAGGTCCGGCACGCTTCGAATGGTCAGGTCGTCGGGAACGACGTCGGCCACCTGTTCCCACGAGAGTGGGGTCGAAACCTGCCCCCCGGTCCTCGGCCGCGCGAACCATGCTCCGAAGACGGTCTTGTGCGGGGCGTTCTGATTGAAGTCGACGAACACTCGCCTTCCTCGCTCCTCCTTCCACCAATTGGCGGTGACGAGTGCTGGATAGCGGCGTTCCAGCTCTCTCGCAATCGCCACCGCGGCGGCGCGCACGGCCGTGGAGTCCCACTGAGCCTCCAGGCGGAGGTAGATGTGGAGGCCTCTGTTGCCCGTCGTCTTCGGGTAGCCGACCAGCCCGAGCTCGGCGAGAAGGTCGCGGCAGTGAAAGGCCGTCGTGCGCACCTCGTCGAACCCGACGCCTGGTTGAGGGTCCAGGTCGATCCGGAGCTCGTCGGCGAACGCAGGGACGGCGGCAAGGTACGGCCACAGGTGCAGACCGAGACACCCTAGATTGACGGCCCACGCGACATGCGCGATATCCGCCACTACCAGCGCGTTCGAGGACGTCCCGTTGGGAGTCGCAACGGTCGTTGTCTCCAGCCACGATGGCGCTCCGGAGGGCACTCGCTTTTGGAAGAACGACGTACCGGTAGCGCCGTTGGGAAAGCGTTGCAGCATGGCGGGACGGCCACCGGCGGTGTTGAGCAACGCCTCCGCGACGCGCAGATAGTACGAGACCAGGTCGAACTTCGTAGCTTCCAGCTCGGGAAAGAATATCTTGTCGGGGCTCGAGATCGTTACCTCTCGGCCAGCGATCTCTACGATCCGTTCGTTCTCGCCGGACACCGGTCCTGACTCTACCTGGAAGGCCACCTCTCTGCCGTCGGCAAGCGTGATGGGGGATGGGGCGAGACGGATGCCAGCTCGAGCTCGAGCTCGAGCTCGAGCTCGAGCTCGAGCCGGGCGGACTACTCGACTGACTGACGAGCCATGGGGGTGGGCTGACGCCCGACGAACAGCCAGCCGCGGGCCGCCGCAAGAGGCAAGCCGACGAGGACGATGAGGAGGATCCCAGTGGGACTGCTGGCGAGCACAGCGAGGCCTCGGCTCTGCGCGCTACTGCGAAGCCAGCCGATGACGGCGACGTAGCCGGGAAGGTGCCGACCACCGCCCGAGAGCGCCGGCGCGCCGGCGGTCGCGGTCGCGAGCGCGCCGAGCTCCCGTCAGTAGCGCCCAGGAGCTCAGAGCCCGCGATTCAACCGATACGACGGTCGACCGTTATCTAGAATCTGGAACGACGAGGGAACAGGGCCGGATCTGAGCATGGTGATTCCGAAAGGTTTTCGCGACCGCAGGACGGTGCGGCTCCTGGCGGTCGTGCTGTTCGCCACAGTGACTGCTCTCTGCTTCTATGCGCGTGGCAGCGACTCCGAGGGGCTCCCGCTGCTCTTCGTGCTCCCCGTCGCACTCCTATCGGCGTCCGATGGGCTGCGGGGAGGGATTGCCGGTGCAGGTGCTGCGCTGGCGCTGTTCGCCGCCTGGGCCCTCAGCAAGAGCGCCGACGTGAACGCGATCGGCTACGCGACGCATGCCTTGGCATTCCTCGTCGTCGGAGGTTCAACTGGCTATTTCTCGGGCCAACGGTCCCGGATCGGGGCGGAGGACTCGCGCTGGTTTGAGATGTCGAACGACATGCTGGTAGAGGCAAGCCTCGACGGCTATTTCACACGTCTGAGCGTCCGGTGGGAGCAGTGCCTGGGCTGGTCGCGTGAGGAGCTGATGTCACGGCCGTTCCGCGAGTTCATTCATCCCGACGACCTGGCCGCCACCTTGGTCCATGCCGAATCACTTGACGAGAGTCCGGGCGAAGTCGTCAACTTCGAGAACCGCTACAGCACCAAGGACGGCTCGTGGCGGTGGCTGCTATGGAGTGCGCGCTCGGACGAGCATCGGAAATACGCGGTCGCCAGGGATATCACGGACCGCAAGCGCCTCGAAGAGGAGCGACAGGCGTTGCTTGGTCAGGTGGAGGCTATGGCGAGGACGGACTCGCTCACAGGTCTGCCGAATCGGCGCTCGTGGGACGAGGAGATTCGACGGGCAGTCGCTCGGTCCCAGCGCGACGGAAGTCCTCTCGCCCTCGCCATGGTAGATCTCGACCACTTCAAGCTCTTCAACGACCAGTACGGGCACGCGGCTGGCGACGCGCTGCTGAAAAGGGCTGCGGTGCAGTGGCGACTCGCCTTGAGGGTCACGGACTTCTTGGCGCGATACGGGGGCGAGGAGTTCGCCATCCTGCTCCCCGGATGCCCCCTCGAGGAGGCGGAGAGGCTGATCGACCGGTTCCGGTCTGCGACGCCTCAGGATCAGACTTGCTCCGTCGGCATCGCCCTTTGGGTCCCTTCCGACAGCTCCGAGGACCTCGTCGCCAGGGCGGATGCCGCCCTCTACGACGCAAAGCGTCTAGGCCGTGACCGTGTGGTGACGACCGCATAGGACTGCGCGCGCACCTGGGGCACCCGTTGAAGGGGTAGGTGCACTCGATGTTGGGCCCGGCGTTTACTGTTGACCACCCAGCCGGCAAGTTGATCGGTCGGCGGTCAGCGGTCGCGTATTGCCGTGGGGTCTGGTGGGGATTCGGTGAGACTCGGAAGTCGTCGCGTCGCGTTGACCAAACGTGGAATGAACGCGCTCCGACGGTCCTTCGATCGACGGTTCTCCGCGCTAGCGGCTGCCCCGGCGTTTGCCGTGATCATGATCGTCACTGGCGTCCCGCTGCTCGCGAATGTCGTGTTCAGCTTCACCGAGTTCAACCCGGCTGACTTCTCATTCCGCTGGGCTGGGCTCGCGAACTATTCGCGAGAAGAGTCTACGAGCTCGTCGTCGGTCAGCGGACCATAGCCAGCCCTGACTCGTACGCGATCACCACGAGTTGGGCGCGATCACGGGCGCCGAGCTTTGCCAAGATCCTGCTCACGTGTGTCTTCGCGGTCGCGGCGCTCATATGGAGCTCATCGGCAATCTCGGCATTCGTCCGCCCGCGCGACACGAGGAGGAGCACCTCTCGCTCTCGAGGCGTGATTGCCTCGAGCACCTCCGCTTTCGTCGCGACTGGGACAGCACGAGAGGCGAACTCCGCGATCAGTGTCCTCGTAACGCTCGGCGCCAAGAGCGCGTTTCCCGCAGCGATCACCCTGATCGCATCGAGCAGGTCCTCGGGCGGTGTGTCCTTCAAGAGGAATCCGCTTGCTCCGGCCCGAAGAGCGTCGTAGACGTACTCGTCGAGATCGAACGTGGTGAGGATGAGCACGCGTGTCTGCGCGCCTTCAGGTGTGCCGACGATCTGCCTCGTCGCTTCGATACCGTCCATTCCCGGCATGCGGATATCCATGAGGACGACATCTGGTCGCACCTCTCGCACGACACGGACGGCCTCGATCCCGTCGGCGGCGTCCCCCAGGACCTCGAGGTCGGGTGACGAGTCGACGAGTACTCCGAAACCGGCGCGGACGAGCGCCTGATCGTCGACGACGACGACACCGATCACGACGGTGCGACTACTTCGAAGGGAAAGCGGGCGAGCACTCGAAAGCCGCCCTCTGGTCGAGATCCGGCCGTTAACGATCCCTTGAAGAGTGCGACGCGCTCGCGCATGCCGACGATCCCGTGGTGGGCATCCGAGCCGACCGCTTCGAGCTGATCGGCGGCCGAGCGGGTCATCCCTCGACCATCGTCGTTCACTTCGAGCACGAGTGCATCCGATTCGTCGCGGATCTCGACGTGCACTGACGCCGGGCCGGCATGCTTCACGACGTTCGTGAGCGCCTCTTGAACGATCCGGTAGATGGAGAGCTCGACAGTCGGCGAGAGGCGTCTCGCTGCATCACTTCTGACGTTGAGGTCGACGACGTATCCGGCCGCGCGAACCTGCTCGACCAATGAGCCAAGAGCGCTTACACCAGGAGCCGGCGTGAGCGACGCTGGCAAGCGATCGTCTCGCCGAAGGACTCCGAGCATCCGGCGCAGCTCGTCCAGCGCAGAACGGCTCGTCGCCTCGACCGCGGCAAGCGCCTTTTTTGCCTCGTCGGGCCTCTCGTCGATCACGTGGCGCCCGACGCCGGACTGGACCGCGATGACGCTCAGGCTGTGCGCGACGATGTCGTGGAGCTCGCGGGCGATTTGCAGACGCTCTTCGGCCACCGACCGCTGTGCGCGCTCCACCACCTCACGTTGGCGCTGCGCTGCCTGCTCGGCGAGACCCGCGACGTAGGTGCGCCGCACCCGCACGCTGTCGCCGACGAACCACGCGGCGACGCCCACGACCGCGCCGAAGGTCGCGCCGCCGCCTTGATGATGTGCGAGCAAGCCTGCGCCGGTGGCGATCAAAAGAGTGGCGCCGGCGACGGCGAGGGCCAGGAGCGACAGGCGCCGCGCGTGCACGGATGCCACCTGGTACATCGGCATCGCAACGAGTGGCCCCGGCGCCCAACTCTCGCCGAGCACGGTCGCAAACGCAATGGCGATGGTCACGAGGACGAGCGCGGTGATCGGAGCGCGGCGCCGGACGGCGATCGACAGACCGGCGACGAGGGCGAGAACACCTACCTCCGGCGCGTGACTTCCGTGTCCGAGCCCGACGGCGCTGTGCCCCGTCGCGACGACGAGAATCGCGGCGATGCCAAGATCGATGACCTGCAGCTGCCTTGGGGTGATGCGATGGAGCAGGGGAGGCCGGGGAGCTGGCTGAGGATATTCCCGTCCACGCACCCAAGGGACACTACTGAACGGCCGCAGCTCCCTCCTCAATTCCCGGTCTCCGTGCGCGTCCACAGGTCCTGACGGAGCTGACCTATTGAGCGGCCACTACGACCGATCTCATCGTCAAAGTCGCGACATCCCTTCTCTTCGGGCGCGGCTCAGGTGTGCTTGACGGCGTCCGCGAGCAACTCCACCGAACGCATCCGGTCCTCCGCCGTCGGCGACTGGTGGGCGACCATGAGCTCGTCTGCGTCGGCGTGCTTGGCGAAGGCCTCGATGTACTCGCTCACCTCGGCTGCGGTGCCGACAGCAGAGTAGGTGACCATCTGCTGAACATGCCTGCCTGCGAGCGAGGAAAGAAGCGCGTCCGCCTCCTCGTCGGTAAGGGTTCGTCCCCGGCCGAACATGGCGACCACGCGGTTGCGCTTGGCCGCGAGGAACTGCTCCTGCGCGTTGGAGCTGTCATCCGCGACGATCGCGTTCACACCGGCGATCACGTACGGCCGTTCGAGCTGAGCTGAAGGTCGGAACTCGCTCCGGTAGACCGCGACGGCATCCTGCAATGCGTCCGGCGCGAAGTGTGAGGCGAAGGCGTACGGGAGCCCGAAGGACGCGGCGAGCTTCGCGCCGAACATCGACGATCCGAGGATATACAGCGGGACATTCGTACCTTTCCCCGGTGTCGCGTCGACGCCCGGGACCCTGGTGTTGCCGGTGAGGTAGCCCTGGAGCTCGAGAACGTCCTCTGGGAACCGGTCGGCTGACGTCATGGCGCGGCGCAACGCGAGCATTGTGTTTTGGTCCGACCCGGGTGCGCGACCGAGTCCGAGATCGATGCGACCCGGGTGGAGCACCTCGAGCGTGCCGAACTGCTCGGCGATCGTGAGGGGGGAATGGTTCGGAAGCATGATCCCGCCGGCACCGAGTCGGATCTCGTCGGTATGCGCAGCGACGTGGGCGATGAGCACGCTCGTGGCCGACGACGCGATCGTCGCGATGTTGTGGTGTTCTGCGTACCAGACGCGCCGGTAGCCCCACCGTTGTGCATGTTGGGCGAGGGTTACGCTCGCGGCGAGGCTGTCCCCAACCGTCTCACCCTTTCGAATGGGCGCCAGGTCAAGGATCGAGAGTGGGATGGTCATGGGGGAGTCCTTCGGTTGCCTTATGACCAACCTATAGATCTCCCGGCTCGGATCGGTCACCGGAGAGCGCACGGTGCTCGAGTAGTGAGCTCGACGTGAGAGAGGACAGTGCGATGACCTCAGAAGAGGGCGGTTCGTCCCAGGGTAGGCCGGTACACGGGCAGCCCTGCTATTTGCAGATCCCGGCGCTCGACCTGTGGAGGTCGGCGGAGTTCTACGAGAGGATCTTCGGCTGGCGCATCGAACGGCCCTATCCGAGCTTCGAAGCGCCGGGAATGATCGGTCAGTGGGTGGACGATCGTATTCCCGCGCCTGAGGCCGGTCCGCTGCTCTGGATCAACGTCGACCAGATCGACGCAACCTTGGCGCTGGTCGTCAGCAGCGACTGCCAGGTGCTGCAACCGCCGTGGTTGGACGAGGGCGTGCGCTGGCTTGCCACGATCAGCGACCCGGCCCGCAACACGGTCGGCGTCTTCCAGTTCGGACCCCGCTGATATGGGCCCGCAAGCTCTTTCGCGAGTGCGGCGACTCAGCTCCCTGCTCGTCGTCGGCGCGTCCCGAGTACGAGCGACGTGCCGACGATGACGAGGAGCGGCCCGCCGATCGAGATGGGCACGAGGTCGAGGCCCGTGAGGGCAAGCGTCGGGGAGGCGTTCTGGCTCGTGGAAGCGCTCGAGGCCGCCGGGCGCGCGAGGACGGTCGCCGCACCGCTCGAAGCAGTTTGCTGTCCGGGCGCCGTCGTCTCAGTCGCCGTGGTGGCGGTTGCCTGGTGGACGATGGACGCGCCCGAGCGTGCGTCGACGTAGGTGCTGAGGACGATCTCACTCGTCTTGTGCACGCCGAGCGACGCCCGATCGCAGGTGATGACGGTCTTCGCGCCGCTCATCTGACAGCGCCACAGCGCACCACTCGCTCCGGCGGCGGTGAGGCCTGCTGGCAGGCGGTCAGTGACCTGGACGCGCGCGGCGGGAGACGGTCCCGCGTTGCGACCTTCGAGACGTAGGTGGCGTCCGCTCCGCTCACGTAGCGCCGCATTGGCGCGGCGAGGGGCACCCTCCCTTGGCTCAGCTACCAGCTCGCAGGAAGCAGCTGGACGGCGGCACCATACGCCTCGAAGCAGCAGGCGGCCGCGGGGATGAGCATCATCCAGGCGAACCTCGTCCGTCGGACCAACGCGAATGCGGCAGAGGCGATGACCCCGGCCAACACGAGCCAGACGACGAGCACGGGCCATGGCGTCGCATGGAATACCCGCACAGGCGGTGGGACGCGCACCTCGATGACCGGCGCCGCGTGTGGCGAGCCGGTGTCGGTTGCGGGGCGTGCGGCGACGCTCTCGACGTCTTCGAGCTCGGCTCGCACGACGAGTCGCTGTGCGGCGGAGTAGCGCGGGTTGCACGTCGTGAGCGTGAGCCACCAGCCACGAAGCGGTCTGACGACGCTCACGTCATTCGGCGCGACGACGAATACCGACGTCGCGCGGTACTCGTAGACGAGCGAACCCACTTGCAGCGCCACCTGATCACCCGGTTTCACCGCCTGAAGGTCGTAGAACGGCCGAAGCCAAGTCGTCCGATGCCCCGCGATGGCGACGTTTCCGGAATCGCCGGGCAACGGCGTCGACGGGTAGTGCCCAGGTCCCTCCTGAAGGCGCAGCTCATCATCGCCCTCCACGACAACGTCATTCCTCACCCCAGCGGCGGGGATCGAGAGGCGGGCGAGTGCGGTGCCGAGTGGAACTGCGATCGGCCATCGCACGCGCGGTCGCCCGGCGAGGCGAACCGGAGCTAGGCCATGCGTTGGATCGGTCCTCCTTGGTGATTGAGATGTAGCGGGTTGCGTCGCAATGCGCGGCAACGCTTCAGTCAGAAGATCTTGCGCGTGCACAGCTGCGACCTGCGTGGCGAAGAGGGCAAAGGGAATGAAACCGAGGACTACGACCCCGGCGGAGACGAATGCGATTCCGAGGACACGTAGCTGCAATCCTCGGCTCCTCCTCCGAGCTCGGCGCCGTCGATCGGATCCCATGACTCCCACCTATACCAGGCCAGCCCCGGCGCTATCGCACGTCGGTCGTCGGTCGACGTTGAATCCGACGGCGCAACCCGAGGTCGCGCTCAGCCCTACTCGATTGCGAGGGCTGTCATCGACCAGGCGACTGCTCGCCCGCTGCGCCCGAGCGTGCTCTCGCGCACCGTGAGTCGAAACTCGGCCTGCAACGTCACGGCCGGTCCGTCGTCACCGCTGAGGCGCCGGACGAGCCGACCTACGGCGTCAGTTGCAATCTGTCGGTTGTTCGGGGAGATGGTCGTCAGCGTTACCGGGCCGAATCGACCCTCCTCGATATCACGGCGACGTCGTCGGGCACACGAAGCCCCGCTGACCGAGCATCCGCATCCTGCTCGTTCAGCGACGCTTCGTCGAGAACATCGCCACGACCGGGATGAAGTGATGGCGTCTCTGCCTCCGCTTCCCTGAGCAGATGCAACCGAGGTTGTCGTCTCGAAGATCGATTTCCGCTCGCGAGGTGAGCCGCTTGTCGGTAAGGATGGGGCTATGCCCAACGACTCCGTCTTGCTTGGCGTCCGTCCAGTACACCGGGTCGGGTTCGGAGCGATGCAGCTTCCCGGCTCAGGGGTGTTTGGACCACCCGCGGACCGCGACCAGGCCCTGGCGGTGCTGCGCCGTGCTGTCGAAGCCGGTGTCGACCACATCGACACGGCCCAGTTCTACGGCCCGGACGTGGCCAACGAACTGATCCGCGAGGCGCTCTTTCCCTATCCGGAGGAGCTGGTGCTGGTATCCAAAGTCGGCGCGGCGCGCGACCTACGTGGCGCCTGGCTGCCGGCACAGCGACCGGAGGACCTGCGTGCCGGGGTTGAAGCCAACCTTCAGAGTTTGGGGCTCGACCAGATCGCCGTCGTGAACCTGCGCCACCATCCGGAAACTGACGTGCCGTTCGCGGACCAGCTCGACACCATGAAGGCCCTTCGCGAAGAGGGGTTGGTGGGCGCCATCGGCCTCAGCAACGTGACTCTTGAGGACTACGAGACTGCTCGCTCGGAGATCGAGGTGGCCTGCGTCCAGAACGCCTATAACCTGGCGAGCCGCGATGACCAACCGCTGTTCGACGCTTGCCGTGCCGACGGTGTGCCCTTTGTGCCGTTCTTCCCGCTCGGCTCGGCCTTCGCTACCGACAATACCGTGCTGCTCGCCCCAGCGGTCCTGGAGACGGCCACGCGGCTGCAGGCCACCCCGGCGCAGGTCGCGCTGGCGTGGCTGTTGGCACAAGCACCCAAAGTGCTGCTCATCCCGGGGACGTCGTCGCTGTCGCATCTCGAGGAGAACCTGGCTGCGCCCGAGCTCCTTCTCGACGACGCCGCCCTCGATGCCTTGGACGAGATGACCGCCTAGCGCCGCTCTCCCGCCGATGCCGTTGGCGCCGTCGGCACTACCGGAATGGGGGCGACGCGATCCGTCAGCCGTCGGTCTCCAACCATTGGCGCTCGCTCGACAGCACCGCGATCTCGGGATGCGACCACACGAACCGCTCGACTTTGTCGAGCACCTCGGTCACCTGTGTCGGCTGGCCCGAGACTGCCGCGAAGCCGAGCCGCGTGTGCTGCCACTGATCCTGGAACTCCACTTCGGCCGCTGCCACGTGGAAACGCGACCGCGCTCCATCTAGAAGGTGACGTATGACCATACGCTTCGCCTTCAGCGATCCGCTCTCGGGGATGTGAATCTCGATCGACAGGACGCACGCGTGCATCCCGCGAGTTTGCCGCACACATGGTCTCGCCTCACCTCCCCCCCGACGCCTACGCCGCCGGCGGTGGTGGGCGGCTGTGCAGAGAGCCGCCCATCCTGCTTGGTGGTGAGACCACGGCCAAGAGTAGAGCTCGATGTGATCGGCCTCTCTGCGCTCTGCAGGCTCCTCGCAAGTGGCGCGGGTGCCCTGCTGGTCGCGTGGCTCGAGAGCGCGCCGCGCCGCTGAACAGCCGCTACGTGGCCCTCACGAGTCGCGACGCCCTGGTAGGAACACCGCCCGCTCGACAAGGGCCGGCGCCAACCAGGAGAGGGGTCAGTCGACGAAGCTCACCTATTCAGAATTGGCCGTCGGCGCGCAGGGACCTCGGCCGGCCGTCCGGGTCGAATACCGCGCGATAGAGAGGCGTCGACCAACCGCGCGCGAAGCGCGACAGCGTCGGTGTCGGATAAGCGCGAAGGCGTCCCGGGGGACGGTCGCCTTGCTTGCCGCCCGCGTGCCAGGCGTCGAGTCCGCCGGCCACCGCGGCGAAGCAGGCGAATGCGTTACGAGGATCCTCGAGGTTCTCGTCCTCGCCATCGGTCCGCTCAAGGTGTTCTCGGGTGAGCGCGAGCCGCAGATCAAGGGCGTACGAGCGGACGGCTGGGTGCTCCGAGGTGGAGACAGGCTCGTCGACGACGGCGCAGGACAGCTCCGAATCGTGGGTCCAGGACCGTCGATTGATGTTGTCCGAGCCGACCCCGGCCCACCGGTCGTCGACGATGCAGACCTTGGCATGGACGTAGATTGGCGTACCTTCGCGGTTCTCCAAGCCGTATATCGCGACACGGTCGCCGCCGGCCTGGCGGAGCATCGTTACGGCCTCGTAGCGACCGACAAGGTTTGGCGCGGTGGAGAAACGACCCTCATGGTCGGGATAGGAGGGCAGCACGGCTATCAGGAGCAGTTCGGGCTGTGCTTCGAGCGCCCCGCAGAACCCGGTGGCGACGTCACGCGACCACAGGTACTGGTCCTCGAGGTAGATGAGTCGTCGGGCCCGCCGTAGTGCTTTGCTGATGCCGCGTGCCACGCTTCGTTCCCCCTGGGGAGCGAAGGGGTAGCCCGGTCGTCGGACCGGGTAGGTGCGCAGCAGCTGCACGGCGTGAGTGCCACACGGGGCGGGATCGGGAAGCTGCTGGGGGAGTGTCCGCTTCCTCGGGTCGAGTCGCTGCAGGTGGTCACGGATGAGGCGCAAGGGGTTGCGGGACAGGGGAGCGGGATCGTCCCACCGCTCCCGGAAGACGGTCTCGACGTCGCCGACGACCGGCCCACGCAAATGGAGCTGGATATCGTGCCAGGGTGGCCTCGCGCCGTAGACGGCCGCCATTGGCTGGCTCTGCATGTCGCCGGCGTGCGTGGCATCGTCGCGGCGACTGTGGCACAGGTCGATCCCGCCTACGAAGGCACAGTCCAGCTCCGGCCGGCCAGGATGGCGGAGCACGACGAACTTCTGATGATGCGAGCCGCCCGGCCGGACCCGCATGTCGAGTAGGCAGATGCCTCCTTGGGCGTTGATCTCCTCGCCGAGGTGGCGGTTCTGCTGCTCGGAGAACTGCAGGCGGTCGAGATGGGACCGCCATACGAGCCCACGGACCAAGACTCCGGTCGCAGCCGCGTGGCACAAGAGGGTTCCGACCTGTGTGCCGTCACCGACGAGGCGTTCGTCGGGATCTCCGCGCCAGTCGGTGAACATGAGCAGGTCGCCGGCGCGCATCGCGCGAACCGCCTCGGTAAGTGCCGCGAAGTACGTGGCGCCGTGCACGAGCGGACGGACTTCGTTCCCCGACGTCCACGCTTCTCCGGAGGGATGGCGGCTGTCGATGACAGTCGCTTCGTTCCCGCGCTCCGGCGCGCGAAGGAACCAGTCGGTGTCGGTCACCCCACCTGTATACCGCCTCCGGCTGGCTAAAGTCCTGGCGTGGGCCTCCGCCAGTCTGTCGCGGACATCGGTTTCAGCGCTATGAGCAACGCCCACCGGGCGATCCTTCGCGTGAGCTCCGGCCGCGTGCTGGGCTCGGCGTTCGGGATGCCCGTCGTCGAGTTGCACACCGTCGGACGCAGGTCGGGCCAGCCCCGCTCGACCATGCTCACTGCGCCCATTGTCGATGGTGACCGGGTCGTGCTGGTGGCCTCGAAGGGCGGCGACGACCGCGACCCCGACTGGTACCGCAACCTGGTCGCATGTCCTCAGATCGAGCTGACCATGGCCGGCCGGCGAAGACCCATGTCTGCCCGCCGAGCGTCAGACGACGAGAAAACCGAGCTGTGGCCGCTAGTGGTGGCTGCATATGACGGCTACGGCCGCTACCAGCACCGGACGGCCCGCGACATCCCGCTCGTCATCTGCGAGCCGCGCTGAGCAGGTTGCCTGCACGCCCAGACGACAACCCGCCGCACGCGTCTCGCCTGTAGGTGCGTGCGCCAGAACCGGAAACGGCCCAGCTCCGAAGCTCGACGGGGCGTGGTTGACGAGGCGAGAGAGCAACACCTGACCAAGGGCGGGGCTTCTTGATCTCGTGAAGCGTCCCGAGACGTCCAAAAGTAAACACGCGAGGGTGCCCGGGGCCACACACAGTCGCGATTGCGGCCGATCCACCCGCGTTGGCGAGCTTGCGCAGGTTGTGGCAGACGAGGTGGAGCGTCCACTCGCCCTGCGCTCCGGCGAGGCGGCGCAGGCGGAGATGTCCGGCGTGCCGTTGGACCCTCGTCTGGCCGAAGGCCGGTTCCACGATCGGCTTGCGCCGGGCGCAGTCGGCCTTGCCCGTCTTGGTCCGCAGACGTCTCGCCATCTTCTGTTTCGCCGTCGCGTCCTTCGGGATGTCCTCTCGCTGCGGCGGGGACCTGCTCACCTCGGCGGAGCCGTCCCGCCGCGACGAGCGCGTCGATCTCTTGTTCGACGAGAATGCCGAGAGTGTCGGCTGAGCAGTAGCCGGCGTAGGCGAGCAGGACTCTCCGACGACCTTCGATTCCCCGCGAGGGCGAGCTCGGTGTCCATCTGTTCGATTATCGGGATCAGCTGCTTCACGTCGGTCGTCGGGCACACCTCGAACGCGCCGCGTGAAAGCTGCCTCGAAATTCAAGAAGGGCCGGACAGAGGAGCCCTTCTGGCCACGCCGAGCGTGCTCTCTCGCGTCTCGAGGCAGAAGGGCGCAGCCTGGCTCATCGGCGGCGACTCGTCGCCGTTCATCCGGCTGACGAGACGGGCCATGGCGGCTGCGGCAATCGCTCTCTTGTCGGGAGCGATGGTCGACAAGGAGGGCGAGCGGTAGCGTCCCTCCTCGCTGTCGTCGAAGCCGATCACGGCGACGTCGTCGGGAACCGAGCATCCTCGTTCGGCAAGGGTCCGCATGGCCCCGATGGCGAGAAGGTCGTTGTAGCAGAACACCGCGTCGGGGGGATCGGCGAGATCGAGGAGCCGAGCCATCGCGCTGGCGCCGTCGTCTCGGTGGTACGACGGGGCGCTGGCGAGCAGGTCTGGCTCCACCGGCCGGCCGGCCGCCTCGAGCGCCTGGCGATAGCCCTGGCTGCGGTACTGCGACGTCTCGTTGCTAGCCGCGTCCTGGTGGCCGATTGCGGCGATCCGTTGCCGCCCGAGCTCGATGAGGTGCTCGACGGCGGCTCGTGCCGCGCTGACGTTGTCGATGCCGACGTGATCGTGGGTGCCGACCGCACCGTGTTCTCCCAAAAGGACGATCGGCACGTCCGCTGAGCTCGCGCGCAACTGCTCGGCGTTCAGGGCGAGTGGGCTGAAGAGCAGACCTTCGATGAAGGGGTTGCGGGCATCGCGCTCGATGAGCTGCCGCTCGCGCTCGGGATCGCCGTCGGTCTGCTCGATGATGACCGTGTAGGAGCAGCGCCGGGCCTCAGCGATGACGAGCGACGAGAGCTCGGCGAAATAGGAGATGGAAAGCTCTGGCAACGCCAGCATGATGAAGCCGGAGCGACCGCTGCGCAGGCTCTTGGCCATCGGGTTGGGGCGATAGCCGAGCTCGTCGATGGCTTGGCGCACCCGGGCCCGAGTCTCGGGAGCCACCAGCGCGAAGTCGTTGACGACGTTCGACACGGTCCGCGGTGAGACCCCCGCTCGCAGGGCCACGTCGCGCATCGTCACGTGCATCTGCTTCTCCGTCGTTCGCCGCCGCCGTGCTCGCACAGTGTAGGTGAAGCCAGCATTGCAACGTGGCATGCAACGTGGCATGCTAGGAACGCAAGTGAAGTTCCAGCTGCAAACGTCTTTGGGGGGAACGTTTTGAATCGTATCGTGGTCAACAGCGACCGCGTCATCGGAGCCATTGACCGGCGCATCCTCGGAGGCTTCCTCGAGCACATGGGGCGCTGCGTCTACGGCGGCGTCTTCGACGAACAGTCGCCGCTCTCCGACAACGAGGGCTTTCGCACCGACGTGATCGAAGCTGTCCGTGCGCTCAAGCCACCCGTGTTGCGCTGGCCCGGTGGCAACTTCGTCTCCGGTTATCACTTCACCGACGGCATCGGGCCGGTCTCGGGCCGCCCGACGCGCTTTGACGCCGCCTGGCGGGTCGAGGAATCCAATCGCTTCGGCACGGACGAGTTCATGCGCTACTGCGAGCTCGTCGGCGCCGAGCCGTATCTCTGCTTGAACATGGGTACCGGCACCCTCGACGAAGCCCGAGAGTGGCTCGAGTACTGCAACTTCGCCGGCCGCAGCGCGGCGGCCGACCGGCGGCGCGCGAACGGACGCGATGCGCCGTACGGGGTGCGCTACTGGGGCCTCGGCAACGAGGTCTACGGCGACTGGCAGATCGGCCACAAGGATGCCAAGGAGTACGTCCGGACCGCCCGAGAGTGGGCCAAGGTGCTGACGTGGACCGATCCCGACGTCGAGCTCGTCGCCTGCGGGGACACCGGCTGGTCGGACTGGGACGAGGTCGTCGTCGACGGGCTGGCGGAGTTCATCCGCTGGTACAGCCTGCACATCTACACCGGCAGCGAGGACTACTGGTCCGACGTCCTCGCCCCGCACCAGGCCGAGCGGGCCGTGCGCATCACCGCCGCCCTCATCGAAAAGGCGCGCTACAACCAGCGTCTCGCCCACCCGATCCACGTCGCCTACGACGAGTGGAACGTCCGCGTCGCCGCACGCCATGCCCCTGCGGAGCACGAGGAGACCTACACGCTCGCCGACGCCCTGGCGGTGGCGACGTATCTGCACGCCTTCGTGCGACGCGCCGACGTCGTCAAGATGGCGAACCTCGCCCAGCTCGTCAACGTGCTCGCGCCGATCATGACGAGCCCGACTGCGATGGTCCTGCAGTCGATCTACCACCCGTTGCGGATCTTCGCCGATCACCTCGAAGGCGAGGCCGTCGACGTGGCGGTCAGCTGCCCGTCGCACGACCTCGACGAGATCCTCGACAATCCGCAAGCGCATCGCGTCCAGGATCTCGGGCCATTCCCGGTTCTCGACGTCGTCGCCTCGCGCTCTTCTGACGGGCGGACCATCATGTTGAGTGTCGTCAACCGGTCGCCCGAGGACGACGTGACGGCGGCCATCGAGCTGGCGCCCGGCCTCGATGTCCAAGGTGCTCGCTTCGAACGAGTCCACGCCCGCGACTGGCGAGCCACCAACACCTTCGACCATCCGGACGACGTCAACGTGTCCACCGAGGTGCTGGAGGGCTTCAAGAACGGGGTAAGCGAGTGCTTCCCCGCCCATTCTCATACGGTGCTGTCGATCGCCGTCGGCTGACGCCCGCCACGGCGCCGCATCGGAAGGCGGCCAACTTTGCTGGAAATGACAGAGAAACAGGGGGGGACCGGGGAAGTGCGAGTTCAAGGACGCCGCGGCGAACTAGCGGAGTCCATACGACCGATCAGTGCCAAGAATCAACAAGCGATGGGGAGGAACTGAGCGATGCAGGTTCGAACGAGAAGGACGCTTCGCGCGTCGGCTGCTTTGCTGGCCGGCGCCGCTGGTGCAGCGACGGTGGGGGGACTCGCGAGCGCGTCTCCCAAGGCCGCGAGCAGCGGCCACATCACCTTGACCTACTGGAACGGTTTCACCGGGCCGGACGGTCCGACGGTGAAGGCGCTCGTGAGCCAGTTCAACAAGACGCACCCGAACATCACGATCAACATGTCGATCATGCCGTGGGACACCTTCTACACGAAGTTGCTCCCGGCGCTCGCTTCGGGCAGCGGCCCCGACTTCGTGGCGATGGACACCCAGCAGCTGCCGCAGTACGCGAACAAGGGTGTCTTCGTGTCGCTCAACTCGTACTTCCAAAAGAGCCCGAACACCGCGGTGCTCGCCCCGGGAGCCGTGTCGGCGACGAAGGTGAACGGCACCCAGTACGGAGTGGCCGTCAACTACGCGCCGCTGATGATGTACTGGAACAAGACGCTGTTCGCCAATGCGCATATCGCCGCGCCCCCGAAGAATTGGCCACAGTGGATGGCCGATGCTGTGAAGCTGTCGCACGGGGGCAAGTCCCCGCAGTACGGCATCGCGTTGGCCGACAACAACACCGTCCCGATGTGGCCGATCCTTTTGTGGGAGAACGGTGGCGGCATCGTCAACTCCTCCATCAGCAAGGGCATGCTCTCCTCGGCGCAGTCGGTGAGCGCCGTTCAGCAGTGGTCGAACCTCATCATCAAGAACGGCATCGCGCCGAAGAACATCTCCGGTGCGGACGCTGACAGCCTCTTCCAGGCCCAGAAGGCGGCGATGGAGATCAACGGGCCGTGGGCGACCACCGGCTACACCCAGGCGAAGGTCAACTACGGCCTCGCTCCGGTGCCATCCGGGCCAGCGCGCACCTTGACGTTGACTGACGTCACGTCGATGTCGATCAACGCAAAGGACAGCCCTGCGAAGATCGCCGCTGCGGAGACCTTCTTCAACTACTGGAACTCCAAGGCGACCCAGATCACCTACGCCGTGAAGACGGGCTTCGTGCCCACCCGCACCGACGTCACGGCAACCGAGCTGAAGGCGAACCCCGATGTCGCACTCTTCGAGGCCGCCGGTCATGACGCCGTGCCGTATCAGCTCGGCTCGCAGTTCACGAACATCGACACCGACACCTGGACTCCGGCGATCGAGAAGATCCTCGATGGCGCATCGGTGAAGTCCACGCTGGCCACCGCGAACCAGCAGATCAACACCTACCTCGCCTCCAAGTAGCAGGCTCAATCACAGATGACGCGGTGTCACCCGGGGCGGCGACGGGGGAGAGCATTCCCCGTCCCGCCTCGGACCACCGCCGCGACGCGGAGGCGCTAGCAACGATGGCGAGGCAAAAGCTGCGTTCGAGACTCTGGTACCCGTGGTCGACGCGCATGCGACGCCGGCGCACCCTGACGGCGTACCTGTTCATGCTGCCGAGCCTCGCCGTGCTCGGGGTCTTCATGTTCTACCCACTGATTCGAGCCGGGTGGTTGTCGCTGACGAACTACTCGTTCTTCGGAGGCTCGCGCTTCATCGGTCTGCTCAACTACCGCAACCTGATCCACGACCCGCAGTTCTGGCGGGATCTGGTCAACACGCTCTACTACGCCGGGGTGGTGACCCCCGTGTCGGTGATCCTCGCCCTGGCGCTGGCCTTGCTCTTGAACCGCAAGGGCCTTCCGGGGCGGGGCATCTTCCGGGCGGCCATCTTCCTTCCCGCGGTGGTCTCCTTCGCCGTCTCGGCGATCGCCTTCCGTTTCATGTTCACCCCCTCGATCGGCTTCATCACCTACTGGCTGGCCCAGATCGGGATCAACGTCCCCGACTGGCTCGACAGCGTCTCGTTCGCCATGCCCGCGGTGATCTTGGTCGGGATCTGGAAGAACGTCGGCTTCTACATGGTCATCTTCATAGCCGGTCTGCAGACCATCCCGAAGGAGCTCTACGAAGCGGCATCGATCGACGGGGCGACGCGATGGCGGCGCTTCGTCAACGTCACGATCCCGCTGTTGTCGAACACCACGATGTTCGTCACCGTGATCTCGCTGATCGCCAGCTTGCAGGCCTTCGACCAGATCTACGTCATGACCCAGGGCGGACCGGCGTTCTCGACCGAGACGCTGGTGACGCTGGTCTACCGCCAGGGCTTCCAGAACTTCCAGATGGGCTACGCCTCGGCGATCGCCTACGTGCTGATGGCCCTGGTGCTGATCTTGAGTCTCTTCCAGCTTCGCTTCTTCTCCCGCCGGACGGTGAAGTACTGATGGCAGTGACGCTCAGCGAATCGACGAGCCGCGGTCGGCTGGCCCGGCAGCCGTCGTCGACCAAGCGGAGAGACGCCCCTTCGCGCTTTGGCACCGCCTGGGCGGTGGTCATGGCCACCGTGGCCTCACTCGTGATCGTGCTGCCGCTGATCTGGATGATCGCTACCTCATTCAAGCCGGAGGGCGCCATCGTCACGTCGCATCCGAGCCTGTTCTCCTCCAAGCTCATCCTGTCGAACTACTCAGGGGCTTGGTCCGCGATCGACATGCCTCGCTTGCTGTTGAACTCGACGATCTTTGCCGGCGGGGCGACGGTCCTGTCGCTGACATTCGACTCGCTCACGGCCTATGCGCTCGCCCGCCTCGACTTTCCGGGCAAGAACGTCGTGTTCGTGCTCGTGCTGATCACGCTGATGCTGCCGTTCCAGGTGAACCTCATCCCGCTGTTCATCGAGCTGACGAACTTCCATTGGATCAACACCTACCAAGGATTGATCCTCCCGCGGGCCACCAATGCCTTCGGCATCTTCTTCCTGCGCCAGTTCTTCCTCTCCATCCCGAATGAGCTCGAGGACGCCGCGCGAGTCGATGGCGCAGGTGATCTGCGGATCTACCGCAGCGTGATGCTCCGTCTCGCCGCTCCCGCCGTGCTCACCCTGGGGCTCTTTCACTTCATGTACAACTGGAACGACCTGTTATGGCCGCTGATCATTTCGTCCAACAGTTCGATGTACACCCTCGCCTCGGGCCTTGCGCTGTTCACCGGCCAGCACGTCATCGAGTACGGCCTCGTGATGGCCGGCGCGACGATGGCGATCGCGCCGATGGTGATCGCCTTCTTGTTGATCCAACGTCGTTTCGTCGAGAGCATCGCCACCTCGGGGATCCGGTGAGCGGCCACACCTCGTGGCCCGCCGCGTCGGTTGACGGCGACGGCGATCGCTCGGCGCCACGAAGATGAGGAAGGACCACCCCATGACGTCACCGTCTCGGGTCGGTGAGGAAGCCGCGACGGACTTTCTGGCCGCGCTTCACGCCGAGGTCGAGGCCGGTTACCCGCGGCCGCGCCTGGTGCGTGATCGTTGGGTCGATCTCAGCGGGGCGTGGGAGTTCGCCTTCGACGACGAGGACCTCGGGCGCGACGCCGGGTGGCATCGGCCATCGGCCGACGTCTATGGCGAGACCATCAGCGTGCCCTATCCCTTCGAGTCCGACCGCTCGGGCATCGGCGCTGAGGGCTTTCACCCCGTCGTGTGGTATCGCCGTGCCGTCGCGCTGCCGACGCACCGCTCAGACGAGCGCGTCGTGGTGCACTTCGGCGCCGTCGATTACGCGGCGACCGTCTGGGTGGACGGCCAGTTGCTCGGCGAGCACTTCGGCGGTCACACTCCGTTCTCCTTCGTCCTGCCGGCCGACAGCACCGGCGACGCCTCCATCGTCGTTCGCGCCGAGGACCGACCGGACGCTGTCGAGCTGCCTCGTGGCAAGCAGGACTGGCGCCGGGACCCCCACAGCGTCTGGTACGGCCGCACGACCGGGATCTGGCAGCCGGTGTGGATCGAGGTCGTGCCGAGCGCCCACCTTCTTGCCGCCGACTTCGTCTGTGACGCGGCGCAGGGCCGGGTGGACTGGTCGGTGCGGCTGAGTCGGCAGATCGAGGGGAGCGTGCGGCTCCGGCTGTCCGCCGACGGCGTGCTTGTCGGCGAGCAGTCCCAGCGCCTCGTCGGCACCGAGACGCGCGCCGCGATCCCATTGGCTGTGCTCGAGAACGCCTGGGAGTGGGAGAACCTCGAGTGGTCTCCTGAGCACCCCCGTCTGATCGGCGCCGAGATCACGCTGCTCGACGCGGCGGGAGCGGTGGTGGACTCGGCGCTTTCCTATCTGGGCGTGCGCAGCGTGGCTGTCGCCGACGGCCAATTCCTCCTCAACCGCAGCCCGTACGTGATGCGCCTCGTGCTCGCCCAAGGTTACTGGCCGGACACTCGACTTGCGTCGCCCACCCGCGAGGCACTGCGCGAGGAGGTCGAGCTCATCAAGTCGCTCGGCTTCAACGGGGCGCGCATCCATCAGAAGCTGGAAGACCCCCTTTTCTTGTACTGGTGCGATCGGCTCGGGTTACTGGTCTGGGAGGAGATGCCGAGCGCCGGCGCCTTCTCCGCCAGCGCCATTCACCGGCTGGTGCAGGAGTGGATCGAGGCGCTCGCGCGCGACCGCAGTCACCCCTGCATCGTCGTCTGGGTGCCCTTCAACGAGAGCTGGGGGGTTCCCGCGATGGCCAGCCGGCCAGAGCAGGCGGCCCTCGTCGGTGGGCTCGCTGACCTGACGCGAGCGTTCGATCCCACCCGGCTCGTCGTCTCGAACGACGGCTGGGAGCACGTGAACAGCGACCTGCTGACGATTCACGACTACTCGCCGGACGGCGACTCGCTGGTCCGTCGCTACGGCGACGCCGCCGCCCGGCGCGCCACGCTCGAGGGCGCGTGGCCGTCGGTGAGGGCGCTCGTGCTTGCTTCCGCTGACGCGCACGGTCTGCCCGTGGTGCTGAGCGAGTTCGGTGGGGTGGCGCTCTCGGCCACCGCCGATGACGCTTGGCACGGCTACAGCGACGTCGGCGATCCGAAGGACCTCTTGGAGCGCCTCGGCGACCTCTTCGGTGCCTTGGAGCGCTGCGAGGGCCTGGCCGGGTTCTGTTACACCCAACTCAGTGACACCGAGCAGGAGTCCAACGGCCTGACCTGGCCCGATCGCAAACCCAAGCTGGCCCCCGAGGACATCGCCACCCTGGTCGAGGGCCGCCGGCGTCCTTAGTCTTAGTGGCGCCGCGCACGTGGGTCACGCCGCGACCTTCGCGTCGTAGACCCACTTGAAGGGCTTGGCGCCCTCGCTGTGGTGCTCGACGAGGGCGAGCATCTTTTCAACGAGGTCCTCGCGTGAGGAGAACTCGCCGCGTCGGAGCAGCTTGCGGGTGAGGATCGAGAAGAGACACTCCACCTGGTTGAGCCAGCTCGCGTGCGCGGGGGTGTGCTGGACGACGAAGCGTGGATGTGCGGCGAGCCACGCCTTGGTCACCTTCGCTCATCCGGCGTTGGAGCTCAGTGCGCCCTTCGGCGGTCAGTGCAAGCGGCTCCGCGGTCCACATTCTCGACCCCCCGGGGTCAGCGATGTGGACCAGTTCACAACATTCATAGGACTAAATGTGTGGATGCACTAGCGCTGCAACAAGCGTTCGCGTAGCGTTCTTGGGTTCGCAATACACCGGACTGGAGCCGAACGATGCGAGGACTCGCACGACCCCTGAGCGTTTTCGCGGTAGCCGTCGCACTGCTCGCCCTCGGCGGCGGAGTCGCGGCAGCGGGCATCTCGAGCATCCGAAAGCCGACCCACGCTGTTGCTTGCGTGAACGGTGCCGGCTCGCTCGTCCTCGCGCAGAACGGGACATGTGGTGCCGGTCTCGCCCGGGTCTCCCTGGCGCTGACGACGGTCAGGGGCGCACGAGGACCCGCGGGCCCACGCGGCACGACGGGCGCCACAGGACCCGCAGGGCACAACGGGTCGCCCGGACCGCAGGGACCCGCTGGGTCTCAGGGCCCTCAGGGGCCCCAGGGAGCCGCGGGTTCGGCGGGAATCTCGAGCTATTCTGCGTCGATCGCTGTCCCGGGCTCCACGAGCACCACGCCGGCGACGGTCACGTTGGCGACCATCGGGCCGTTCACGATCACGGGCGCTTGCTACACGTCTTCCGGCACGACCGTAGTCGCCGAGACCCTGTTCTCCACGAGCCAGGACCACGCGGCATACGACGTCATTGGCTATCCCGGCCACGGCGACTTCAACGTATCGGCCGGATCCCTTCCGATCGGAGTCGCGGCACAAGGCAGCCCCGGAAGCCCCGCTGTGGTCTCGCACGAGCCAATGTTCATCGACTCGCCCGACGGGAGCGTCAAGGTGAACCTATTCGACAATGTGGCTGCTTATCTCGGCTCGGCGGGCGGAGCGACTGTTCCCGCGTGCAGCTGGTCCGGGAACTACTACGCGAACTGACAAGCGAGCTTCGCATCGAGCTACGAACCGCCTGCGAGATTGGCCGAGTGGAGCTTGAACCCTGCTCCGGTGGCGTCCCTCAGGTCCGCCATCCGGCCGAAGGGCGTGTCCTCCGCGGCGCGAAGTACCGTGGCACCGAGCTTGACCGCGTTCGCTACGGCTGCGTCCGCATCGGAGACGCTGAAGTACACCGCCCAGTGCGAGGGGACCTCGGCCGGTAGGAACGAGGCGGAGTCCATGAGCCCTGCGACCGTCTGTCCGTCGACCTGGCCCTCGAAGTAGCGGAACTCGTCCGTGTCGGAGGTGCGATGGATGTTCCAGCCGAACACGCTCTCGTAGAAGGCGACCGAGGCAGCGAAGTCCTTGCTGTGGTGCTCGTCCCAGGTGACCGAGCCTGGCTCGTTATATTTCCCGAATCCGACGTGCCTGCCTGGCTGCCAGAAACCGATCATTGCGCCGGCGGGATCCGACAGGATGGCCATCGATCCGAGGTCCCCTACCTGCATCGGCGGCGACACGACTTGACCGCCCGCCTCGACCGCAGCCTCCGTCGAAGCGTCGATGTCGGACGTCGAGATGTAGGTGTTCCAGTTGTCCGCACTACGGCTCTCGAGCCCGGGCGACATCCCGGACATGCCGGCTACAGGGTGGCCGTCAGAGAAGAAAGTGACGTACCCCCCGAACTCCTCGCCCGCGTCCTGCGAGGTCCAATCGAACAGCTCGCTATAGAAGGCCTTCGACTTGCCGACGTCGGAGCTGAGCAGATCGACCCAGCAGGGCGTTCCGGCGGCGAATGGTGTGTCTCGCGTCGTCATCGTCCGCTCCCATCGTTGCTTTCGGGAACCGCAAGTACCGTGGCTCTGTCCACCGTAGACCGCGATGGGCGAGGCTGTCTCGGAAAGATCCTAGGCCCGACGGCCTCGGCCGCGACGGTGCCGCCATTGCCGGTGAGCTGCGGGAACAGCGCTCGATTCGACTCACCTGCCAGCTCCGCGCCACCTACTTGATCCGCTACCGTCCGTCGCCGTGAATGAGAGCGCAGGAGAGGCCCCCCTCGTCTTCCGGGAAGCCGGCCCCGGGGACGTCGAGGATGTGGTCGGCCTTGTCCAGTCCGCTTACCGAGGCGAGTCGAGCCGGCAGGGATGGACGAGCGAGGCCCATCTTCTCGAGGGCCAGCGCACCGACGGGGCGGCCGTGCGGGCGGTGATCGACGACCCGAGCAGCCTGCTGCTCCTCGCCCTGGCGGAGGGCTCCATCGTCGGTTGCTGTCAGCTCGTGCGCCGCGAGGCCGAAGGCGCGTACTTCGGGATGTTCGCGATCAGCCCGCGACTGCAGGGCAACGGCCTCGGCGGCGCCGTTATCACCGAAGCGGAGAGGACCGCGCGGGCCAAATGGGGTGCGCGGTCCATGAGGATGACGGTGATCCGCCAACGGCAGGAGCTCATCGATTGGTACCGGCGACGGGGCTACGAGCCGACAGGCGAAACCGAGCCCTTCCCCTACGGAAACGAGCGCTTCGGGATCCCGCTTCGCGACGACATCGAGTTCGTCGTGCTGGAGAAGCAGATCGCCTAGCCCTACTTGTGCTCGCGATCGCGGACGACGACGACCGGGCACTCGGCATGCAGCATCACCTCACGAGTCGTGCTGCCGAGCAGAATCTCGCGTACGACTCGGTGGCCGTGGGCGCCGAGGACGATCGCCGGCGCACCTCGCTCCTTCGCGACCCGCAAGATCGTCTGTCCGATCGTGAGGTCGTCCACGACGGCGAGCCCACTCGCGTCGAGCCCCCCTTTGCGAGCGCGCTCGGCGACCTGCTCGGCGAGCTCCTGGGCGCGCTCGTAGATCTTCTCGCCGAGCTCCAGCGCGGTCCGGATCTCGATAGGCGCCAGTTGCATCGGCGGAGCCGCCAATGCCTGAAACGCGGGTCCGGGCTCCCAGACAGTCACGATGAGCGCTTTGCGGGGGGCGAACAACGCTGCTGCCTCCTCCATCGCGAGTTCTGCCGAACGCGATCCGTCGTGGGCGATGAGGATTGGTCCTGAGCGCACCGGTGGGAAGTTATGCAGCCGTGGCAAGGCATCCCTCCCGTGGGCGCGTAGTTCCAACGCTCGAGCTGCACTCGAGTCGTCGGCCGCGCCGGCAGCTCCCGGACAGGGACCCGCCGGCGTGGTCACCGCCAGCACCGTCTTCCGAGAGAGCAGGGGAGCCACTTCGCGATAGACCGATAGAACCCGATAGACCGATAAGGAGACAGCACGGAGTTAGACGGAGGCGAGATAGTGAGCGATCACGGGCCAGCCTGGACGAATTGGCGCGAGAAGCTCGGACGGGTGGGCGTGTGGGTCCCCCGTGCGAGCGGGCAGCACCTCGACGGTGTCGCCGCTCTGGTCGAGCGCTTGGGCTACGGAGCGCTCTGGGTGGGCGGCGGCAATCCCGACGAGGCGGCCTTCGACGCACTCGAAGGCGCACTGTCGGCGACGACCCGGCTCATGGTCGCCACCGGCATCACGAATATTTGGGCTTGGGAGCCCGCGGCGCTCGCGCTGCGGGCTGCGGCCTTGGAAGCAGCGTTCCCGGGCCGCTTCGTCCTCGGTCTCGGGGTGAGTCACGCGCCAGTTGTGGAGGATCTCGGCCGACGCTACGAACGACCCTTCGAGGCCATGACTCACTTTCTCGATGGGCTGGACGCCGCCAAAGCGCGGGATGAGGACGCGAGAGACGCTCCCGCACCTCCTCGGGTACTCGCGGCGCTCGGAAGGCGGATGCTCGAGCTGGCACGGGATCGCTCCGCCGGAGCGCACCCCTATCTGACACCGCCTGCGCACACGGCGCTCGCCCGCTCGATACTCCGAGAGCGGAGCTTGTTGGCCCCCGAGCAGGCGGTCGTCCTGGAGGCGGATCAGCGACAGGCACGTATCACCGCGCGGGCGTACCTCGAACGCTATCTGCTCCTGCCCAACTATCGAGGCAACCTTGAGCGACTTGGTTACAACGACGAAGATTTCGCGGGCAAGGGCAGCGACCGCCTCGTCGATGCCCTCGTCGCCCACGGCAGTGCCGACGAGGTGGCGATGAAAGTCCGGTCCCATCTGGAAGCCGGAGCCGACCACGTGTGCATCCAGCCGCTCGCCGTCGGCGGTGGAATCGACGTCGGGGCGCTCGAGACCCTCGTGCCGTCATTACTCGCCCGGTGATCTCCCGTCGACTCCTGCCATTGACCGCCGCTGTCGCCGCTGTTCTTCCGATTACGGCTCGCGCCAGTCCTGCCTCGTCGCCAACCTCGATCCTGCCGGCCGCGCCGAGTGTGGAAGCAGGCTCGGATACGACCGTGCCCGGCGCGCCGCACTGCCCGGTGTTCCCGGCGAACAACGTGTGGAACACTGCGATCACCGACTTGCCGGTCGCGTCGCAGAGCGCGGCTTGGCTCGTTTCGATGTCCTCGTCGACGACCTTTCTCCATCCCGACTTCGGCCCCTCGGGCGATCCCGGCGCCCCCTACGGCATCCCCTTCGTCGTCGTCTCGCCGCTTCATCCGCTCGTGCACGTCAGTTTCGACTACGCCGATCAGAGCGACCGCGGTCCGTACCCCTTCGGCGCATCGACACCGGTAGAAGGGGGATCGAAGGCAACTGGCGATCGCCACGCGATCATGGTCGACCCCGCGACCTGCACGCTGTACGAGCTGTACGACGCGAGGTATTCGCCCGCAGGCTCGACGGCCGGCTCCGGCGCGATCTGGAACCTGCGCTCGAACAAGCTGCGGCCCGCGGGTTGGACTTCGGCGGACGCGGCCGGGCTGCCAATCCTGCCGGGGCTGCTCAGCTACAGCGAGGTCCGGTCCGGCAAGATCACCCACGCGCTCCGGATGACCGCCGAGACGACCGACGCGAGGTACATCTGGCCGGCTCGCCACGAGGCGGGCGCGCGTGAAGACCCTTCGTTGCCGCCCATGGGGGCACGATTTCGCCTGAAGGCGAGCTTTGACGTCCGGCGCTACTCGAAGAAGGCCCAGGTGGTCCTGAGGGCGATGCAGCAGTACGGTCTGATCCTCGCTGACAACGGCAGCAACTGGTATTTCCAGGGAACCGCCGATCCGCGCTGGCCGATAGCGCTCGTCGACGAGCTGAAGACCGTCCCGGCGAGCGCCTTTCAAGCTGTCGACGAGTCGAGCTTGGAGCTCAGCCCGAGTTCGGGGGCCGCGAGGTAGCCAAAAGGCGCCAGAGCGTCGGTCCGCCCATCGCTAGGCTCAGGTAATGGGCCGCACCTACGACGTGATCGACGACAAGCTTGGATCCTTCATCGAGTCCCAGTCAGTGTTCTTCGTCTCGACCGCGCCGTTGGCGGCCGATGGGCACGTCAACTGCTCTCCGAAAGGCAATCGTGGAGAGCTCGTCGTCCTCGACCCGTCCACGGTCGCCTATCTGGATCAGACTGGAAGTGGCGTCGAGACGCTCGCACATCTACGGGAGAACGGTCGGATCGTTCTCATGTTCTGCGCATTCGAGGGACCGCCGCGCATCGTTCGCGTTCACGGCGCTGGCGAGGCGGTCCTCGCTGACGATCCCCGATTCGCGGAACTCGCGGTCCGGTTCCCCCGCGGGAACGACGTCGGAGCTCGATCGGTTGTCGTGGTCCACGCGCGGCGCATCGCCGACTCGTGCGGCTACGGCGTGCCCTCGATGCACTTCGACGGGCACCGACCGGTGATGGACGCGTGGGCCGAGCGCAAGGGACGGGCAGGGATCCGCGAGTACTGGGCGTCGCACAACGCCGCGAGCTTGGACTCATTGCCTGGGCTCGACGCGCCCTTCTGATCCGTCAGCCGCGCGCGGGTCATGCACGCCCCATGACCTTTCCCTGTCCCGGGAAGTCGCGCCGCCCCGTGTCGAGATTCGATTGCCCGATGGAGAAGGTACGTTGACAGGCATATAACCAACAAGATATGTTTCCTCGATGATGATGGTATTCGAAGTGCTTGGCGAGCCGAGCCGCCGACACATCCTGGACCTGCTGAGCGACGGCGAGCGTCCGGTCGGGGAGCTCGTCGAAGGTCTCCAGATGAGCCAGCCCGCCGTCTCCAAGCACTTGCGGGTGCTGCGTGAAGCGGGCATGGTCGAGTCTCGGATCGATGCCCAGCGTCGGCTCTACCGGGTGCGACCCGACCCGCTGCGCGAGATCGACGATTGGCTCGCTCCCTATCGACGGATGTGGGCGCCGAGCCTCGACGCGCTGGAGGCGCACCTTGGGCGGATGAGCGCCGAGCCGATCCCTGCCGCCGGCGAGAGAGGAGATCGGACCCGGTGAACGGTGCGCTGGAGGCGAGCGAGGACGGGCTCTGGAAGCTGCGCTTCACCCGCGATTTGGCGGACCCGGTCGAGACGGTCTGGAAGACGCTCACCGAGCCGGAGCATCTGCAGAATTGGTTTCCGCATCGGATCGTCGGTGTGACCTGCTGAGCCCTGGAGCGGCATTACGTTTCGAGTACCCGGGCGGCGGGTTCCCGACCCTCGACGGGCGCGTGCGGGCGGTCGAGCCGCCGGCGCTCCTCGAGCTCCGCTGGGGGACCGACACGATCCGTTTCGACCTGGTGCCGTGCGACGGGAACTGCGTGTTGAGGCTGACCGAGACGTTCGACGAGCTGGGCAAGGCGGCACGAGATGGCGCCGGATGGCACGCCTGTCTCGACCTGCTCGAGTCGTCCCTCGACGGCGCTTCGCCGTCATTCACCGTCGGCGAGCGTTGGCACGACGTGCATGGAGGCTACGTCGAGGCGTTCGGGCCGGAGGCGTCCGCCATCGGCCCCCTTGGAGATCCGCCCCGATGAGGAGAGGTCGTTCGGGAGGCGACGTAATATCTGGTTGCCACCAGAGCGGCAAGGGTAGTGAACGCCAATGGCGCACGGCACGGGCTACATGGAGCGTGAAGTAAAGCTCGGGGCGGACTTCGCCTTCGTACTGCCCGACCTCAGGAGAGTGGTCGGGGCGACGCTGCGTCTGCCCGAGCAGGAGCTGCGCACCGCGTACTTCGACACGCCGGACCTACGGCTCTGGCGCCGCGAGATCACCCTGCGCCACCGAATGGGTGAGCAGCCGGACGGCGGGATCTGGACCGTGAAGCTGCCGAGCGACACGGAGGGGCTGACTCTCGATCGAACGGAACTCTCGTGGCAAGGTTCCCGGGAGGTCATTCCGGAAGAGGCCATGAGGATCCTGCGCGGGATCGTCCGTCGCGCTCCTGTTCGCCAGGTCGCGGAGTTGGCGACAACGAGGCGCCGGCTCGGCCTGCAAGACAAGGGAGGAACGCCGTACGGGGAGCTCGACGACGACACCGTGACCGTGATCAGCGGTCGGGGAGACGGTGTTCGTTTCCGACAGCTCGAAGTGGAGCTGGCTCCCGGTGCAAGTGCCACCGTCCTCGAGAAGGTGATTGCCGAGCTGTGCAAAGCTGGGGCCGCGCTCGACGACGAGCCAAAGCTGGCCAAGGCCTTGGATCTCGACGCAACGCAATCGCCGTCGGGCGCCGCTGGGGTGGGGCGCGGCGCCACGCTCGCGGACGTGGTCTGCTCCAGCATCGCGGACGGCCTCAACCGTCTGCTCGATCATGACTACCGCATGCGGCTCGATCCCTCGGACCCTCCGGTGGAGGACGTCCACCAGGCGCGAGTCGCCACGAGGCGCCTCCGGTCGAACCTCAAGACGTTCCGCCCGGTGCTGGACCCTGTCTGGCTGGGCCACACACGAGCGCAGTTGAGATGGCTCGGTGAGGTGTTCGGCAAGGTGCGCGACACCGATGTGCTCGCCCGACGCCTCGCCGAGGCGAGTGGAGGGTCCGCGGCCGGATCGGCGGGGCGGCTCGAGCTCCGGTCGGACTTGGAGAGCCAGCGACGGGTCGCGTGCAGCGAGCTCGCCAACGTGCTCGACGACGACCGCTACCTGACGGTGCTCGATCGGCTCGATGCGGCGGCCGAAAGGCCTCCGCTCTACGCCCCAGGCGGTTCGCACGGCGCTCGATCTCGACCGCAAAGCGGGGACACTCCCGCTGTACGCGCGTTGCCGAAGCTCGTGCACTCTCAGTGGCGTGCGCTGCGGCGCACGGTGCGCAAGTCCCGTAGCCATCCGAGCGATCGTGAGCTGCACCGGATACGGATCAAGGCGAAGCAGCTGCGCTACGCGTCGGAGCTGGCGGCGCCGGTCATCGGCAAGCCTGCACGCCGTACAGCTGCCGCCGCCCAGCGTCTCCAGACGATTCTCGGCGAGCATCACGACGCTGTCGCAGCCGAGCAGTGGCTGCGAGGCGAAGCATTACACGTGACTCCTGCGGCGAGCTTCTCGGCGGGCCTGCTCAGTGCCGAGCTGCATCACCGCCAGCAGACATTGCGCCGTCGCTGGCGCGCCGTGTGGCGCGACCTCGAACGGAGCAAGCGTCGGCGCTGGCTCGCCGGCTAGGACGACAGCCGCGCAGGCTGTCGAACTGCCGGGCAGGTTAGGAGGTCGGACAGGCGGCGGCCTTCACCTGCTCGAGCGCGAGGAGGGCGCAGAAGCTCTTCGCTCCCACCTTCCACGTACCTCCTTGGAGCACGGATACGCCGCTCTGGTTGGTGAGCGCTGGCTGGCCTCCGAGTGTCAGCGAGTATCGGACCGTCGCTCGCGTCGGGGAGGTGAGCGTCACCTTAGACACGGTTGCCGCGACGCTCTTTGCCAGCGGCGACGACGCCTGGCCGTCGATGATCCTGGCGAAGCTCGCACCGTTCTGCAGGAGCGCGATCTTCCGGCGAGCAGGCGTGGAGCCGGCGAAGAATGCGATCCAGTCCGCCTTGATCTTCCCCCGAGTGGTCGCCGTGCCCGCGTGGGCAGTCCGAACGGAACTGGCTGACGAAGATCCGAACGACGCGAGCAAGATGGCGGACGTCACCGCGAGGAACATCCCGCTTCGATGTCGGCTCCGCCATTTCACACTGCCCCGACTTCTCGGGAGTTTTGGCTGCAGCGACCGTGTCGTGCTGCCTGGGAGAGCGATCGATGTAACACTCATCGTGCTACCTCCTTGATACGACCGGATCGGCCTTGATCAGGCCTACGATCGATTGATACTTGGACTCTAGGAGCAGGCCGTGCTCTATCTCAAGGCTACGGTGGGCCGGGCAGCGTGAGCCGGCACGGGTCGGGCGCATCCGGTCGCCTTGCACTCGCCGCGGTCTGCGCCGTGCTCTTCCTGACCTTTCTGGACACGACGATCGTCAGCGTGGCGCTCTCGGACGTCCAAGCCCGATTGCACGCCGGTGTCAGCGACCTTCAGTGGGTGGTAAACGGGTATGCACTCACCTTCGCGAGCCTCATGCTGATCGCGGGATCTCTCTCGGACCGCTTCGGTCGACGGCGGGTGATGATTGCCGGCCTCGGGATCTTCTCCGCCGGATCGCTGCTAGGGGCGCTCGCGCCGAACCCGGCGGTATTGATCGCCGCCCGTGTTGTCATGGGCGTCGGCGCGGCGGCTTCCGAGCCGGGCACCCTTTCAGTGATCCGCCATCTCTATCCGGCGTCCGACGATCGAGCACGCGCGCTCGGCGCTTGGGCGGCAGTGTCCGGCCTCGCTCTCGCGCTCGGGCCGGTGATCGGCGGGGCGCTCGTAGGGCTCGGCACGTGGCGGGCGATCTTCTGGTTCAACGTGGTGGCTACGATCGCGGTGATAGTGGTGGCCTCGGTGGCGGTGCCCGAGAGCGCCGACCCTCAGTCGTCGCATCTCGACGTACCCGGATTCGTCGTCGGCGCGTTGGCGCTCGGCGCGCTCACGTTCGCCGTGATCCTCGGCGAGACCGAGGGGTACCGATCACCTCAGGTGGTGGCGCTATTCGTCGTCGGCGTGGTGGCGCTCGTCGGTTTCGTGAGGGTCGAGCGGCTGAGTAGGGCACCGGTGCTCGACCTCGCCTACTTCCGGTCCCCTCCGTTCGCCGGATCGCTGATCGTGGCCTTCGTGGTGTTTTTTTCAATCTTCTCTATCTTCTTCTTCACCGCGCTGTACCTCGCCGCGGTCGTCGGCTACTCGCCGTATCGGGTGGCGGTCGAGTTCCTGCCGATGAGCGTTGCGATGATCGCGGCCGCAGGCCTAGCCGGAAGGCGTGTCGCGCTAGTCGGGCCTAGGCTTCCCATGGCCGAGGGATGCGTTCTCGGCGGAGCCGGGATCCTCCTCTCGGAAGTGCTGCTCAGCGCTCCGACGCCCTCGGCGTGGCTCATGGCGACCCTCGCGCTGGCAGGGTTCGGATTCGGCACGAGCGTCGTGCCGGCGACCTCGGTCACGCTGAGCGTCGTGCCACCCGAACGATCGGGAATGGCAGCCTCGGCGACCAATACCAGCAGGGAGCTCGGCGCGGTCTTCGGCGTCGCCGTGCTCGGCGCCCTCGTGAACGCCCATCTGTCCACGGACCTGACGAGCCGGCTCCGGGCGTTGAAGATCCCGCCCAATTTCATCTCGATCGTCATCAACGCGGTCGAGACTGGCGTCGTGCCGAGCGGAGTCAAAGGAGGGGGGACCATCGAGGACAACGTCATCCACGCCGCGTACGGAGCATTTCGCAGCGGGCTGGAGATAGCGCTCCTCGCCTCGGGAGCGGCGCTTCTCGCCGCGGCGCTTGTGGCGGCGATCACTCTGGGCGGTCCCGTGACGGGAGGGGATCGCGGGGCCGTGCGCCAAGCAGGCGTTGAACCTTAGATGCGAGAGAGATACATTCAATCGGTAACTCTAACACCGCCTTGAGGAAAGGGAGATCCCTATGTCGATCTCTGCCGGGCAGCGCAGCGACACACTCGATGAGGGGGACGCACCGGTCCAAGTGGTCGCGACGCCCATCGACGAGGGCGCCGAGCAAGATCTGTCGGGTCGTTTCGAGGACTGGACGGGAGGCGCCCGGTACTTCGAGTACTCCGCGGCTGCCGACCCGATCGGCTCGGGCCACACGAGCGCCATTCCGATCGCGACGTTCAACCGGTCGCTGTACGCCGACGGGCCCACACGGGTCGTGCCACTGGACCTGTCGTCGGCTCTCGGTATCTCCTCGGGTGCGGCGACGAGCCCCGGTCTGCTCGCGAGCTTCGTCAGAATTCGAACCGATGAACGCATTGCCACCAGCCCGAACGCGACGTCGCAGCTCGTCTACGTGATCGAGGGTCGTGGCTTCTCGGCAGTCGACGGTCGCCTCGTGCAGTGGGAGGCGGGCGACGTCCTGACGCTTCCGGCCACCAGCAGGACGACGCACTACGCGGATGTCGACAGCGCGCTCTACTGGGTGCACGACGAGCCGATGCTCCGCTATCTCGGCGCGCGGGCGACCGAGCCCAGGTTCGGGCCAACGAAGTTCCCGAGGGCGAAGATGGTCGCCGAGCTGGAGGTGATCGCGGCCGCGCCACGCGCGAACGACAAGAGCCGGGTGAGTGTCCTTCTGGCAGGTGCGGAACAAGAGCAAACGCTGACCATCACGCACGTGCTTTGGGCGATGTACGGTCTCCTACCCGCCGGGCAGGTCCAACGTCCGCATCGCCACCAGTCCGTCGCGCTGGACCTCATCCTCGAGTGCGGTCCGGGCTGCTTCACCCTGCTCGGCAGCCGGATCGACGATGACGGCGAGATTATCGACCCGGTCCGGGTGGATTGGCAGGCAGGTGTTGCGTTCGTCACGCCCCCCGGGATGTGGCACGCGCATGTCAACGAGTCAGGAGCGCCGGCACATCTCCTTCCGGTCCAGGACGCCGGGATTCAGACGTACCTGCGCAGTCTCGACATCCGTTTCTCCCGCCGCAGCTGACGGTAACCCTCACTTGTAAAGGAGTACGCCGATGTCTCGACACCTACCTACAGCCGTTCTCGGCGCCGGAGCCCTCGGCGCGGCGATGGCTGAGCGCCTCGGCGACACCGAACACGATGTTCGTCTGTGGAACCGCACGCGCGAGCGGGCTCGTCGGGTGGCGGAGCACGCGACCGGTGTGACCGCGGTCGACACGGTGGGCGAGGCGGTCCGTGGCGCATCCGTCGTAATCACGGTGCTTCGTGACGGCGACGCAGTCGCGGAAGTCATGCGGGGCGCCTTGGACCACATGGACGAGGGCGCCGTCTGGGTCCAGGCCAGCACCGTCGGCCCGCAGAGTGCTCGTTCGCTCGCGGACCTGGCCAAGGCTCATGGCGTCGCGTACCTCGACGCGCCCGTCTCGGGGAGCACGGCGCCGGCGCGGCAAGGAAAGCTCGTCTGGCTCGTCGCTGGATCCGAGGACGCACTGGCGATGGCGCGGCCCGTGCTCGACGCTCTCGGGTCGTCGGTGCTGCACGTAGGCACCGGCGGTGAGGGAAGCGCTCTGAAGCTGGCGATCAACGCTTGGCTGGTCGCGACGACGGTCGCGCTGAGCGACGTCCTCGCGCTTTGTGACGCCCTCGGCATCGACCACGGCACCTTCGCACGCGCGCTCGAGGCCGGACCCCTCGCCATGCCGTACGCGCTGCAGAAGATGCGCGCGATGGACGAGGGCTCCTACGAACCGGGATTCGCCGTACAGCTCGCATTGAAGGACGTCGAGCTGGCGGCGGCATCGGCCCCATTGAGCCCGCTGCTCCAAGTCGCGCGCGAACGCCTCGAGCTCACGGAAGCAGCCGGCCACGGCGACGACGATCTCGCGGCACTCGACTACATCAGGAGCAAGCGCGACGGCTAATGGCTCGGACCACACAGGTCGAGTCTTCAGCAGCCGACGCTCCCGTCCACGAGCTCCCGGATGAGGTCGCCGTGGCCGTTGTGGCGCGCATACTCCTCGATCATGTGGAGATAGATCCACCGCAGCGAGCACGGCTTGCCCCGTCGGTCTCCTGTGTCGTTCAGATCTCGAGACGCGGCCACGTCGCGACTGGTCTCGCATGCACCCTGCCACGTCGCGAGATCCGCCTCCCATCCCGCGCCTTCGAGCGGGGCGAGCTCGCTGTCCTCGATGGCCGGATCGCTCCAGAATGGCTTCGTCGCTGTGTCGCCGAGCAGCACCCGACCAAACCAGAGCTGCTCGACTTCGGCCATGTGGCGCACCAAGCCGTGCAGCGACAGCTTCGAGGTCGTCACGGGTCGAGCCTTTCGTCCGGCGTCGTCGAGCCCTTCGCACTTGAGCAGGAGAGTCGTGCGGTGATACTCGAGCCACCCCTCGAGCATCTCGCGCTCGCCCAGGTCGAACGCCGGCTCCTGTCGACGGGTATCTTGGAGTTCCTCGACCATGGGTTCCTTCCTTTGTTCGAGTGAAATGCCGTTCTCTACCGCCTTTTCGCGCAGTGCACCTTGATCCTACCGAGGCCCTGGTCCCGGATCACTACGATCAACATCGGCCGGCTCGGACTTGCACCTGCAACGAAGGGTGGGTCGGCGCGGAGGAGGGGGCTGGATCCTCAGTCACGAGAACCTCGGCGAGGTGATCGAGGTCGCTTCGGTTCGTTGCCTGCGGATAGGTGACTACGTTGACGTTCAACGTCTCCTGCGGGTTCTGCAAGAACCGCGAGCGGACCTTCGCCGGCTCTCGTCTCACAGCCAACCCAGCAGTTACCGGGTATGGCGGTGCCGACATGGGCACTGATGCGGGCGGTCAGGCGCACCTGCCGCGCGTTTCCCACGGGGACTTCAACTGCCTCGGGCATCGTGCGGATGTCGCCGAGAAGGAATCGAAGCCGTGGCGAAGGTGCGGACGAAGTCCACCGCCTCCGGCACCATCCGGAGCTTGTTCGGGTTGGCGATACCGCTAGGCAGTGCGAGCCCGTCGAATTCGCCTGGCGAGGCTGCACCCACGATGTCGTCGGGATTGCCCTACCAGCTGGCAGGCCGAATGGGCACGGACGGCCGGTGCGCTCCGCCCAGCTCGCGGCCGTTCGTACCTCCCGGACTAGGGTAAACTGAGAGCTTCCTGAGCTCGGCCCTACCTCCTTCGACCCCTGTGGGACGCGACTGGCTCGCTCGATGAGGCAGGAGCGGCTTCGTGGCCGGTATAGAAGACGCGGCTGGCGAAGGCTTGGCCGCGCTCTCGCAGTTCTTTGTAGACGAAGGAACCCTCGGCGACACCCTGCTGCGGGTCACCGAGATCGCGTGCAGTGTCGCGCCCGCGGACATGGCAGGTATCACGATGCTGGTCGAGGGCAGGGCGCGCACGGGAGTGTTCACAGACCCAGAAGCGCCGGACATCGACACGGCCCAGTACGAAAGCGGCCAGGGTCCGTGTCTCGACGCCTTTCGCAACCAGCGGGTCTATCGCATCGACTCAACCGATGACGAAGAGCGCTGGCCCGACTTCGTCAAGCACGCCTCCGCGCATGGCATCCGCTCCACGTTGTCCGTGCCCATCGTGGCGCGAGGTGAGGGTCTCGGGGCGCTCAACCTCTACTCGCGTACCGAGTCGGCGTTCGATGACAGGAGTCTGGAGCGAGCCGAGACGTTCGCTCGCCATGCTGCCATCGTCCTCGCGAATGCCCAGGTGTACTGGGATGCTCGCCAGCTCGGCGAGAACCTGCACCAAGCAATGCAAACACGAGCGACGATCGATCACGCCATCGGGATCCTGATGGTCCATGGAGGGCGCAAACCCGAGGAGGCTTTCCAGGTCCTCGTGCGTGCTTCTCAACGGGAGAACCGAAAGCTTCGCGAGATCGCGGACGACATCGTCGCCCGCGCTATCGCGCGAAGCGGACTCGACGGACAGGACGGACCAGGCCCCGCAGACTGACCGGTGCCCTAGCTCTCGATCGCGAGCGTCCCGTTCAGGTGGACCGCGTCCAGCACCCGGTTGACGGCGCGGCTCGGCGCGCGCAGTCGCAGGCTCCCGCTGAGGCTGCGCGCGCGGTTTGCTGCGCCCACGAGCACTCCGATCCCCGTCGCGTCGATGAACTCCACCCCGGCCAGGTCGACCACTACGTTGGTCCGGCCGCCGTCGAGGACCTCGAAGAGACTCCGCCGCAGTTCAGGTGAGGTCAGGAGGTCCACTTCGCCGAATACCGCCATGACCGCTGCTTCGGGCTCACCATTGTCTTCGGGCTCACCATTGTCGCCATTGACACCGTTGGCAGACTTGTGGCCACCCTCGTCGACGAAGGTCACCCTGAACTCGGTCATGTCCCAAGACTCCACTGACGCGGACTATGACTGGCCTGACTGTCCAAGCCGACGGGTTCGATTTTAGCCCGCGCGGACGAGCGCACAACCCCCTGTTCGCGGGGAACCGTTCTTCCTGCTCATAGGCGAACGGGGACCGGGCAGCACCCGAGGAATCCGCGCCCGATCACCGGACTCGATGCCCGGCAAAGCCGAAGCGGCGGAATAGGACGAGGCCGAGTGTCGCTGCCGCGGCGATGAGCACGGGCACGGGACGCCGGCGTGCGGAAGCAGCCGATTTCGTCGTGATCGACCTCGCATGCTTCGTGCTCGAGGTCACGACCGGCCGGGCCTGACCGGGCAGGGCGCCGGCGCGCTGTCCCAGCTCCTCAAGCTTCGCGGTCGCCCGCTTCTTCGAGCCTCGCAGTCGTTCTCTGGAATTCTCCACTCGATGGGCGCGGGCGCTGGCCTCCGCTTTCTGCCCCAACGTCTCGACTACTTCTCCGACCTCCGTGCGCGCCTTCTCCACCGCCTCGCGCAGGTCCTCTGAAAGCCCGCTCATGGCGTGTCCTTGCTTTCCTTTTCTGTTGCGTGCTCCGATCATGGGCACTCCTTCCTGTCGTCCAGCGTCGACGCGGAGAAGATCTCCCGCCGCAGGCGAGGCGCAGTCGACGACTCACTTACCCTTTCGTGCAGGCGCATAATCCAGCGCCGATCCACGCTCGTCACCCCGGGTGGCGCTCGGCGATGGCACCCTCGCGGCAGGACTTCAGGAGCCGTGGTTTCGGACGGAATATCCCGCGGGTACGCCGCGCACATGCGCATATCGGTGCTCGGCATGGGACGGATGGGTCAAGCGATCGCGGTCCGCCTTCTCGAGCAGGGCCATGCGGTCGCCGTGTGGAATCGGACTCCGGGCAAGTGCGGCGCGGTTGTCGCCCTTGGGGCGCACGAGGCCCATGAGATCGCCGAAGCCGCGGACGGCGCCGACGTCGTCGTGACGAGCCTGTCGACCGGCGAGGCCGTGCGCGAGGTCGCGTTCGGTCCGAAGGGCTTGTGCTCTTGCGCGGGCCTAGGGCTCTACGCCGATGCCTCGACGATCTCGGCAGCGCTGAGCGCCGAGCTCGCGGACCACTTCGGCTCGTTCGTCGCGATGTCGATCGTCGGCAGTCCTGAGGCGGTGCGCGCTGGAAGCGCGGTCTGCCTCGTGGGCGGACCCGACGCGGCTGTGGAGCAGCTGGGGTCCGTGCTGTCCGCCGTGTCGACGGTGACCCATCGCTATCCCGCGGCTCCGCTCGCGAGCACGGCGAAGCTGACCACCAACCTTCTGCTGCTAGTCGGGATCGTCGCCCTCGCCGAGTGCTTCGCCGTCGGGCGCGCAGGCGGATTGTCCGACGAGCAGCTGTGCGAGCTTCTCGGCGAGAGCCCGATGCTCGCTCCCGGGCTCAAGAACCGTCTCGAGGCGGTCCTCTCCGGAGCCGGACCCACCTGGTGGTCGCTTGCACTCGGCGCGAAGGACGCGAGCCTCGCTATCCAGCTGGCGCAGTCCGCGAACGAGGGTCTTTCGACGACCGTCCAGTCGACACGTTGACGTGACGCTTGGGGCGAGGATGGTCCCGCGGCCGTCTCCGGTTGAAGACGTCGCTCGCGTCCGAGCGGCGTTCCGGGAGTTCGTGGAGAACGACCGCGAGCTGCCGTTCCCTGCTTCGGGTGAGACCTGGAAGCGCTTCGTGAGGTTCGCCGCGTGCGCCGCTCAGGACCTGTCCGTGGCCAGACTCGCCGAGGGGCACGCGGATGCCCTGGCCATCCTCGCTGAGGCCCGGAACGACGCGCCTCGTCGCGGGGCCGCATACGGCGTGTGGGCGGCGCGCACGGCTGACGGCGGGACGACGGTCAAGCCGGTGCCTGGTGGCTGGGAGCTCGTCGGCCGAAAGACGTTCTGCTCGGGTGCTGGAATGGTCGATCGGGCGCTCGTCACTGCGGACGCTCCCGACGGCTACCGGCTGTTCGACGTAGCTACCGACGAGCCCGCTGTGACGAGGGACCCGGACACGTGGCAGGCCGTCGGTATGGCCGGTTCGGCCAGTGACACCGTGACATTCGAGCGCGCGTTCATCCCCGATGCTTGCGCCGTCGGCGGCCCCGGTTTCTACACCGAACGTCCTGGATTCTGGTACGGAGCAGCGGGTGTCGCGTCATGCTGGTACGGCGGGGCGATCGGTCTCGTCGACGGCGTCGTCCGCGGGCTCGGTCCGGACCCGGGCGAACACGCCCTTGCCGATCTCGGCCGTGCGGTCACCCTGGTCGCTGCGATGCGCGACGTGCTGCACAACGCCGCGGGCACCATAGACGCCGACCCGGCGGACAAGCGCGGGCTCGCCCGCGGCAACGCGCTCGCGGCGCGTCAGATGGTCCACGATGGCTGCCTCGAGGTGCTGGCTCGCACATCGGCCGCAGCGGGGGCGCGTCCTTTATGCCATGACCGCGCACAGGGGCGTCGCGCCGCCGACCTCTTCGTCTACCTCGCCCAGCACCACGGGGGCGCCGATGCCGCCGAGCTCGGCCGTCTGGTCCTCGGAGGCTGGTCGTGGAGCTGACCGTGGACGCGTCCCACCTCGGGACGCCGGAGTCGACGTGGAGCTCGTCGGGCCGGATCGAGGCGCTCGGACCTCTCGAGCTGGGTCGTCCTCGCCGCGTGGTGGTCGTGGCGGCCCACCCGGACGACGAGGTGCTCGGCGCTGGGGGACTGATCGAGCGGGTGCTCGACCTCGGCTCGATTGTCGAGGTCATCGCCGTGACCGACGGCGAGGCGTCGCACCCGTACTCGGCCGTGACCGAGACGATGGATCTCCGCTCCGTCCGGGCATCCGAATCTCGAATCGCCCTGCGTCGGCTCGGATGGGAGTCACCGCAGGTCACGCGCCTCTGCATACCGGACGGCAAGGTTGCCGAGCATCTTCCGTACCTGAGCTGCGTGCTCGCCGCATGTCTCGGACCCGGCGACCTGTGCGTTGCACCATGGCTTCGCGACGGTCACGCCGATCACGACGCGTGCGGCTCAGCAGCCGTCAAGGTAAGCGACGAGGTCGGGGCGAGCCTCCTCGCTTTCCTGGTCTGGGCGTGGCATTGGGCCGATCCAGAGGGCGCGGACGTGCCGTGGGCCCGCTGCCGCAGGCTCGACCTGACGCGCCACCAGGTCGCGCGCAAGAGGTGGGCGACCTCGGCATTCGAGTCCCAGATACGTCCCCTCGGTTCGGCTCCGGAGGACGCACCGGTGCTTCCGGCGCCGTTGCTGCGTCGGTTCTGGCGCGACTACGAGGTCTATGTCGACGACCGGAGTGGCCCATGAGCTCCACCGCCCGGAGGTACTTCGAAGACCTCTATGCGTCGATGCCAGATCCCTGGGGGTTCGAGACGCGTTGGTACGAGCAGCGCAAATACGCGCTGACGGTGGCGGCCCTCCCCGAGGCGCATTATGGGTCCGCGTTCGAGCCTGGGTGCTCGATCGGAGTCCTGAGCGCGCTTCTCGCGTCTCGCTGCGACCAGCTCCTCGCCACCGACATCGTCCCGTCCGCCCTCCGGCGCGCCTCCGATCGGGTCCGCTCCCCCCACGTGCGCTTCGAGGAGCGGGCGATCCCCGAACAGTGGCCGGACGAGCTGTTCGATCTCGTCGTACTCAGCGAGATCGCCTACTACTTCGACGCCGGCGTGCTGGGCCAGCTCGTCTCCCTCGTCGCCGGCTCGACCCTTCCCGGCGGCACAGTCGTCGCGGTCCACTGGCGTGGGGAGACCGACTACCCCCTGAGCGGCGACGCCGCCCACGAGATCCTCGACTCGAGCCCGCTGCTCGACAGAGTCGCTCACCATACAGAGACCGACTTCGTTCTCGACCTATGGGAGCGAGCGCGATGAGGACTTCTCCCCTGTCGCTCGCCCGGACCGAGGCCGTGGGCGTCGTCCTCCCCGTCCACGACGAGGAGCGGCTCATCGAGGCCGCGTTGCGAGCCCTCCGAGCAGCAGTCGACCACCCCGACCTCACCGGCGTGGCGTGCCGAGTCGCCATCGTGCTCGACGCATGCCAGGACGGCAGCGGTGCGATCGTGCGGCAGTGGAGCAGCGCGATGCGTGGAGCCGACGGGGCGGAGCGCGTCCTAGTGGTGGACAGCGACGCGGCCAACGTGGGCGCGGCACGACGAGCGGGCTGCGCGGCCCTGCTTCGCAGCTGGGCCGATATCGATCCCCGCCGCATCTGGCTGGCGACCAGCGACGCCGACTCCGAAGTGCCCGAGGACTGGCTCGCCTTGCAGGTGGCCCGTCATGAGCAAGGCGTAGATCTCTGGACCGGGTCGGTCACCGTGCTGGACTGGTCACACCGGCGGGCGGAGCTTGCCCGCGCGTGGCGAAGCCTCTACGACGCCGAGGTAGCGCCGACCCATGGAACGAGTCTCGGTCTCAACGCCGGCTGTTATCTCGAGGCCGGCGGCTTCGAGGCGGTGTGCACCGGTGAGGACCGCGCGCTGCATCGGGCGGTTGTCGCCGTGGGCGCGGCGGCGCATCACGACCGCTCCGTGCCCGTCGTGACGAGCGCTCGGCGCGACGCGCGAGCGCCAATGGGCTTCGCCCGAGCACTTACGTCGCTGGAACGGGTTCTCCGCAGGCAGAGGGCAACCGGTGGCGCGTCAGGGGCGCGAGGCGAGGGGTGCGAAGAGGTCGCCTAGGCGTTCGACGCGTTCGAGCACCTCGCCGGCGAGGAACCGCAGCCGCTGCGCATCGCCTGATCGCGCGCAGTCGGCGACCTCGTCCCACGTCACGGGAGTCGAGACGGTTGGCTCGGGACGCGCTCTGAGCGAGTACGCGGCCACGGTGGTCTTCGCCGGATGGTTCTGGCTCCAGTCGATCAGGACGCGACCCTCTCTCAGGTCCTTGCGCATGTTCGTCACGACGAGATCCTGATGATCGCCCTCCACCGATTGGGCGACCTCGTGCGCGAGGTCCCGCGCCCGCGGCCACGGGAACGATCGGGAGAGGCGTGCGTAGAGCTGCAATCCCTTCGATCCGCTCGTCTTGGCGACGGGCTCGAGGTTCTCCTTCGCCAGCCGTTCTGCTATCCAGCTCGCCACTTGGCAGCACTGGACGATCGAGGTCCCCGGCCCCGGATCGAGGTCGAAGACGAGATGGTCCGGCGGTCCGGGAAGCACGTGGTGTCGTCCGACTCGCCAGAGGGGAACGTGGAACTCGATCGTTGCCAGGTTGGCCGCCCAGATCAACGTCGGTCGATCGCATATGACCGCGTACTCGATATCGCCCGAGCCCTTCGTCGCTTTCGCGCCGCCGGCCGCAGCTGTCGGGACGTGGACCGTGCGCACCCAGGTCGGCGTGTGCGACGGTGCGTGCTTCTCGAAGAACGAGGGACCGTCGACCCCGTCCGGGAACCGGCGGAGCGTCAGCGCCCGGTCTCGCACGTGCGGCAGCATTACCGGCGCGATCCGGGCGTAGTAGTCGAGCAGCGCGCCTTTGGTGAATCTCGTCGCGGGATAGAGCACCTTGTCGAGATTCGACAGTGAGATGCGTCGTCCGTCGATTTCCGTCTCCACCCGCTCACTGCTCAAGGACCACCTCCTCGGGCTCTTTGTCGGGGCGCAATCCGCGCCAGGACGGATGACGAAGATGGCGGTCAGCGGTCCACTCGCCGTATTGGACTTCACCCACGAGGACCGGCTCTACGAAGTGCGCGCCCACGCTTTCGGCTCCTCGCAGTCCCGAGCTGAAGGGGCGCGTCGACCTCTCGAGGGGCTTCAGGACCTCGAGCAGCTCCCGGCGGGTCTCGTCGTCGAAGCCGGTGCCGACCTTGCCGACGTATACCAGGCCGCCAGATCCGGGCATTCCGAGCAGCAGGGCACCGAGGCTTCCCGTTCGCGAGCCCTTGCCCTCCGTCCAGCCTCCGATGACCACCTCCTGGGTGCGGAAGTTCTTCACCTTCAACCATTCACGCCGCCGTTCACCCGGGAAATACGGGGCCGTCTTGCGCTTGGCGACGACTCCTTCGAGGCCGCTCTCCTGCGCGGCGCGCAGCACGTCCGCGCCGCGCGAGTCGCGAAACGACTCCGGTGTGGCGAAGGACTTGCCATTGAGGTCGAGGGACTCGAGCCGCTCGCGGCGGTCGTCGTAGCTTTGCGCTAGGAGTGAGTGGCCGTCGAGGTGGAGGCAGTCGAACGCGAGGTAGCTCACCGGCACCTCACGGGACCGGCGCGCTATCTCCGCCGTCGACGTCAGATGCAGGCGGTGCTGAAGCAGCCCGAAGTTCGGGCGACCGTTCCCGTCGAACGCGACGATCTCACCATCGAGCACGGTAGGTCGCGCGCCGAGGTGCTCGCCAAGGGCGCGAAGCTCGGGGAACGACGCTGTGATGTCCTTGTCGTTGCGGCTCAAGGCGCGTGCGCGGCCGCCGTCGACGTAGACGACGGCGCGTATTCCGTCCCATTTCATCTCGTAGGCCCATCCCTCGTCGTTCGCCGGCAACTTACCGGCCAGCGCGAGCATCGGGCGGATGAGATCCGGTAGTGGTTCGAAGCCCTCCGGACGCGGGTCCATGCGGTGGATCATCCAGTTCTGCCCGCCGGTGAGGAACAGGACATAGCGACCTTTCGCCTTGGATCCCTGTAGGACCACCATCACCTCGGAGTCGCGCCACTTCTCCAGCTCGTATTCGCCCTCGTCCCAGGTGCTGACGTGACCGGCACCGTACTCGCCCTTTGGAATGTCGCCCTCGAAGCTTCCGTAATCCAGCGGATGGTCCTCGGTGCGCACGGCGAGATGGTTGGTCGCGGGGTCCTCGGGTATGCCCTTCGGCAGCGCCCAGGACACGAAGACGCCGTCGTGCTCGAGACGGAGATCCCAATGGAGCGATCGGGCATGATGCTCCTGGATCACGAATCTTGGCTTGACCGACGAGCGACGTCCGCGCTTTTCCGTCCCCATTGGCTCGGGGGTCTTCGCTGGATCTCGCTTCGAGCGGTACGTCGTCAGCGCCGACGCCACCGCAGACGGTGGCGCTTTTTCGGTGACACGCGTCGTGGCCACGAGGGGTCGTACCCCGGAACGGCGTGGGCTATTCGGAGGCTCTCTGCGCCCAAGCGCATGCCGGGCCTCCTCGTCGGGTACACGGCGAGCATGACCATCCATGAGCACAGCTTGCCCGAGCCCGAGGAGATTCCCGAAGACGACCGCGAGCCCTCGCATCCCGACGACCTCGAGCTGCCAGAGGATGCACCCCGTCATCCCGACGACTTCGAGCTGCCGGACGATTCGCCTCGGGCAGAAAGGCCTCCCGGGATGCACGCTGCGCGGGGTGGGTCAGTCGGTTTGTCGTCGAATGCGCGCGGGTAGCCAGGGTCGAGCGGTCAGTCGCCGGGATCGCGCGCTTTGATAGGAGTCCGGCCTTGAAGGGAGGGCAGCGGTGGCGCTGAGGGACGCGCGGTGGCCCGTGCTGCGACAGCTCGCAGGTACCGACCGGCTGGGCCGGGGCGCGGCGGCGAAGTCGCCGGGATCGCTCGCTCTGCTAGCCCGAATGGCTACGGCGGACTGGGTGGTGAAGTCGACGTGTCCCTCGGTCGCCGGTGAGGCGGAATCATCTTCCGTGCGTCGGCTCGCCCTGCTTGGCGCCCTTGGCGAGCTTGGCGGTCAGACGCTGCTCGAGCGCCGCCTAGAGCCCGTGGTGGCCCGCGCCTACCTCGAGGGTCGGGCGGGCAGGGTTCTGCGCGCGAGCAGGGCACTCCCGCTCGCCGGCGCCGCCGGAGCTACGCTCGGCGCGCGGAACCGCCCAGTCCGCGTCGCCTCCGGCATGGCGCTGCTGACCGCATCCGCGTGCACCCGGTTCGGCGTCTTCCCCGCGGGCATCGCCTCGGCCGAGGACCCTGCCGCGACCATCGTGCCCCAGCGAGCTCGCATGGAGCGGCGAACGGCGGGCTAGCTCGCCGTTCGCCCGCCATGGAACCGTGGTCACGAGAGCAGCAAGAGGTCGTGCGATGAACGTCTTGGAGCGCACCCTTCGGCGTGTCGACGCGCTGCAGCAGCGTCACCGTGTCCTTGCAGTGGTATTCGCTCTTCAGAAGAAGTACGGCGACGACAACGCGGGCGCTTTAGTCGTCCAGCTGACGTACACGATGTTCGTCACGGTGTTCCCGCTCTTGTTGCTGCTCGTCACCATTCTCGGCATCGTGCTCGCCGGCAACCCGGCGGATCGTCACCGTGTCCTCAACTCGGCATTCGGCGAGTTCCCGATCGTGGGACAGACGCTCGCCCACAATGTGCACGCGCTGAAGCGCAGCTCGGCGTTCGGTCTCGCAGTCGGCATCGTCGGCCTCGTATACGGCTCGACAGGTCTCGCCCAGACTGGGCTTTACGCGATGGCACAGGTGTGGAACATCCCGAGCGCGGTACGCCCCAACTTCCTCGTGCGCATGGTGCGTAGCATCATCTTCCTCGTCGTCCTGGCCGTGGGGCTCGTGCTCACTACCGCGCTCTCGGGATTCGGCACCTTCGGTCGCCACAACTTCTGGCTTGGAGTACTCGGCGAGATACTCGCCGCGGTCCTCAATGTCGGCATCTATCTCGCGGCGTTTCGGACCCTCACTCCCAAGCAGATCGAGACTCGCCACCTCCTACCCGGAGTCGTGGTCGGGGGCATCCTCTGGACCGTCCTGCAAGCGGTCGGCGGCTACGTCGTCGGCCACGACCTCAAGGGATCGAGCGCTGTATACGGGCTTTTCGGGTTGGTCCTTGGCCTTATCGCGTGGATATACTTCGGGGCGCAGATCACGATGTATGCCGCCGAGCTCAACACCGTGCTCTTCCACCGCCTATGGCCACGGGCCTTGGTGCAGCCCCCGCTCACCGAGGCCGACCAGCGGTCGTTGGGCTTCCAAGTAACTCAGAATCAGCGGAGGCCCGAGCAGAGCGTCGAGTCCCGCTTTCGTGGCAGGCCGATGACCGAGGACGAATACCGTGATCGAGGTTACGAGGTCGACGACACGGCACCGGGCATCGTGCGCCGCGCCCCTGAGGACCAGTGGTCGACACCGGCTCGCACCGACGGGCTCGAGCAGGGAGCCGACGCCGGCGATCCGAGCGGATGAGGGCGCGTGGCCTTGCGAGGTGCTGTCATTAGGTACAGGCCGGCTCCAGCGCGAGCGATTCTTCCTGGACAGCTAGGAAACCCTCGCTGTCACGCCACCTCGACGAGGAGCATCGCGAGGTCGTCCTTCGGGACGCCTAGTGCGACGAGGCGGGCGGCGACGCCGGCGAGCGCGGTCTCCGCCGAATCGACGCCGACGCCGTCCACGATCTCCTCCAGCGCCACCCATCCGCCCGTCGGCGTCCTGGTCTCTATCAGTCCATCGGTGTAGAGGAAAAGGCGATCTCCGCTTTGCAGCTCGTAGCGGTCGTACGAGGGCTTGGGCCCGAGCCCCAGCGGGAGCGTGGTGTGCTCGGGAACGAGGGTTGTCGCGTCGGCGCCTCGAAACAGGAGTGGGAACGCGTGGCCGCAGTTCGCCAGCTCGAGCGAGCGGTCGTCATCCAGCGAGCCGACGACGGCGGTGACGAATGCCGACCTCTCCTCGTAGTCGTGCACGCGCTCGTCGAGCATCGCGACGAGCTCCTCGACGCTCGCCATCCGAGGCGCCCACTCGCGAAAGCAACCGAGCACCAAGGCGGACATGCTCACCGCGGCGAGGCCTTTTCCCTCGACGTCCCCGAGGATGAAGCGCGTGCCCCACGGGCTTCGGACGACCTTGAAGAAGTCGCCCCCGACGAGGGATTCCTGAGCGGCTGAGCGGTAGAGGCTGGTGAAACCGTAGTGGCCGAGGCGCTCGGGCACGTCGGGAATTATCGCTCGCTGCGCGGCGGCGACCGCCGCCCTGCTCTGGGCGAGCACCTCGTCTCGCCGGACCCGCTCGACAGAGACGTAGATCGCGCACAGCGACCCAAAAACCATGCCCGCCACTCGCAGGGCGACGACCGTAGACGGCACGCGGTCGTAACCGAACAAGTTTGTCGCCGTGACGAGAACGACTAGGGCGGCGGTGACGGCGGTCGGGCGCCAGTCCCATTCGAGCGCGACGAGGAACGGAGGGAGAACGAGCAGTGAGAGCACGCTCTGGTCACGTTCGAGCAGGAGATCAGCCGCGAGCACCGCGACGAGAAAGATGGCGGCGAGGACCGTAAAGCGGTGCTGCCGGATCCAGCTCACGTGTGCCGGGACGCGGGAATCATTCGCCGTCTGCCGCTCTTGCCGATGGACCAGAACGGGACGGCAGCTATTTTCCGGGGCAGTCCGGTCTGCATTTGTCGGCTCCCGCCCCGCTCGCTCGATTTTGGGCCGAGCCAGTTTGGAGCACTGCACGATGCAAAGCAACACCCGTTTGGGTGGTCTGCGCTCGCCCGCCGGGCTCGCCCGACGAATGACGACGCAGCATGCTGGGTAGGTAGGTGACGTGACCCGAGCGACGCGACGCACCATCCACGGCCACGGCGAGACGGGGAAGGGCCCGCTGCGCATGGCGATAGCGAACGACTACGACGTCATCGTCCAGGGACTTCGCCGGATGCTCGAGCCGTACCGAGACCGTATCGAGGTCGTGGAGCTCGACGTCGACCAGGATCCAGGGCGCCATGTCGACGTCGTCCTGTTCGACACCTACGGGGCCGGCCGGCTCGGTCTCGAGCGCGTGAGGTCGCTCGCCTCCGACCAGCTCGTGGGCGCCGTCGTCGTATACACCTGGGGGATAACGGACGCTGGTCGGGAGCTGGTGATCGGCGCGGGAGCCAGTGCGGTCGTCGCCAAGGCACTGTCGGCGCCCCGGCTCGTCGACGCGATCGAGGCAGTCGGCGGTGGCAACGTCGTCAAGGCCGACGGCTTCGAGTTATCGGGTGTCCGAGCACAGCCCGGCGGCCAGTGGGGGCTGCGCGATCGTGAGCGTGAGATCCTGGCACTGCTGTCGACCGGGATGTCGAACCGGGATATTGCCGACTCGCTGTTCCTCAGCGAGAACACGGTACGGAGCCACTTGAAGTCGGTGTTCCGAAAGCTCGGAGTGAGCAACCGGAGCCAGGCGGTCGCGTTCGCCATGATCGACCTCCGCTTCGCCATGGAGCCGCCGGCATAGGCCAGTGTTGCGCGGGTGCTCGCTGTTCCGGCTATTTATGGCCCTGGAGCCGGTGCCTAGTGATCCGTCGCTTAAATAGCTGAAGTAACTAAAGTGGCAGCATGTCCACGATGCTTGCGGCACCGCCGATGCCCGTATCGCCCGAGCAGCGGAGCGAGCTCGAACGCCTCGCCCGCTCGAC
>JAODBO010000174.1 GCA_025464005.1 Acidimicrobiaceae bacterium | reverse complement strand
CCGAGCCTCACGACCCTCGAGGTGCTCACCCGCTGAGGGGGCCACCTGCGAGGCGTGTTCGCAGTGCTGCCGTCACGTGTCGCTTGTTGGAGGCGTTGTGATCACCCCGCGGCAACTATGGGTTCGTCGGCTCAGCCCGGAGCCTGGCCGGTGGCGACCGGGCGCGTGTAGTCATTGCACCACTGGGACCAGGAACCGGGAAAGAGGCGACCCCGTCCGAGCCCGGCGTGCTCGAGCGCCAACAGGTTGTGACAAGCGGTCACTCCGGAGCCGCAGTACGAGATCACCTTGGCGCCGTCGAGAACGCCGACGCCGGCGAATCTGCGACGAAGCTCGTCGGCGGGGAGGAACTTGCCCCCCTCATCGAGGTGCTCGCGGCACGGCAGGCTCCGAGCGCCCGGAATGTGCCCGGAACTTGGATCGACTGGGTCGGGCTCGCCTCGGTAGCGATTGCCGTTGCGTGCGTCGAGCACAACGAACGAGCGGTCGGCTGCTTCGTCGATCGATGCGAGCCGATCCTCGGGCCACGGACGAATACCGAAGTCTGCTGCGCCGTGCGGGACGGCGCCGAGCTCGAGCGGGCCGTCCCAAGCGCTCAGGCCCCCGTCGAGTAATGCGGCCTCGTGGCCGGTCACGCGCAACATCCAGACGAGCCGGGCGGCGATGACTCCGCCGGCGTCGTCATACGCGATGACGGTGGCGTCGTCGCCGATGCCCAGCTGGGACATCCCCGACGCGAACCACTCGGGCGCGGGCAGTGGGTGGCGGCCCGTCCCTGGCGTCGCCGGCGCGGAGAGCCACTGCTCGAGCGGCACGAAGACGGCACCCGGGATATGGCCGGCGTCGTAGGCGACACGACCCGAGCGACCGTCGAGGTACCAGCGCACGTCGGCAACGACGACGTCGTCGCCGAGTTCGCGCAGCGATGCGAGATCGACGATCGGCCCGATCATTTCCGGCATCCTAGATCGCACGAACGCGTCGTCCCCCAGTGCAGCGCTGAGCGAGCGCCATGCCGGCAACGATGTCTGCGGCAACGCCGGACTATGAACGTGCACAAGACGATCGACATCTCCCTACGGACAGGTGATCTCGACCCCCGGACCGGCGTCCCGGTCAATTCCTACCAGTGCGCTCGGTGCACGACCTCGTCGAACGGTCGGCGAGCGGGGTGGCTGATCGGTGTCAGCGGTCGATCGGCGGGGTAGCCGAGCGCGAGGAGATAGGCACACTCGTGGCTGGTGGGCACGCCGAGGATCCGCCGGCAGGCCTCCTGGTCGCCGATCGCCGCGTGACCGCTGCCGATGCCGAGATCGGTCGCGGCGAGGGCCATCGCCATGGTCGCCTGGCCGAGGTCGTACTGGTCGATGAGCCCCGTGCGCTCGTCCTCGGGTACCGGAAGGACGAGGACGATCGTCGCGGCCGACGTCGCGACGTGGCCGGCGTGCTGCCAGACCGTCGACAGCGCCGTGAGTTGCTCACGGTCCGTGCTGACGACGAAGTCCCAGTGCTGCCGGTTGTTCGCGGAAGGAGCCCGCCAACCGGCCTCGAGGACCCGATCGAGATCGGATCCGGGAATCGGCCGCTGCTCGTAGCTGCGGACATTTCGACGGGCTCGAATCGCGTCCCAAGTCTCCATGGCGCGATCCTACCGGCGACCCGTCCAGAGGGACCCGGGGCTCGGCCGGCGCTCCGTCGATCTGGGGTTGGTCAAAGGACGCCCGGCGCGAACGCCTTACGGTACAGTGCATGCCAAGTGACGGTCCTGTGACGGCCGAAGGGCAATCACGGGAGAGCCCAAGGATGGCAACGACGGACACCGTGACAGCGGAGACTCGAGTGGCGCTCTCGCCCAATTTTCGCAACCCGGCGGTCCGGGTGCGCGGGATCGAGAAGCGTTACGGATCAGTCCAAGCGGTCGCGGGTGTCGACCTCGAGGTGGCCGACGGCGAGTTCTTCACGATGCTCGGCCCATCCGGCTCCGGCAAGACGACTCTGCTTCGCCTCATCGCAGGTTTCGAGCGGCCCGACGCCGGCACGGTCGAGCTCGCAGGCGTCGACGTGACACGCCTTCCGCCTTATGCGCGCGACGTCAACACGGTCTTCCAGGACTATGCGCTGTTCCCGCACATGAGCGTGCAGGAGAACGTGGAGTACGGGCTGCGGGTAAGGCGTGTCCCGAAGTCCGCTCGGGTCGAGCGCGCACGCGCTGCGCTCGAGATGGTGCGCCTAGGTGGTCTTGGCGATCGCAGGCCGGTGCAACTTTCCGGCGGGCAGCGCCAACGTGTAGCCCTTGCCCGCTCCATCGTGAACGAGCCCAGCGTCCTGCTGCTCGACGAGCCGCTCGGCGCTCTCGATCTCAAGCTTCGCCAGGAGATGCAGGGCGAGCTCAAGCGCATCCAGCGCGAAGTGGGCATCACGTTCATCTACGTGACCCACGACCAAGAGGAGGCGCTCACGATGAGCGACCGGATCGCCGTGTTCAATCAGGGTCGGATCGAGCAGGTGGGCACAGCGGTCGACGTCTACGAACGACCGTCGACCGAGTTCGCCGCGGGCTTCGTCGGGACGTCCAACTTCCTCGTCCGGGACGGGCAGCGCTTCACGGTCCGACCCGAGAAGATCCAAGTTCTCTCGCCTGGTGCAGAGGCGCCCGGCCAGCTGCATGCCGAGGAGGGCGCAGTGGTCGACCTCGTTTATCTCGGGGCGGCGACCCGCATGACGGTCGCGCTCGACACGGGTGGCCAGGTGGTGGCCCTTCGCCAGAATCTCGAGGCGGCCGATATCGCGCCGCCGTTCCCGCCGGGAGCGCGCGTTCGCGTCGCCTGGGACTGGGCACAGGCCCATGAGATCGAGACTTCACCGGTCGCGGATCGCAGCAATACGAGCACAAGGAGGGCAGAAGTATGAGAGCCAATCTGTCGAGAGCCGCGCGTTCGGGGGAACACCGGAGGGTCCTCGCCGCCCTAGGAGCGGTGGCCACCGGAGCCGCGATGATCGCCGTAACCGTGACGAGCGGTCTCGCCGGCGCCACGACCCCCCGCAGCGGCACGGCAGGGCTCACGCCTCCCGAGCAGGGTAGTCCGGTGCCGGCTTCGATCGGCAAGGGCGAAGGCCAGCTCGACCTCATCGCTTGGGAGGGCTACGCCCAGCCGCAGTGGGTGAAGCCGTTCACGAAGGCGACAGGCTGTGCGGTGAGCGTGAAGTACGCGGGGTCCTCTAGCGAGATGGTCTCGCTCATGGCGAACGGGGGTGGCGGTCAGTACGACCTCGTGTCCGCCTCCGGCGACGCCGACCTTCGCCTCATCTACGGCGGAGACGTCAAGCCGATCAACATGAAGCTGATGCCGTCGTGGTCGTCGTTCCATCCGTTCCTGCAGAGCCCGTCGTTCAATACGATCAACGGCAAGCACTACGGGATCTCCTACGAGTTCGGGCCCAACGTCTTGCTCTATTCGACAAAGGCCTTCAAGAGCGCGCCGACGTCCTGGTCCGTGCTCTACAACAAGAAGTACAGCGGCCAGATCACCGTGCCGGACAACCCGATCCAGATCGCCGACGCGGCGCTCTATCTGTCGAAGTCAAAGCCGAGCCTCGGTATCACGGATCCCTACGAGCTTACCCAGACCCAGTTCAACGCTGCGGTGAGCCTGATGAAGTCCGAGCATCCGCTGATCAAGAAGTACTGGGATCTGGCCTCGCAGGAGATCTCGCTCTTCCAGAGCGGTACGACGGTCGTAGGTGCGGCGTGGCCGTACCAGACGAACACCTTGCAGGCGGCAGGCGCCAAGGTGGCCGACACGATCCCGAGCCAGGGCGCGACCGGCTGGGCCGACACGTGGATGCTCGCCACCAAGGCACCCCACCCGAATTGCGCCTACAAGTGGATGCAGTGGGTGACCACTCCCAAGGTCCAGGCCGAAGAGGCGATCTACTTCGGCGAGACCCCGGCCAACACCCAAGCGTGCGCGATCATGAATTCGCTCCAGAAGGGGTCGTGCGCCGCGTACCACGCCAACGCCCCGGAGTCGTACTTCAACACCATCAAATTCTGGAAGACCCCGCTGGCTCAATGTGGCAATGGAAAGAACGACTGCGTGCCCTTCCAGCAGTGGGCTTCCGCCTGGACGCAGATCACCGGATAGCGGGCAACCTAGCCAGATGGCCGAGTCGGCGCGACCACGGGCTCGCCAGAGCGACGGGGTGGCCCGGATCAACGCTGCGCTGTGGAAGCGTGCGTGGCTCCGGGCAACCCTGACGCTCACCCCACCGCTCGCCTGGTTCCTCGTGATCTACGTGGCATCGCTTGTGGTGATGCTCGTGACGGCATTCTGGACGGTCAACCCGCTCGCCAACACGCTCGAGCACAGCTGGACGCTCGCCAACTTCCGCACGATCTTCACGAGCACGTACCTCACGATCATCGGGCGGACCGTCGTGATCGCTGCCCTCGTCACGATCACCGACGCCGTGATCGCGTTCCCGTTCGCCTTCTTCATGGCACGCGTGGCCGGCCCTCGAAGTCGGAGGATCCTCTTTTCGGCGGTGCTGCTGCCCCTATGGGCGAGTTACCTCGCTCGGGTCTACGCGTGGATCGCGATCCTGCAAAAGGGCGGCGTCCTCAATTGGACGCTCGGCCACATCGGCCTCGGTGCTCCGAATCTCGGGTATACGAACGTTGCCATCTGGCTCGTCTTCTCCTACATCTGGCTTCCGTTCATGATCGTGCCCGTCTATAGCGCGCTCGAGCGGATCCCTGATTCCTACCTCGAGGCATCGGCCGATCTGGGTGCCCGCAACTGGCGAACCACGCTGCGGATCGTCCTGCCGCTAGCGCTTCCCGGTGTCGTCGCAGGGTCGATCTTCACCTTCTCGTTGACGCTCGGGGACTTCATCACGCCGATTCTCATCGGTGGCGCGAGCTCGAACTTCGTCGGCAACGTCATCTACTCGAACATCGGGACGGCCGGCAATCTTCCGTTCGCGGCGGCGCTTGCGGTGGTGCCGATCGTGATCATGAGCATCTACCTACTCGGAGCCCGCGCCCTCGGCGCGTTCGAGGCGCTCTGATGGCGAGCCTCGAGCTGCTCGCGACCACGGTCGCCAGGCACGGCTGATGGAGAGCCGCCTGACGAGGATCATCTTGCGGTGCTGGACCGCTGGTGTCCTGCTGTTCCTGTTCGTGCCGATCGCCCTCATCGTGCTCTACGCGTTCAACAAGTCGAACGTGCAGAGCTGGCCGATCCAGGGGCTGAGCGTCAAGTGGTTCGCGGTCGCGTGGCATGACCAGCAGGTCCGCTCCGCATTGATCCTGTCGTTGAAAGCCGGTGCTCTCGCCACGGCGATCGCCCTCGTGCTCGGATCGGCCGCCGCCTTCGGCGTGCACCGGTACCGCTTCTTCGGTCGCGACGCGATCTCCCTACTCGTCGTCCTCCCGCTCGCGCTGCCAGGGATCATCACCGGGATCGCGCTCAACTCGGCGTTCAACTTCGCCGGCATCAACCTCTCGCTGCTGACGATCGTCATTGGGCACGCGACCTTCTGCATCGTCGTCGTCTACAACAACGTCATCGCCCGCCTGCGCCGGACCTCCGACTCCATGTACGAGGCCTCGCAGGATCTCGGGGCCAACGGATGGCAGACGTTCCGCTTCGTCACCTTCCCGTTGCTCTCCACGGCGCTCGTTTCTGGGAGCTTGCTCGCGTTCGCGCTCTCCTTCGACGAGGTTATCGTCACCACCTTCACTGCGGGCGCTCAGAACACGCTTCCGCTCTGGATATTCGGAGCGATCCGGCTCGGCCAGCAACTGCCGGAGGTGAACGTCGTCGTCGTGTTCGTGCTCATCCTGACCGTCATTCCCATCACCGTCGCGTCGCGCCTCACCGGCAGCCGCGGCTTCACTCGTTCCTCGGCTGCCGGGGACCGATAGTCCCGGA
>JAODBO010000166.1 GCA_025464005.1 Acidimicrobiaceae bacterium | reverse complement strand
AAGCTCGCCGCTTCCCAGGAGGTGTTCGTGTGCGTCGGCCGTTCGACGTGGCCGAACTGGATCTCCGCGACCGAAGAGGACGCCTGCACGTCGAACGGAAAGGCGAGCTTCAAGAAGCGCTCCTCCTCCTCCCAGTCGACGACGAAATCGAACAGGAGGCACTTCGCGCCGCGCTGAAGCGAGACGACCTCGCTCACCCGAGAGGCTCCAAAGGCACGGGTGATCTTCACCGAGACCTCGTCGGGGCCGTGCTCGACGAGCTCGAGGGCCTCAGCGGCAACAAGATCCTCGCGGACGTTGCGGTAGAAGCTGTCGACGTCCCAGGCGTCCCAGCGGTTCGGAAGGTCGCGATGCTGCTGCAGGACATTCCCGACGCGACCCGGCGCGACGAGCTCGCGCTCGGCGAGGTGGTCGACGAGTGAGACGAGCAGCCCGTCGCGATCAAGCTCGACGCGGATCTCGCCATTGTCGAGCACGTAGCCGCCCCCTTCGCGCGACCGTGCCGTTGCTGGCACCCCCCCTGCGGGAGCGCGGCGGCCGGCGCCTAGCGCCTGGACGCCGTCGCGCGGGTGGGGCGCGGCGTTGAAGCTGAGCTCGGTCTCGCCGTTGCCCGCGAGATGCCGCTGGGCGCGACCGACGAGGACCTCGAGGCGCTCCGCGACCTCCGCGTACGAAGCGACCGCCTCGCGGTTCACCTCGGCTATCGAGCTCCCCGGGATGATGTCGTGGAACTGGTTCAACAGCACCGTCTTCCAGAGCGACTCGATCTCGTCGTAGGCGTAGTCGAACCCGCCGGCGATCGCGGCGGTCGCCGACCACAGCTCCGCCTCGCGCAGCAGGTGCTCGCAGGCCCGGTTCCCACGCTTGATCCCGGCTTGGGAGGTGTACGTGCCCCGGTGCAGCTCGAGGTAGATCTCCCCGCTCCAACGCGGCGCGTCAGGGTACTCCGCCTCGGCAGCGTGGAAGAAGGCCGCTGGCGACTCGATCGCGAGCCGAGGCGCCCCCTCGAGATCCGCGAGGCGCGACGCCCGGCCGAGCATCTCGCGTGTCGGACCGCCTCCACCGTCGCCGTAACCGAAGGGGACGAGGGAGCGCGTCCCCCGGCCATGCTCGGCATACGTCCGAACGGCGTGCGCGAGCTCGGCAGGCATGAGCTCCGCGTTGTAGGTATCGACGGGCGGAAAGTGGGCGAACACCGCGCTCCCGTCGATTCCCTCCCAATAAAAGCTGTGATGAGGAAAGCGGTTCGTCTGGTTCCACGAGATCTTCTGGGTGAGGAAATAGCGCGCACCAGCGAGGCGAACGAGCTGGGGCAGCGCGCCCGAGTAGCCGAAGCAGTCCGGGAGCCAGACCTCCTCGCAGGTCGTCCCGAACTCCTGGGCGAAGAAGCGCTGACCGTAGACGAGCTGGCGGACGAGTGCCTCACCACCGGGGAGGTTCGTGTCGGCCTCGACCCACATCCCGCCGACGGGCACCCAACGACCGGCCTTGACCTGCTCCCGGATCTTCTCGAAGAGCGCGGGATAGTGCTCTTTCATCCACTGGTACTGCTGGGCCTGCGAACAGGCGAAGACGAGCTCGGGATGCTCTTCCATGAGATCAATGACGTTCGCGAAGGTGCGGGCGCACTTTCGTACCGTCTCCGCGAGCGGCCAGAGCCACGCCGAGTCGATGTGGGCGTGGCCGACCGCCGACATACGGTGCGCGCTCGCCGTGGCGCGCCTAGCGAGCATGCCGGCGAGCTCGGCGCGAGCTGCCGTTGCGCCGCTGGCGACGTCGGAAGGATCGAGGAGATCGAGTGCTCGCTCGAGCGACCGGAGGATCTCGTGGCGCCGCGGGCCCTCTACCGAGAGCTCGCGCATGAGGCCGTCGAGCACCTCGACGTCGAGAACGAGGCCAGCGACCTCCTCGTCGACGAGGACGAGCTCCGCCCCTTCGAAGCGGTAAAGCGGAGCGTCGCCCGCCGTCGACGGGTCGCCGAGAAGGGTGGGCATCGGTAGGTCGTCCGAACCCATGATCGTCGGGTTTGCCGCCGCCTCGACATAGACGAGGACCGCTTCGCCGGGCCGGGCGGATCTCGAGACGAGGAGCCAGTTGTTCTTCGGGGCGATGCCCTTCAGGATCCTCCCGTCGCGATCGTACGCGAGGCCCTCGGCTTGAAACCCGGGACTGTGCGCGCTGAACCCGAGATCGACGAGCAGCTCCACGCGCCCTCCGGCCCACGTCGCCGGCACTTCCGCCGAGATCTCGAGCCAGGTGGTCTGCCACGGTGCTCCCCAGGGCGACCCGGTCTCGAGCGGCGCATACGACGCGGCGATCGCCTCGGCGGGCGGCGTCGAGCGCCCGGGCGCGCTCCAGGCCCGCACCGCGCAGACGGACCGGTGGCGGTGGCGCGCGGGGCGGATCCGGGTCTCGAGCATCCGGCTGACGCGGTCCTCGATGCTGACTCTGTCGTCGTGCACGTCCGTCCCCTTTAGCTTGTTTATTGCCAGACAGGACGTCCCGCCCGAGCGCTCAGGCGAGCCCAGCCAAGCATCGCTGTTCTCCGAGGGACATCGCGAGGTCGCCACCTGCGGTCATCAGCTCACTCCGACGTCACGTTCACCTGGGCGAGCACGGTGTCCATGGTCGCCATGATCGAGAGCGTCTCGTCGAGCGTCATCAACGGACTCTCCAGCACACCTGACCTGATGCAGCGGGCGACCTCGTCGGCTTCGTTGCGAAAGCCGCCGCCATCGCCCCGCGGTTCGAATCGGGTGGGCTCCCCCTCACGCGGGACGAGCGTGAAGGGGGTCGGCGTAAAGAACGGGCCCTCCATCTCGATCCGGGCATCGGTGCCGACGATCGTCGCCCGCGTCCCGCTGTTCGCGGCAAAGGAACAGTTCACCATCGCCTGCGCGCCGCTCGCAAAGCCAAGGAGTATCGACGTCTGCTTGTCGACTCCTGTGGACGCCGGCTCACTGAGCGCCACGATCCTGTCCGGCTTGCCCAGGATCATCGAGACGAACGACAGCGGATAGACGCCAATATCGAGGAGAGCGCCTCCACCGAGCTCGGGCGAGAACAGCCGTGAGGAAGGATCCTCTCGGATCCAATGCCCGTTGTCGGCGAGGATCATCACGATATCGCCGAGAGCACCCTCGGCGAGCAGGCGGCGGATCTCCCCGACATGAGGGAGGAACCGAGTCCACATAGCTTCCATCGCAAACAGCCCCTTGGCGCGAGCGCTGTCGATCACCTCGCGAGCCTCTGCGGCGTTCATGGCGAACGGCTTCTCGACCAATACCGGCTTGCCGGCTTCGAGCGCAAGCAAAGCATTAGCGCAGTGCATCGGGTGGGGCGTCGCCACGTAGACGACCTCTACGGAAGGATCGGCGACCAGCGCTTCGTAGGAGGCATGGCGATTCGGAATGTCGTAGGTGTCGGCGAACCGGTCAGCCGACTCCTGGCTGCGAGATCCGACGGCAACCGGTCGACCTGAGTCGGTCAGTGCGAGCTCCCTGGCGAACGCCCCGGCGACCCAACCGCAACCGAGCAAACCCCAACGAAGTGGCTCTGTCGTTACCACTTGCCCTCCTTCGACGCCAACGACCCTCATGGACGGTCAGGGGCTCGCCGGGCGCACGACCTCGTCGATCCACCCAGGTTGGGCGTTGGCGCTCTGATAACTCTCCGGCCGGACCCCGTCCGAACGGTAGGCCCAGGTGACCCCGTTGGCGAGGATCCTGCGCACGACCGGGTGGTAGTAGACCGGGTACTCCTGGTCACCAGGGCTGAAGTAGAAGATGCGGCCTCGTCCACGGGTAAAGCAGCATCCCGAGCGGAACACCTCACCTCCGGCAAAGCTCGAGATGAACACGAGCTCGTCAGGTGGGGGGATGTCGAAGAGCTCGCAGTACATCTCCTGTGCGTCGATGGCGAAGACCTCCGGCACGCCCTCGGTGATCGGGTGCGACGGATCGACCGTCCAGACCAGCTCCCGCTCACCTTCCGAGCGCCACTTCAGGTTGCACGACGTGCCCATGAGCGTCCTGAAGACCTTCGAATAATGACCCGAGTGAAGCATCAGCAGCCCCATGCCTCGATTCACCCGCTCGCAGACACGGCGCACAAGCTCGTCGTCGACCTGGTCGTGAGCGATGTGACCCCACCACGTGAGCACGTCGGTCTCCTCCAGGACCTCGGGAGGGAGGCCTTGGCCGGGCTGGTCGAGCGTGGCCGTCCGCACGAGCGCTCGGCCACCCAAGTGCTCGGCGATCCCGGCAGCGACGACGGTGTGCATGCCATCGGGATAGAGCTCGACCACCCCGCGGTCCTGACGCTCGTGAACGTTCTCACCCCAGACGGTGACCCGGATGGGCTGCGCTGACGCGGTCATCTCGCCTCCTCTGTCTCAACATATCGAGACACGAGGGCTACACCACCTCGAGCAGGCGGGGCGACCGTGATCCTGCGGACGCTACAGCAGCCTCCACGAGAGCGATCGTGCCGAGATTCTCACGACCCGAGCTCTCCGGGACTCGACCAGCCGAGATCGCCGCCGCGAACTCGGTGAGACTGCCGGCGCGGTCTGCGAGGCCGATTCTCGGCAGCTCGACCACCTGCTCGGCCTGCCCCGCGGGGCGCAACAGCACATGCTCACCGTGGACGCCGTCAATCAGGTCATCCCGACTGGTCCACCACAGCTGGCCCCGCTCGAACTCCATGCGCCACTCGGCCGCCCAAGGCGTCGTTGGCCCGGTGCTCAGCCAGCTCCCTCGGTAGCTCACCGTCAGGCCGTCCTCGAAGGTGATGATGGCAGCGCCCTCCGCGGGATCGTCGAACAAGCTCCATGGTGTGGTCCATGTCCGGCAGAAGACCTCGCGGGCCTCGAGACCGAGTACAGCGCGAAGCAGGTCGAAGTGATGGACCGACATGTCCACGAGCAGCGGCTCGACCAGGAAATGGTGCGGCGTCCGGCCGTCCGGGCCGAGCTCGGAAGAGCGCCTGAAGTCGATGTTGACCGTGTGTAGGGCACCAAGATCACCCTTTTCGACAATTGCCTGGACTGCACGCACGGCAGGGAAGAATCGGTAGTTCTGGCTGACCATCAATGTCAGCCCTCGCGACTCCCCAAGCGCGACCAGCTCACGGGCCTCGACCAAGGTCGGCGCGAACGGCTTCTCGACCAGCACGTGCTTGCCGGCATTCAGCGCGGCGCTGGCAAGCGGGACGTGACTGCTCAGGTCCGCGGTCACGAGCACGGCCTCTGGCTCAGTCGACTCGAGTGCCGCTTCAAGCGAAGGATAGCAATCGTCCTCCGCAGCGATCCCCTGCTCGATGGTCAACGCGAGCGCCGCCGGAAGCCGGTCCACATGACCGACGAGCTCGACGTTCCCGACTTGCGGGAACACCTCCACCGCCCATTTACGTCCCCAGCCACCCATGCCGACCTGTAGCAGCCGCAACCTGCGTCCTCCTTCACTCGGGTGCCTCGCGGAAGATCCGCACTGTCGATACCCGACCTACCTACGCAGGCCAGAACCGGCGGACCTTCGAAGCGGCGCTGCTCGCCGGATGCGGACCGCTTGGCAGCCAAGGTAACCCCGCTTGTCGTTCCAGGCAAATCTTTTTTCGATAAACTTCGTACTATTCTGGACAAAACAATCATTCACCTCCCACCTCGGAGGGCTCACCTAGTCGCCTCGCCCGCGGCCCTACGGTGGACCTGCTCGCCGATTTATTCATTAACGTCAGAAGTTTGGCTGAAACGAGTTTGTCTCGGACTAATAGTGGAGTTAGGTTCTTCAGTCGTGCAGTTAGAATATGACGAGGCTGGTCGGGACGGCGAGCGCAGGCGCGACCGTGAGGTCGGCTCGCAGACCCGCGTCGGCATCGTCGGCGCAGGCTTCATGGCTGCGGCTCACGCGGCTGCGCTGCAACGCCTGCCGAACGTGGACGTCATCGCCGTGGCCAGTCCTTCACCGGCTCGCCGGACTGAGTTCGCGAACGTGTTCGAGATCCCCCTCGCCCTTGGCGATTGGAGGTCGCTGGTCGAGAACAGCGAAGTCGATGTAGTGCACAACTGCACACCGGCGGGACTGCACACCGAGGTGAACCTCGCAGCCGTCTCCGCCGGCAAACACATCCTTTGCGAGAAGCCACTCGCCACGAGCTCGACGGACGCCTTCGCCGTCACCAAAGCGGCCGAACAACGCGGGGTCATCACGGGGGTCTGTTTCAACTACCGCTATTACTCAGCGACTCGCCAGCTGAAGGAGCTCATCGCCTCCGGTCGATACGGCAGCATCCACCAGGTGCACGGTGGCTATCTTCAGGATTGGTTGCTGCGGCCCTCGGACGATAACTGGCGGCTCGACCCGGACATCGGCGGCCCGTCGACGGCGATCGCTGACATCGGTTCCCACTGGTTCGACCTCGTCGAGCACTTGACTGGCGACACGGTCAGCGCGGTGTGTGCCGACCTCGGCACCCTTCGCCCGATCAGTTGTCGGCGTGCAGATGGAGTCGTGGAGAAGCCGAACATGGCCAACGACGAGTTCGGTTCGATCTTGGCGACGACGGTCGGGGGCACGAGGATCGCAGCCGTATTCTCTCAGGTGAGTGCCGGGAACAAGAACCGGCTCCACGTCGAGTTCGATACCTCCGAGGCGTCCCTCGCATGGGACCAAGAGTCACCGAACCAGCTGCGCGTCGGTCGGCACGAGGAGCCGAGCCAGGTCTGGGAACGGAACCCAGACAGCGCTGCAGGCCTACTTCCTGCACTGCCCTCCGGGCATCCCGAGGGATGGAACGATGCGCTCATAGCGCTCTGCGCCGACTTCCACGGAGCAGTTCGAGCGCGGCGGTCGAACAGCTCGTCACTCATGCCGACGACCCATCCAAGTCTCAGGGACGGTCTGCGGATGGTCCAGTTCACCGAGGCGGTGCTCGCCAGCCACGCCAAGCGAGGCTGGGTAGATCTCGACCCGGCGGGCGAACCGGCTACCCTGACCCAGAGGGCTGAGCTATGAAGAACGGCGGGAATCTCGATGGCGGCCGGAGAGCTGCACCGGGGCTCATGCAGCTGACCGGAGGCTCCGCCTCGGTCCAGGCTGTTCTCGATGCGATCAGGCTAGGACACGCCCAGACCCGTCGCGAGGTCGTCCTCCACACCGGCCTCAGCGCGAGCATCGTCGCGCGTCGGGTCGACGAGCTGATCGCCCTCGGCCTGCTCGACGACAGCGAGCACACCTGGTCGACCGGCGGCAGGGCTCCCCGCCGGCTGCGTCTGCGCGGCGATTACGGCAGGATCCTCGCCGTGAATCTCGGCGTCACAAGCGCCAGGGTGACGCTCTCGGACATGGCCGGAGACGTTCTTGCCCATCGAGAAGGCCCTATCGAGGTCGACACTCAGCCGCAGAAGGCGCTCGAGGCCATTCACGTCCTCGTCGAGGATCTTCTCGCCGGAAGCGCTCCCGACGATGCTCAGCTCGTCGGGATCGGGATGGGTCTGCCGGGTCCCGTCGCCTTCAACGAGGGGGTCGCTGTCGCTCCGCCGCTCATGCCGGCTTGGGACGGCTATCCCCTGCGGCAGTACTTCGAGGAGCGCTATCACGTTCCGGCCTGGATCGACAACGACGTCAATCTCATGGCGCTGGGCGAGGTGCGTGCCGGCGGCCTTCGTGACGCGGAGTTCGGCATCGCGATCAAGATCGGTGCGGGGATCGGCGCCGGGATCACTACGAACGGTGTCATTCATCGCGGCGCCCAGGGCTGCGCAGGCGACGTCGGCCACATCCGGGTGAGCGACACCGCTACCGGACGCTGCCGCTGCGGCAACATCGGCTGCCTCGAATCCCTCGCGGGTGGGGTCGCGATCGCCCATACCGCGCGCGATGTCGCCCGCAGCGGCGAGAGCCCGATGCTCGCCGAGCTCCTGTCTTCTGCCGGGCAGCTGACCGCGGAGGACGTGAGCCACTGCGCCCAACGGGGCGACGCCGCGAGCATGCAGATCCTCGACCGTGCCGCCGAGCTTGTCGGTTCCATGCTCGCGATGATCGTAAACACATTGAACCCCGACGTCGTTGTAGTCGGCGGCGGTGTCGCCAAGGCCGGGGACTTCTTCGTCGCCGGCATCCGTCGCCAGGTCTACGGGCGATCGCTTCCCCTCGCCACCCGGAGACTTCGGATCGAGCGATCCGAGCTCGGTGACGACAGCGGTGTGATCGGCGCGACCTGGCTTGCGATCGACGGCCTCCATCTCGACCCGCGCGATGCGAAGTCGGGGACGCCACGGTCGGCGGTGGCGGCCCACCGGAAGACCTACTCGAGCTGAGATGTGCGCTGGCGAGGTCGAGACGCGCCCGCTGGAGGGATGGCAATGCCACGACCGGTAACACTCTTCACGGGGCAGTGGGCCGACCTCCCCCTCGATGTCGTCGCGGCCAAGGCGGCTGAGTGGGGTTACGACGGCCTCGAGCTCGCTTGCTGGGGTGACCACTTCGACGTCGAGCGGGCGCTCGCCGAGGACGACTACTGCGCGAACAAGCGGGCGCAGCTCGAGTCGCACGGTCTCGGCTGCTGGGCTATTTCGAACCACCTCGTCGGCCAGGCCGTCTGTGACCATCCGATCGACGAGCGCCACCGCCGGATCCTGCCCGCCAGGATCTGGGGTGACGGCGAAAGCGAAGGCGTCCGTCGCCGCGCGGCGACGGAGATGGAGCGCACTGCTCGTGCCGCCGCACGCTTCGGCGTCTCGACGGTCGTCGGCTTCACGGGCTCGCCCATCTGGATCACCGTTGCCGGGTTCCCACCGGTGCCACCAGAGATGATCGAGGCGGGGTACATGGACTTCGCTCGGCGATGGAACCCCATCATCGACGTCTTCGACGAGGTTGGAGTCCGCTTCGCCAATGAAGTGCACCCGAGCGAGATCGCCTACGACTATTGGACGACCTCACGAACCCTCGAGGCGATCGCTCACCGTCCCGGGTTCGGGTTGAACTTCGACCCGAGCCACTTCGTCTGGCAGGACCTCGACCCCGTGACCTTCCTGCGCGACTTCGCGGACCACATTTACCATGTCGACTGCAAGGATACTGTGCGTCACCTTGACGGTCGCAACGGGCGTCTCTCGTCGCACCTCCCCTTCGGGGACCTTCGACGGGGGTGGGACTTCGTCTCGCTGGGCCACGGAGACGTGCCCTGGGAGCACATCTTCCGAATCCTCAATGCGATCCGCTACTCCGGACCGATCTCAGTCGAGTGGGAGGACTCGGGAATGGACCGTGAGCTCGGTGCCGCCGAGTCCCTACGCTACATCCGGCGCCTCGCGTTCGAGCCGCCGGCGACCGCCTTCGACGCAGCGTTCACCGCCAGGGACACTATCGAGAGCTAGCCGGTCGCGGCCCCCGAGCATCCACGAAGGAGTATCTCCCAACACGTCAACCCTGCAGCGCGCCCGCGCGCAGACCTCCCCGCACCCATTTCTGCGCCACGGAGATCACGATCCCTGCCGGGATGGCTGCCAGGATAACCGTCGCCATGATGGGTCCCCAGGCCGTCGAGTAAGTACCGACGTACTTGTAGAGCCCGAGAGTGACCGGCTGCACCGAGCTGCCCGAGTTCAGGGTCAGGCCGAAGACGAAGTCGCCCCACGCCCCGAGGAACCCGAACAACGAGGCAGTCACGATCGCCGGCACCGCCATAGGCACCACCACCGACCACAGACACCGCAACTCTCCGCACCCGTCGACCCGGGCGGAGTCGAACAGCTCGATGGGAATCGCGACGAGGTACGCACGGATCAGGACGACCATCAGAGGGACCGCGTACGTGGAGTCCGCCAGGATAAGGCCAACATAGCCATTCAGAAGATCGAGTCTTCTGAAGAGCGAGTAAAACGAAATCGACAACGATATAGCCGGCACCATCTGGCTAATCAGCATCGCCACTACTACGGTGCTGGCGTAGCGCACCCGGAACCGCTTGAGCCCGTACGCGGTCGGGACGGCTACCACGAGCCCGATCACGACCACCGAGAGCGCGATGATCAGACTCGTTACGATGTCGCCGCCCTCATTCTGCAAAGCGCTACGGAAGTTCCCCCAAATGAGGTGGATCGGGAACAGGTCTGGCGTCTGGATGAAGAAGTTGGGATTGTTCTGCAGCGCAACGCAGAGCGCCCAGTACACGGGGAATATCAGCAGCCCGACTATCACCGCGCCAGAGACGTTCAGCCCGACCTCACGGACTACCCTGCGCCTCATTCGAGATCGCTTTGCCATGACACTTGTCACTCCCTTCGCACGCTCTTCACGTAGAAGACCGCGACGATCATGGACACTATGAGAAGAATGTTGCCGATCGCGGCGCCCTGGCCAAAGTTGAAGTTGGTGAAAGATTCCGTATACGCCCATGTAGAGAGAAGTTGAGTCGCATTGTTCGGGCCGCCGTCCGTCATAACGATGACCAAGTCGAATACCTTGACCGTCGAGATGATCCCCAACATGAGGACAATCGCAGTGACGGGCCGAAGGAGAGGAAACGTCACAAGCCGGAACCGCTGCCACGCGTTGGCTCCGTCGGTCTTCGCCGCCTCGTGGAGCACTGGGTCCACGTCCTGCAGGCCGGAATAGAACACGATGACATTGAACGGGAGCCCCGCCCAGATGTTCACGGTGATGAGAGCAATCATGGCCGGTGTGAAGTTGATCAGCCATTGAATCGGCGCATCGATGAAACCAAGATGCTGGAGTACGGCGTTCACGAGGCTGTCTTGGGCTCCGAACAGCAGCGAGAAGATCGTTCCCGTCGCGATGAGCGGGATGAGCCAGGGGACCAGGATCAGCCTTCTCAGGAAGCCGCTAAGCAGGAACTTGCGATTCAGCAGAACGGCGATTGCGAGGCCGAGAGCCGCTTGGAGCGCCACCGATACGACCGTGAAGATCGCTGTGTTTCGGATCGCCATGAGCGTCACCGGATCCTTCAAGGCGTCCCGATAGTTTCCGAGCCCGACGAACGGCCCGGACCCCTTGACGAGGGCGGCGAAACCGAAGTTCTCCACGCTCATGACGAAGCCGAAGATCAACGGGTACGCAAAGAACACGATCGCGTAGATGACTACGGGACCGAGGAACAGTGCAGGCAAGACGATGCGCCTGATCTGCAACCGTCGGTGCGCCCAGGAGCTGCTCGGTGCCGAGCGTTCTCCGAACTCTCCTCTTCGGCTCGAGGCGCCGAGTGGGGGAGGTCTTCCATCCAGCCGCATCACGAATGCTCACCCCCAAGGTCAGACACGGGGCAGACACCCGTTCGCGTTACCGGGTCCCGGCCGCCAGATCGGCGACCGGGACCCGTCTGCTTCGTCACGCTGGCCTCCAGCCAAGTGGCCGAACACCCGAGGCACTGTCGTGTTGTCGCCTCGACAGCATCTTCTCGATCGAGAACGATCGACGCAACTACTTTTCCTCGGCGAGCACTTGGCTCGCTATTTTGCCAAATGCCTGCTGAGCCGTCGTAGGACCGATGATTGCCGCGTCGGTCGCGTTCCCGATGTTCGTCGCGATCGCGGAATAGGACTTCGGGTTGCCAAGGTACTTGGTCCGTGGGGTCCCGCCGTTTTCGAGTTCGGTGGCGAACGCCGCCATGTGGACCGGGTCCTCCTCTTTCAACGCGGCCGGGATCGCCGCTTTCACCGTCGGGATCAGACCACCCTGCATCACCGCTTCCTTTACGTCGACGCTCGGTGACTCCATCCACTTGAACAGTTGGAGCGCGGCCTTCTCGGCAGCCGTGTTCGAACTCTTCGGAATCGTCCAGACCTCCCCGCCGGTCGGCACGAGGAGCTTCTGCCCCGGTACCCTGACCGGGAGCACCGCTGTGCCGTAATCAAGGCCCTTCACCGCGTCCTTGCTGGATACGACCCAGCTACCAGTCTGTTCCATGGCGGCTTTGCCCGTGTCGAACAGCTCGTCGGCTTGCGCGCCGGCCCAGCTGATCGACGACTTGGGCATCGAGCCGTCACGCTCCATCGTCACGAATACGTTGAGCGCTGCCACGGCTTGCGGGGACGAGAGATTGTTCAGGACATTGCCCCCGCCGTTGCTCCACAGGTAAGGAAGCAGGAGCCACAGCGCCGAGGTGCTCGCCGGCGCCCACGTCGTCACGAAGCCGAAGCGACTCGAGGTCGTCAGCGCCTTCGCGTCCGATTCAAGCTGCGCCCACGTCTTCGGCGGGCTCAAGTGTGCCGCGGCGAATATCTTCTTGTTATAAAACAACGCCGTGGTGTTCGTGTACAGGGGAAGTGCGTACAGCTTGTTCTTGTACGTTCCCTCGAACAGCTCGCTCGAGGCAATGCCCGACGTGTTGAGGTTGCCGATGCTCTCCAACGGCGCCAGAACTCCCGTCGCAGCGATCTGCGCGAGGTTCGAGTTGTCGAGCATCATCACGTCCGGCAGCGAGTTCGACCCCGCTTGGTCAAGGACGTGCGTGAGGTACTGAGCCTGCGGGACAGTTGTCCGGTTGATCGTGACGTTCGGGTGCAGCTTGTGGTACTGCGCGAACAGGGTGTTCCACGTGCTGTTCGCGGGATCCGAGGTATACGAGTCCTCTACGGTCAGCACGATCGGAGCTGCCGCCTTGCTCGTTGTGCGGACAGCTCCGCTGTCGGCGGCGCTGGCTACGGAGCCCACCGAAACGAGTGCCGCGCCCGCCGCAAGACCAACGGCGACGCGTCCCCCACGTCGTCTCACATTAACTATCTTCGACACGAAGTCCCCCTAGTTTCCTCTGCGGCGACTACCCGCGTCGCCCCAACGCCCTCAGTCAAATGTGGTCCCTGGATCCGTTTCCTCCACGTCCAGGAACGTCTTCCCCCTTTCCCGGGGTGGCCCACAGGCCCGGCGCATCCGGCCCCGAGGCGTCTAGCGCCTTCGAGCTGATCCGCACCGGCATCATCTTCATCTCCTCATCGCCATATGGAGTCCCCCACCGGGAAAACGTAATCTCTATCGCGCGGTCTGCACAAACTTTTTTTGCCATACTTCGTCCTTTTATAGGATAAATGAAGCTCCGCAGGCCGCCCGTTCGGAAGACCACCGGGACCGGTGGGCGTCGGATCACGGTGACCGGGTCCGGTAATCGAAAGCCTGTTCACGACCGCCGACAGTTCGCGACCGCAGACAACCCTGCCTCCGTGTCCGTCAACCCAGTGCTGATCCTCAGAACCCGAGCCGACACCAGCCCGCGTCGGCTGGCAGGTGCTATGTCGTCGCGGTCACGGACGACGGCATAGGGATCGCGTGCCGCTCGGCACGCGGATGCCTGCTGCGCTGGGGAGACTGGCGGCCAGTCGGTTGGTGCGCGCTTTGTCTCGGCGGCGGGCCAGCGGTGCGGGCAGATCACATCCAAAGGCGGATAGCGGATCCTGCGGCGCGATCGACTGGGAAAACCTTCTCGCCAGGGCCCATGCGGGCCAGCACCCTCAGGGGCCGCGGGGTGACAGGTGGATCTTGTATCCCTCGCTCCGGCGAGCGCGCTCGAGCGCGCCGACGTAGTCCTGAAGCGGGAGCCGGTCGCTGAC
>JAODBO010000109.1 GCA_025464005.1 Acidimicrobiaceae bacterium | reverse complement strand
GCCGCGACCCGTCAATCGGCAGAGCCACTATGCGCCGGGTCTGGTCGGCGTCCAACAGCGGGCCCCGGAAGCGGAACGCTCACCGGACACTTACCGAAGGGGGAAGTCATGAAGTACCGCACTCTGGGCCGGACCGGAATCCGGGTCAGCCCCTACTGCCTGGGCACCATGATGTTCGGGGCCATGGGAAACCCCGACCACGACGACTCGATCCGGATCATCCACAGGGCCCTGGACGCAGGCATCAACCTCGTCGACACCGCCGACGTCTACTCCCATGGCGAATCCGAGGAAATCGTCGGCAAGGCCCTCAAGGGCCGACGCGACGACGTCGTGCTCGCCAGCAAGATGCACTACCCGATGGGCGACGATCCGAACCACCGAGGCAATTCACGCCGCTGGATCATGGCCGCGGTCGAGAACTCCCTGCGCCGCCTGCAGACCGATCACCTCGACCTCTACCAGGTGCACCGCCCCGACCCGACGGTGGACGTGGAGGAGACGCTGTCGGCGCTGTCCGACCTGATCCACGGCGGCAAGGTGCGCTCTATCGGTACGTCGACCTTCCCGGCCTCAGAGATCGTCGAGGCGCAGTGGGTCGCCGAGCGGCGCGGCCTCGAGCGCTTCCGGACCGAGCAGCCGCCGTACTCGATCATCAACCGGAGCATCGAGCGCGAAGTGCTGCCGATCTGTCGGCGCTACGGGATGGGCACGCTCGTCTGGAGTCCGCTGGGCCAGGGCCTGCTCACCGGCCGACACCGCAAGGGCCAACAGAGCGACACCCACCGGTCCGGCGGCAGACCCCAGCACTTCAACGACGAGCGCAAGCTCGACGTGGTCGAACAGCTCATCCCGCTCGCCGAGAAGGCCGGCCTGTCGATGACCCACCTCGCGATTGCCTTCGCGATCGCCCACCCGGGTGTCACCTCGGCGATCCTCGGGCCGCGCACCATGGAACAGCTCGACGACCTGCTGGCCGGCGCCGACGTCACCCTCGACGACGAGGTCCTCGACCGGATCGACGAGATCGCTCCACCCGGCACCGACGCCGGCCCAAACGACGTTGCCTACACGCCACCCGCCATCTCGAGCGTTAGCCTGCGCCGCCGACCGGTCGCCGAGCGCTCCGCCGCCTGAACGACGACCGCGTCACGGCCCGTCGCCTGGACTCTCCACCCCGCAGGAGCGTCGGTCACCTGCTGGCGGGTCAGCCGCCGCGAGAAATGGCGCGGAGAGTAGACACCGGGCCGCTCAACCCCTTCCCCGTCACATAGCGTCTCCGCCCCTGCCTCACGGACGACCAGAACAATGTCCTGGCCTCCCTGGCACCCGTAGAAGCACGAGTGGGTGTTCGCTCGCTATCGGGATATATATGCCAAGCAGTTCCTGACCCGTCGTATTCTCGGCCCGGCGCGACGCCACCCCACCGGGCCCGCAGTACCGCCGGGTCGGGTGGGGTGGCTCCATTGCCGCCGCGGCGTCTCCGCCAGGGTCACACCGTGGCGAGCGCTCGCTCCGCCGGGATGTGCGCGAGAATCTCGGCGCCATCGGGCACCCTGCGGGCGTGGATGAGACCGAGCCCCACGAGGAACGCCATAATCGCCGCCAGCACGAACGAGGCGATGGCCGCGTAGAGGGCGATCTCGCCGAACGTCGAGAAGGCATAGGCCTCGAGTAGGAGACCGCGCAGCGTCGTCCCGCGGAACACCGTCTGTACCTCCGCGGCGAGCTGGGCGTTCTTCGGCTGGGCCAGCGAGGCGGCACTCACCTTGGAGTACACACCTCCGTAGGGCATCTCGCTCAGGTGCACCGCGATGAAGTGGTCGGCGTAGGCCTCGGCCTGGGCGCCGCTAGTCAGCGATTGACCGGCGTACTGATTGAGGTACGGGCCGATCTTCGGGCTCGCGAGTGCTGCGCTGCCCTTTGCCGGGAAGACGATCTGCTGCTTGGCCAGCTGGCTGTTGACACTCGAGTTGGCGAAACTGTATCCCCACATCGACAGGGCGCCGGCCACGACCAGCACGACCACAACCACTGCACCGCCCGCACTTGCGAGGACGTCGAATACCTTGCGTCTCATCGAATGTTCCTTTCGTCGGAATGTCTGTCGTAGCCGACGATGCCTTTCGGCCGCTAAGCCCACTAGGGCCCAATGGCACCTCCGACCAGCAGGAGAGCACTCTGGCCGTTTCTCGCGCATCGGGACCTTCGGCCCTAGCGCCATCGTCGGCAACCGAGGAAGGTGAGCACATAGCCGTGCGTCACGGTCGAGGAGGAGACCCGCCATCGCTCGAGCACCCGCCCGCCGCCCGGTCGAGTCCACCGTCTTGTTCCGATGCCGCCTCGATGAGGAGAAACAATGAGCGACACGACGCCGTTGCTGGCCGCGGTCAACCTCGACCAGCCCGGTCGATACCTGCACTGGTCGATCTTCACCGTCTCGGTGGCCAACCTCGTCCTCATCGCCGTCATGGTCGTCATCTTCGGCGTGGCGCTGCTCGTGCCTTTCCCGAAGGGCCGGCACCACGACGACGACCCCACCGAGGCCCTTCCCAGTGTCGACTCGACGATAGCGGTCCCCGAGCCCGACGGCGATGCCGCCACAGCCACCATGTGGACCGCCCGGGTCCGAAGGCGCGGCGTTGCTTTGCTCCCTCCGGCCAAGTTGCTGCCCGATCGTCAGCCGGCCTACGTCGCGTCGTGGATCTACCTCTTCGGGGTCGCGACCCTGGTGGCACTCGGGATCGCCATCGTCTCGGGTTTCGCCATCGCCATCGGCGGCACGGACTGGTGGCACACGAACTCAGTCGGTCACTTCTTCAACAGCATGCACTTGTGGAGCGTCGAGCTTTTCATGGCGTTCATGGTCATCCATCTATGGGGAAAATTCTGGATGGCAGCCTGGCGAGGCCGGCGCGCGCTGACGTGGATCACCGGTGTCGTCGCCTTCGGCGCGTCGGTCGTCGAATGCTTCACCGGCTACCTCTCCCAACAGAACTTCGACTCGCAGTGGATCTCCACGAACGGCAAGGACGCGATCAACGCCACCGGCCTCGGCGGCTTCTTCAACCTCTTGAACTTCGGCCAGATGCTTCTCTGGCACGTGGTGCTCATCCCGATCGTGCTCGTCGCGATCGTCGGGGCCCACGTACTTCTCGTGCGCGTTCGGGGCGTGTCGCACCCGCTCCCGGTGGTACGTCCGCGAGGAAGAACTGCTAGGCGGGCCGCAGCTGCGGCCGACGCCGCCGAGTGGCGCGGCCCCACGCGCCGCTACGACATCGTCAAGGAGGCGACTGCCGCCTCTGCGATCGCGCTCGTCCTCGTGTTGCTGCTGTCGGCCTTGCTCTCGTCGCCGAACGAGCCGCCGGTAACGGTAGCGAGCTGGGCGAAGGTGGCACCAGCCGATTTCCTGGCCACTACGGCATCCGAGCTCGCCGGGACGAGCAAGACTGCCATGTACGGTCCGCCGTATAACCACGCGTCCGGATCTGTCCAGAGCGTCGGCGTCACGTGGCAGGTCCTCGGTGGGGTGCGTTTACCAATTCATCCTGCGCAGACCTTCGTGCTCTCGCCGCTCTCCACGGTCGCCTCGACCGACCCGGCACTGTCGAGCGCGCTCACCGCGTACGAGGCGGCGTCAGGCTCGACGCGCCAGGCCTGGAATCAGACGTACCTGAAAGCGGTCACCCACGTCGTCTTCCACTCCGGCACCCCGGTCGTGCCCGCCGCCGCGGATGGACCGGTCCCGACACTGGTCTCGACCGAGCTGATCCTGGCCCGATCGGGCGCCCTCGACACCGACCTGCTTGCGCAGCGGCCCTTCTACGGGACCGATTTCACCAAGCCGCTGCTGTTCCTCGAGGACGGGAACTACTTCTCCTCCCTCGCGCAGGCCCAGCACCTCACCGGCTCCCAGTGGGGTGTGATGAACGAGACCGGCAGCTACCCCGGCCAGCCGTGGCTCTGGCTGTACACCCTGTGGTACCAGGTCCCCGGCTTGAGCAGCTCCACGAACATCGACATCATCGCCGTCTACCTGACGGGCGCTGCGACGTTGCTGCTCCTCGCAGTGCCGTTCCTTCCAGGACTGCGCGACATCCCACGGATGGTGCCGGTGCATCGCCTCGTATGGCGCAGCTGGAATCAGCGCAAGGCCGATCCCGTTCCCCCGCCGATGCCGGGCGCCCCCGACGCTGCACCCGATCCCGAGCCACCCGAGAGCCGCCTCGAGGCGACCACCGGCGCCCCCGGCAAAGCGGGGCCGAGGTCACCATGAGCACCGGAGCGAGCGATGAAGGCGTCGGCGACCTGGCGCGCAGGATCGTCCAACGGCGCAACGAGCTGGGCCTGACGTGCGAGCAGCTCGCCGTTCGAGCCGGCATGGACGCGGGGTATCTGCACTACTTCGAGCAGAGCTCGGACGCCGTGCTGACGAGCGGCGCGCTCTTTCGGTTGGCTGCAGCGCTCGAGACCACGACGGCGGCCCTCGCCGGGCGAGACGTCGGGCGGCCTCCGGGCCCCGGACGCGCCGGGCCACACCCCGTGCTGGAGAGCTTGACGCGCGAGGAGTGCGAGGCTCGCCTTCGCGCGGGCGGCGTCGGTCGCGTCGTGTTCACGGCCGAGCGCGGGCCGGTGGCATTGCCCATGAACTTCCGCCTCGTCGGCGGGCGGGTCGTCTTCCGGACCGATGCCGGGGCGGCGAACACCGTCAGCGCTGCCTCAACGGTCGGGTTCGAAGTCGACCGCATCGACGAGGCGATGAGCGAAGGGTGGAGCGTGCTCGTGAGTGGTCGTGCGCACCGAGTCGAAGACACCTACGAGCTCAAGCGGATCTCGTCGGCCGGTGTCGAACCTTGGGCTGGCGGCGAGCTTGAGGACTACGTCGCCATCGACATCGACGAGCTGTCAGGTCGGATCCTTCGACAGAAGGGCTGAGTGCACGGCCGGCGGCACTTGAATACTACGTCCCGCGTCGTATTGTCCTCGACGTGCCACGCCACGCGTGGGGGGCGGAGCTTCTCCCGCAGAACGGCCGGGCCGTCGATCTCGGGACCGGGAGCGGAGCGATCGCATGCGTGCTCCTCGGCCGGCGGCCGGGCGCGTCAGTCCTCGGCACCGAGCGCGACCTGGTCGCAGCGCGTTGTGCCCGGCAAAATGGCGTGATCGTCGTCGAAGGGGATCTGTTCGAGGGCGCGCCGGCGTCGTGGAAGGGGACGGTCGACGTGATCATCACAGTCCTGCTCCACGTGCCGACGGGCGAGATCGCATATTTGCCCCGAGACGCGGTCGCATGCTCTTCGAGATCGGGGGCGATCAACCCGACGCGCTCGCCCCGATCCTCGGGGGCGCGCGCTTCTACGCGATCCGTGCCATTCGCGACTCCGACGGCGATCCGAGAGGCGCGGGGCCACCGCGACCGGGCCGAGCGCCTGAGCCGCTACGAGACGGTGGCAGGCACCTGAAGCTGCTCGCCGTGCTCGTCGGCCTCAGCCTCCGCTTCGGCCTGCTCGAACCCGATGCTCGGAACGAGCTTGTCGAGCCATCGCGGGAACCACCAGTTCGCCTTGCCGAAGAGGGTCATGAGCGCCGGCACGATGGCCATCCGGATGACGACGGCATCGACGAGGACTCCTCCGGCGAGCCCGAGGCCGAACTCCTTGATGACTCGCTGGCCGCCGAGGAGGAACGATCCGAAGACCAGGATCATGATGAGCGCCGCTGCAGTGATCGTCTTGCCGGTAGCCGCAAGGCCGTTTCGCACGGCCAGCTCGTTGTCGCCGGTCTTGACCCATTCCTCTCGGATCCGGGTGACGAGGAAGACCTGGTAGTCCATCGACAGGCCGAAGACGATGGCGAAGAGCATCACCGGCAGGAAGGACTCGATCGGTCCTGATTTGTTGACACCGAGCACGGAGCCGAGCCATCCCCACTGGAAGACGGCGACGAGGATCCCGAAGGCTGCGCCGATCGAGAAGATGTTGAGAACCGCCGAGAGCAGCGGGATGACCAGGCTGCGGAAGACGAGCGCCAACAGCAGGAACGACAGCAGCACCACGAGGCCGATGAACAGAGGCAGCTTCGAGGACAGCACGTGGGCGAAGTCGACGTAGAGCGCGGTGGATCCGGCGACGTAGACGGTGAGTCCCGATGCCCCGACCGCATTCGGCACCACGGTCGTCCGGAGGCGATTGACGAGGGCGGTGGTCGCCGATGATTGAGGTGAGGTCGTCGGATAGACGTCGACGAGAGCGACGGAAGTGCCGTTCTTCGCAGGGATGACGATCGTACGGGCGATGCTCGCCACTCCGGGCTGGGCGGCGACGCTCTTCACGACCCGCTCGAGCACGACTTGATCGCTAGGTCCATGCTCTTCCGTGACCAACTGGAGAGGCCCGTTGAAACCTGGCCCGAAGCCCTTGCTCAACATGTTGTACGCCTGGAGCGTCGTCGTGCCTGCCGGGTCGTTGCCTTGGTCGGACGAGCCGAGCTGGAGAGAGAAGTAGGGCAGCGCGACGAGGACGATGACGACGAACGCCACGACCGCCGGGACGACGGGGCGATTCTTGATGAAGTCGGACCACTTGGGCCAGAACCCCGTCGACCCCGTTCCGACTACCCGGGCGCCGTCCTTCGCGAGGTTCGTCTTCTGACGTCGGGAGAGGACTTTCGGGCCGATGAACCCGAGTAGCGCCGGCAGGAGCGTGATGGCGGCGAGCATCGTGAGCGCGACGCCCAGCGCCGCGGAGATCGCCAGCCCGTAGAGGAACGAGACCCCGAGGGCGAACATCCCGAGGAGTGCGATGCACACGATCACGCCGGCAAAGAGCACCGCGCGACCGGAGGTGTTGACCGAGTTGACGATCGAGTGCTCGACGTCCTGCCCCGCGAGCAGCCCCTGACGATGTCGGGTGACGATGAACAGCGCATAATCCACGCCCACTCCGAGGCCGATGAGCAAGGTGAGCTCACTCGCGAACTGCGGCATCTTCATGACGTGGCTGAGCAGCGCGATGAGGCCTGTTGCAGTCCCGAGCGCAGCCAGGGCCGACACGAGAGGCAGGATCATGGCGAAGAAGGATCCGAAGACGAGGAGCAGCACCACCGCCGCCAGAAGCACACCGATCCCCGTTCCACCGAGGGCCACCTTGTTCGTGGTCTCGGCCAGCGCTCCCCCGACGGCGACGGTGAGATCACGACTGTCGGCCGTCTTGGCCGTGTCGACGAGCGTCTTCGCCGTCGCGTTCGAGATGTTCTGCGCCTGCTTGTCGAAGGTGACGCGGACGAACGCCACGGTCTTGTCCTTCGAGATCTGACCGGCGCCGGCGGTGCTGTAGGGGGAGACGATGTTCGAGACCGACTGGACCTTTGCGACCTTGGCGAGCATCTGGTCCACCCGCGCGTGGATCGCGGGATCGGTGACCTTGGCTCCCGAGGACGTGGCGAAGACGATCTGCTCGACGTCTCCGGAGACCTTCGGCGAAACCGCCTTCAAGAGGTTGAGCGCGTCGGTCGACTGGGTCTTCGGCAGCGAGAAGCTATTCGAGTAGGAGCTACCGACCGAATGCGAGATCAGGCTGACGACGATCAGGGCCGCGACCCAGAACAGGACCACCAATTTCCGTCTCCGGACGCACCACGCCGCCAATGCCCGCATCTGTCAGCTCCCTGGGTTCGTTCGTGAGACGCGATCGTCTCAGATCAGGATACTGTCGTCAAGTCACGAGACGATGGTGTTTAATTGATCCATGCCCCAGGGTGAACAGATGCGAGCTCAGGTCTCGTCAGCGATCCTCGACGCCGCTGCGACGGTGTTCGCCGAGCACGGCGACTCGGCAAGCATGGCCGACGTCGCCGCCGCCGCAGGCGTCGGCCGAGCGACCCTCTACCGCTACTTCGACTCCCGTGAAAGCCTCACGCACGCGCTCGCCTTCGCCGCGATCGAAGAGCTGGAGCTCCGGTTGGTCGAGGCGGATCTCGACCAGGTGCCGGTGCCGCTGGCGATCGAGCGTATGGCGCGGGCCATGGTCGCGTGTGGCATTAAGTTCGCCGTTGTCCGAGACGTGCGCCAACATCTCGACAAGGCCGAGCTCGACCGTCGCATCGGCAGTCTGATTCGCGCGGTGTTCCGCAGAGGGGTGGCCGATGGAACGCTCCGTGACGATATCCCGATCGACCTATTGGCCGGAATTTGGGGCGGGTCCCTCGCAGCCGCCCTTCGCTGGACGAGCCAGCCCGATGGCAGCGTCGAACGCGCGAGTGCTGCCATCTCCAACTTCTTTCTCCAAGGCGCGGGTCGTCATTAATCGCAACAGCCGAGGCGAGCTCCGTGGTTCCGCTCAAGCACGCAACCCGCGAAGATGACCCCGTAACTGTTTCTGAATCTGCTCGAGCAGAGTCCGTGCGCCATCGTCGTCTTGTGCGTCCAATGCAAGCGACAGGTGGTGCGCAAACCGCTCGAGATGCTCGGCGGCGGTTCGACGGACATCTTCGTCGGAGGCGGCGGCAGTCCAAAGGTTCGGAGGCGTTCGCCCCGCGGCACTCGCAATGCTGGCAAGCGGGGATCCGCCCAGCTCTTTGTCTTCCGCGAGCAGCAGTGCCGCCCAGCGTCGCAGGTCGTCGAAGAGCAGATCGAGCTGGACCTGCAATCCGTGATTATCGGAGACCTGGCGGTGAGCCTGCTTCACATCCTGAATGACATCTAGAACTTCGCTAAGCACCTCGGTTAAGGCAACGACCGGGTCCTGCCCCGACGGTCGAGCGGTCACGAGTGCTTTGTCCGGTCGCACAACCCGCGATGCACTGAACCGACAAATGGAAAGAAGCCCGCCGACCCCGAGGCGGCATCGCTCACGTCAACGGTCGCAATGCTGGTTGTCTCCAAGGCCTCCCGGAGAGTCTCGAGCCGGATCTCCAGCTCAACGCCTCACCCATGAAGACTTGGTCGACGTCCGCTTCGCTAGAGCTAAAGGCTGACCGGACATCATCGATTCCCGTTCCCCCGCAAGACTCGAGATCGGGTATCCGCAGTTTCTGTTCCGCATCGGCGACAATAGTCTCCCGGGGGGCGAGTACGAGGACCTCCGTCATGATTGACCTTCTCCAAGGTTTATATCGGCATTCGTTGTCCGTCAGACCCCAACCAAGCCCGAGGGAGTTCGAATAAGGGTCTTGCGGCTCTTGGGATTCTGGCCGGGGTCCAGCACCGTCGGACGATGGTCGAGCCCAAGACGCGCCGGTTCGGTCTTCCGACAAGGTGGAAGTAGACAAGGTACTTGCCCAAGTTAGCTGACTATCTGGTAGCGTGATTCGCATGGACGGCACCGAGGGCGAGCGAGACACGGCGAAGGTGGCGGTGCGGTTGTCGGTCGCCTTGAAGCGACTCCGATCCCGGCTGCGTGAGGAGTCGGGGATGACCTCCACGGGATTCACGCTCTCCCAGCTGGCGCTCCTGGACCATCTCCTGGCGCAGGGCCCGTCGACTGCGGCTTCGCTGGCGGCGGCGGAGCATGTGAGCCAGCAGGCCATCGCGCAGAGCGTGGCGACGTTGAAGGCGGCGGGGTTGATCACAACGGGGCCGCACCCAAGCGACGGCCGCAAGGTGCTGATCGACATCACTGCGGCGGGTCGTCGCTTGTTCGAGTCGTTGCTGGAGTCCCGGGAGATGTGGCTGGTGCGGGCGATCGACGCCAACATGGGCCCCAAGGATCGAGCCTCGTTGGATGTGGCGGTGGAACTCTTGGAGCGGCTCGCGGCGGCGGACTTGCGCCCAGAAATCGACATCCGTTGACGGTCCTCGACGACGAGTCCTCGGCTGGCCAGCAGAAGCGGGCGAACCCCTTTTCGTGGCGGTTCGTGGCGCCGCTGTATCTCGGCTCGGCGCTCAACCCGATCAACAGCACCCTCATCGCTACCGCCTTGGTGCCGATCGCTCACCACCTGCATGTCTCGGTGGGACGCACGTCGGTCCTCGTCTCCGCGCTCTATCTGGCGTGCGCCATCGCCCAGCCGACGGCGGGCAAGCTGTCGGAGGAGTTCGGTCCGCGCCGGGTCTTCCAGGTGGGAATCGCGTTGGTGCTGGTCGGCGGGATCGTTGGCGGGGTGGGCCAGAACCTGGCGATGCTGATCGTGTCCCGGGTGATTATCGGTGTGGGCACGTCGGCCGGTTACCCCTCGGCCATGGTCCTCGTTCGCCGCCGAGCCAGCCAGGCGGGGATGGCCGCGCCGCCGGGCGGCGTCCTCGGCGGTCTGGCGGTCGCCGGGTTGGCGACCGTCGCGATCGGCCCGTTCATTGGCGGCCTGCTGGTGGACAGCTTCGGGTGGCGTGCCGCTTTCTTCATCAACGTGCCGTTCACCCTCGCCGCGTTCGCCATGGCCTTGTTCTGGCTCCCTCGCGACCTCCCCGTCGAGGGGGCGAGGAGCCTACGTGAGGTGGCATCGCGGATCGACGTGGCCGGCATCGTCGGCTTCGGCGGGGCGATGACCGCGTTGCTCGTGTTCCTGCTCTCCCTTCCACACCCCGACTGGGTCGCCCTCGTCGTCGCTGTCGTCCTGACCGCCGGGTTGCTGTGGTGGGAGTTGCGCGCCGCGATGCCGTTCTTCGACGTCCGCCAGCTCCGCTCGAACCTGGCGTTGACCCGCACCTACCTGCGAGCCACCGGCACCCTGCTCGGCGTGTACACCGTCTTGTATGGGGTTACCCAGTGGCTCGAAGCCGCCCACGGCTACTCTGCGCGGACCGCTGGACTGCTCCTCCTGCCGATGGGCGTCTTCTCCGCCGTCCTGTCCCGATGGGTGTCAGCCCGGAACCTGATCCGCCGGCCGCTGATCGCCGCGGGAGTGTCGATGCTGGCGGCGTCGGTCGCCACCCTCTTTCTCACCACCACCAGCCCGGCGATCGCCATCGTCGGCGTGACCCTCATCTTCGCAGTCACGCTCGGCACCACCACGGTTGGCAACCAGACCGCCTTGTACAGCCAGGCGCCGGCCGAGCAGCTCGGTACTGCCTCGGGCCTGTACCGCACGTTCAGCTACGTCGGATCGATCGCCTCGTCGGTCATCACCGCCATTACTTTCCGCACCCGCGTCAACGACCAGGGCCTCCACACGATCGCCTACATCCTCGCCGGCGTCGCGGTCGTGGTCGTCGCCTTGACGGTCCTCGACCGCAGCCTCCCCGCCAGACCCGACCCGAAGCCCGGGCCGGGTCCACGAAACCGCAGCGCCGATGTATCCCGACAACAAGGAGCACCAATGACCGACACCACCCCCGCCATCGACCCCCAGCACAGTGCCCTGCTCGTGATGGACTACCAGCCCGCGGTGCTCGCCTCGCTCAGCGAGGCCGAAGCCCTCCTCGAACGACTCGCCGATGCCATCGCCACCGCCCGGCAGGTCGGCGTGCACGTCGCCTACGTCCGGGTCGCGTTCGAGGACCTCGACTACGACACGATTCCCGCCACCAACAAGGCGTTCGCCCCGTTCGTAGGAACTGGCCGTTTCTTGCACCACGAGGCACCCGAGACCGCCGTCCACCACCACGTCGCCCCCGAACCCGGCGACATCATCGTCCGCAAAACCCGGGTCGGCGCCTTCTCCACCACCGACCTCGACGAGCAACTCCGCAGCCGGGGCATCGACACCGTCATCCTCGCCGGCGTCTCCACCAGCGGCGTGGTGCTCTCCACCGTCCGCGACGCCGCCGATCGCGACTACCGCGTCTACGTCCTCGCCGACGGCAGCGCCGACCACGATCGCGACGTCCACGACCTCCTCACCCAAAAAGTGTTCCCCTGGCAAGCCCACGTCATCAACGTCGGCGACCTCCCCGGCCTCCTCTCGACGGCCGAGGCGAGCTGAACGGGAGGCGCTTCGGGCGTGGTCATCGTTGCCGCTCCGGGAAACACCAGCGGGTGAGCCCACGACCCGTCCAACGGCTCGGGGCATGGTGCCCGATCGAGGCGAACGACCGGGTCACGGGGTAGTCGACGGGCATGCCACCGCCTCGACAACCCGAACGTGGTCCTTCGGCGCGGCGCCGGTGACTGCTAAGCAGGGTTCCACATCGGAACGAAACTGGCAGGCCACCGAGATATCCGATCAGCCCCGTGGTATGGTAGATGGTATGGCTACGAAGAAGGTCACCGTCACGCTCGAAGCCGATCAGCTAGACCGTATCCACACGCTCGTCGGGTCGGGCGCAGCTCCGAGCGTGTCGGG
>JAODBO010000074.1 GCA_025464005.1 Acidimicrobiaceae bacterium | reverse complement strand
CGCTCAGTACTACGACAAGTTCGGCGAGCGGCTGCCCCGTGCGCTTCGCGCCGAGCTCGAGGCGCTCGAGGAGCGGCTCGACGCGAGCTGAGCCGGGCCCAGCGGGTGCACGAGCCGGTCTCGTGCCTAAGTCGCGAGGCCGGCTCGTGCCGAAGCTCGGGCGTCGTCCGTAACGTCAGGCGCGGAGAGAGTTGGAGCAATGACCAACCCTTCAGGCACGCCAGGCGACGGGCTCGGTCCTCGGTGCGACGTAGTCTTTCCCCGGGTAGTGCGGACACGGACCGTGCCGTCCACATCCGGCGCCGTGCAGTTAGCGCCGTCCCCCACAGGACGCGCGCGCAGAGTACCAACCGAGAGGCTCGACGTCGCGTAGCTCGCCTCGCTTCGCGCGGCGCAATCGAGTGCCCTTGGGCATGCGTAGCGCCTACGTCCGTTTCGCCATGCGCACGGTCGTCGGCGGCGGCCAACCGACCGCTTCGAAGACCGCGATCGGGTCAAGGTAGTCGCGCCATCGGGTGACCTTGCGGTCGACGATCGTGAGCACCGAGATGTACCGGTTTGCGTAGGCTGCCCCGGTGGCAACGACACGACCCTCGGAGCCGTACTCAAGGACGACCACGCCGGTTTCTCGGTCGTGATGGACGGCCAAGTCGAAGCATCGGTGGAGCACGAAGGTGCTGCCATAGGGCCGGTACAACTCCGCCACTGCGGAACGACCTACGACTTGCCGTGGGTAGCCGGGAACAGTGATGACGTAGTCGAAGACGACATCATCGGCGAGAAGGTCGAAGAAGTGTCCCCCCTCGACAAGCCCGTTCAGGCCCTCTTCGATGATACGGAAGAAGGGGTCGAGCGCCGCGAAGTTGTCCAAGTCGTTGATGGCCGTCACGGTGCTAAATCACCCGTCCATGCCGCAGCGGTACGTCTGGCGAAGTCGCTGAAGTTCCTAGGCCGTGCTCCGGTCACCTTTTCGACGTCGCCGTTGGGCCGTGAGCCGCGACCGGAGGCGACGGTCTCGGTGAGGAACTGAAGCATCTCGCCATACTCGGGGGGTACGCCCGACGCGATCACACTGTCGACCCAGGAGAGCCGGTCGATGTCGACGTGCCGGACCGGTCGGCCGGTCACGATGCCGATGATGTCGGCGGCCTCGCTCACCGTGAGGACGTCCGGGCCCGTCGGGGCGTACTCGGCGCCCGCATGAACTTCCGGGTCGGAGAGGGTCGCCGCCACCACGCCTGCTATGTCCTCGGCGTCGACGAAGGCTTCGCCGCCGTGACCAGTCGGCACGACGATGGCACCGTCGACCGGCATCAAGAACGTCTCGCTGAAGTCCTGCATGAACCAGGCCGGCCGCACGATCGAGTGCGTCAGCCCGGAGCGGCCCAAGAGATCCAATTCGACTGCCCTGAGCGCGACCTCGCTCGGAGCAAACTCGGTGCCGTAGGCGCTGAGGTAAGTCACGTGCCGCACCTCCACGGCCTCTGCGATATCTAGGAACGCTGATACCTGCGGCGCGAAGCGGGTGCGCATGACGGGTGCGACCAGGTAAACACGATCCGCACCTTCGAGAGCGTTCCGGTGCGTCGCCGGGTCGTCCCAGTCGAACCGCACATCTGCGCCCTGGCGGGCGGCGGTGCGAACCGAAAGGCCGAGCCGGGTCAACCTGCTCGCGACCCGTGTCCCGGTCTTGCCTGTGCCGCCGAGCACGAGGATCACCTTGTTTGACTCTGTCATAGGACCATCGTCTATCGCGAGAACGAGCGCATCAATGTGTCCAACGCTCCAATCACTGTGCGATACTCTCAGCAAGTGGACGTGCTGCAAGAACACCTCGCTCGAGCACGAGCGTCCGGCGGCGTCTTCGCTCGCTCGGTCGCACGACCCCCCTGGGGCCTGTGCCTTCCCGGCACCATCCAACTCGCCGTCCACGCCGTCGTGCGTGGCCAGGCCTGGCTGTGGGTCGACGACCCCGAAGCGGCATTCGAGCTCCTCCCCGGTGACGTGGCGCTCGTCCGGGGTGGTCCCAACCACAGCATCGCCCACAGCCCCACCGCAATCTGCATGACAGCAGACGAATTCCTGGCCCGGCACTTGGACGATGAGCACGTCGGTGATCCTGAAGCGACCGTGTTTCTCTGCGGCGCGTACCAGTTCGCCGGCGACGTGGGTCGCCAGCTGATCGAGGCGCTTCCACCCGTGCTCCATCTGCCCAAGGTCGATGACGACCAACTGCACGACGCCATTGGCCTGCTTTCCCGCGAACTAGCGACCCCGGCACCCGGCCAGCAGACGGTTCTCGATCGACTCCTCGATGTCGTCCTGATCCACGCCCTACGTGCCTCGTTCCACCAAGGCCCCCAAGCGCCGCGCTGGTATCAAGCTTCGACAGATCCACGCCTCGACCCAGCACTGCGAGCCGTCCACACCGACGCCGGCCACCAATGGACCGTGCCAGAGCTCGCCGCCCTCAGCGGTCTCTCCCGGGCGGCCTTCGCCCGAGCGTTCCAACACGCCCTAGGCCAAGCACCGATGCAGTACCTCACCGAGTGGCGCATGACCCTCGCCCGAGACCACCTCCGCTCCGGCGAACTCAGCCTCGCCCAGATAGCCAGCCGCACCGGCTACACCTCTCCGTACGCCTTCGCCGCCGCGTTCCGACGCCACCATGGTCAGCCGCCCGGCCGCTGGCGACAAGACCACGAGGATCCTTAGACGGTCCGCGATCTCTGCCGAGCCGACGGCAGGTCGGATCGACGCATCATTAGGCGCCTGGCCGCAAAGCCGCTCCGAGGCGTTCGCCGCCGGGCTGCGTCGCTTCATCGACGACGGCCCTTTCCGTTGAGGCCCGACCGTCGAACAGACCGTCAAGCTTCATGACGCAAGGCGTCGACAGGAATGGCGAGCAGAGTAACGGCGAGGACGATTGCTCGTCTCGGTCATCGCGGCGGCCCGCCAACTCCCTCAAAACGTTGCTAATGGCGCCGGTCGAGTGAGCAGTCGCCGTCGATAGCTCGGCCGGTGAGACCTCCTCCGGCGTACCTGCGGATGTGCGACATGGATATCCCACCACTGGTCGCGCTCCCCCACACCTCGTAGGGTCATCCATCACGACCACAGCGCGCGCTGGCAACCCACGGTCAAGCCGACGGCGACCATCCACGCCCACCAACGACCGCACACGGGAGAGCGAGATATGAGCAAGTTGAATCGCAACGGTACGGTTATTCGCCTGCCCGACGACATTCCGTGGAAGGTGTCCGACGGTGCCCCCGAGCAGTCCGTCGAAGACGCAACCTTGGCAGGGGGCGAGGACAAGACTGGGATGAAGTGGTACCCCGGCTACGTGAGTGCGACCGAACGAGGCGTATTCGCCGTCTCCGGCATCGGACCTGTTGGTCAGACCTGGGTCGACTCGTCGCTTCCGCCATTACGCAGAATTTGAGCCCTCCGGTGATCACTGCCTTGCGCCGAGTTGCTGCCTTGGGAGTAGCCCTGGCTCTCCTGGCGCTAGTTGCCTGCGATCTGTGGATTCAAAGTGTTCGAGTCTGGTGGGACCAACATTCCTTGACGGGATCGGTTGTGTCGAGCCTGCTGGTGTTGGCTGTGACGGCGTTGATCGTCGACGAGGTGGTTGCCC
>JAODBO010000041.1 GCA_025464005.1 Acidimicrobiaceae bacterium | reverse complement strand
GTGATCGTCGCATCCATACGCTTCGCGACGAAGCGCTCCAGATCGGGCTGCACAGTCCGGTCTTCGGAAGCGACGACGTACCAGCTCGGCTTTGATCTCCAGGCGGTGCCGGGCACCTTCGAGGTGAAGAGGTCCGCGGCCGGCGCGTAGTGAGTTGCCCACACGAGCCCCTGCTCCTCCTCGGGCAGGTCGCCGGCGAAGCACTCGACGCCGTCGGGCAGCATCCAGATTCGCTCGTCGGCGATTTCGATGTGGGAGAAGACGTCCGACACCGGGAACTGGTCCAGTTGGCTCTGAGAAGTCTCGTTTTCGTCCGGCGCAAGCGCCGCGACGTACACGAGTGCGGCGACGCGGTCGTCGGTACCAGCCGCTGTAATGACCGTTCCGCCGTAAGAGTGAGCGACGAGGATCGCGGGGCTGCTAACCCGTCCCAGGGTGCGAATCACGGTCGCGACGTCGCTCTCGACGGCGTCAAGGCCGTACTGGGCGGCGATCACCTCGTGGCCTTCGGCACGAAGAGCAGGGATCAACTTGGCGAAGCTCGAGCCATCCGCCCAAATCCCGTGGGCGAAGACGATGCTCGGCTTGGGGTGCATGGACATATCCGTCTCCTTCGAGCGATCCGGTCGGCCCGGAGAGGGCACCTCGACGTACCCTCACTGGGACTCTGCGCCAGTTAGTTCGTCGGCGAATCACTCGATCAAGTAATCCCTGGGCGCGTGGACAGGTCGAGCGCGGCGGCACCCGTTGCCCGCGCGGCACCCGCGCGCTGAACTGTCCCTCCGAATGCGGTCGATCCCGTCCGGCTACTTAGTTCTGGTGTCGGTCCCGCGATGACTTGCCCGCGCCGTCCAACACATACCTGGCGAGATTGACACGCGAGTTGATGGTGAGCTTCTCGAAGACGTGTCGAAGGTGGGTGTTGACGGTGTGGGGTGAGATGAACAGCTGCTCCGCTATCCGGCGGTTCGTCCCGCCCTCGGCAGCGAGCGTCGCGACCTCGAGCTCGACTTCAGTGAGCGCGGCCCAGCCGGACTTCGGACGTTCGGTCGCGGTCGCGCCTCGGCGCGCTCCGAGATGTCGCAAGCGCCCCCGTACGCGAGCGGCGTCCCAAGTCGCTCCAACTTGCGCGTCGATCACGAGTGCCTGGTCGAGAACCGCGATTCCGGCTGCCTTGTCCCCGCTCTGAGCCTTCAGGCGACCCAGATCTTCAAGCGCTGATGCGTACGCCAACGGTCTGAGACCGTCTTGATAGAGCGAGCCGGCCAGCTCGAGGTCGTCGAGTGACTCTCGCCATACTCCTCGAGCGTGTGCTGCGACCGCAGCACAGGAGGGAACATCCGGATTGCGCGCAGCGCGCTTGTCCGCGGACGCGATCGTGTGTTCCGCGAGCTCCTCGTCAGCAACTGCAGCGGCGATCCGAACCATTTCGACGTCGTCCACAACGTCAAACGGGAAGAGCGGGAACGTGGCCAGACGATCTTCGTTGCCGAAGGTCGACAGCCAGGCGTGTGCTTGGGTGACATCGCCCTGCGAGAGTGCGAGCTGCGCGAGGTACCAGGTTGCGTGGTGTCGCGCGCAGGGAGACGCCGCGTCCAACATGACCTTTGCGATCTCGGCCACCCTAAGCGCGCCCTGCTCATCGCCGAGGTGAATCTTCAGCTTCCCGAGAGCGACAATCGACGCAGCGTCGAGAGCACCAACGACTAGGTGAGCACTCGCCAGAGTGAATCGGCCGTCGAGAGCGACGAGGGCGTCGGCGAGACGGCCCATCTGAAGCATTTGGCGTCCCCGAGTCGTCTCGAATACGTGCAGGGCCCAGTTCTGTCGATCCCGCTGTGCGGCAACCACGCCGTCATCGACCGCCCCGAGAGCCTCCGGGTAGCGGTCGAGCGCGGCAAAGTAGTGGGCCCGGAAGCAATGGGCGAGCCGCTCGCGGGGGTCGTCCTGGCTGTCCAGTCCCCGTCGTTCTGCCGCGTTCAATAGGTCGAGCGCGCGATGGAAATCGCCCAACTGATAGTGGAGCGCCGACTCCGGCAGCTCGAAGGCGAACCAGCAGGCCTTTCTCGTGCTCTCGTACGCGGCCTGGCGCGCGCTCGCCTCGATCTCCAGCGCCTCGTTCGTCCTGGTCGCGACAACCAGGTTGTGGAACAGCGCGGCCGCGAGTGAGCCGCGGAGGTCCGTCGGTAGTGAAGAAAGCGCAAGTCCAATCCGGGCATTTTCGGCGCGTACGTCCGGTGACAGGTCGAACATGCTCGCCAGGCTGAAGCGAACACGCGCCTCTTCCTCGGGTGGCAGAGCACTTCGGAGCGCGGAATCAGCGAACCGCTTCCCCTCCTCACCCATGCCCGCAGCGAACAAGGACACGGCCCGGCGCGCGACGAGCGGCCCGCGCAGCGGATGACGAACGGGGGTCAGTTCGATCGCGGCCCGCGCGAGCTCGGCGGCGGACGCGGGATCACTGACGCCTAATGCGTCCGCGGCCTTTAGGAGGGTCGCGATCGCCACGTCGTCGCCCGGATCGGCACTCTTCGCGAGCTGCGTTGCCACCTCGACCGGCAGCGCTCCATGGGCCAACAACACTCCGGCGGCTTGCCGGTCGAGCGCGCGTCTCAGCGGCGCGAGCACGCAGCCCCGCACGGCATCTCGAACGAGGTCATGGGCAAAAGCGAGGTGCCCGTCCTCTTCGCCGAAGATGTCGGCGTCGATGAGCTCCTCGACTGGCGCTACCAGGTCTGTCAGCGAGATCCCGGTCATCTCTGAGACATCGCGAAGCGAGAACCGTCGCCCGAGTGCCGAGGAGAACGTTGCCACTCGCTCCGCGGTCGACGACATGCGCGCCAGCCTGTCGCGCATACTCTCGCTCACCCGGAACGGAAGCCGGTCCTCGATGAGCGTCGCTCGGCCCGAATCGACCGAGACGATGCGCTCGTCCAACAAGCCACGGATGAACTCGACGAGCAGGAAGGGATTGCCCTTCACCCGCTCCGCCCTCTCGAGGAGTGCCTCGCCCGGCTCGGCTCCCAACAGATCCGTAGCGACGAGCGCGACCGCTTCGCGCTCGAGCGGCGCCAGTCGAATCAGCTCCGCGCCCGACTCGATCACATGGGTCTTGGCGCTCTGGATCTGCGGTGTCCCCTGGTGCGGTCGAAAGGCCAGGATCCACGCAACCGGCAGAGACGACAGGCTCAAAGGGAGCTGCCGCACCGCGGCGGCGCAGCTGGAATCACCCAAGTGCAGGTCGTCGATGCAGATGAGCAGCGGGTCCTTCAGGGCGGCTTCCTCGATGATGGCCTGAATGTCCTGGAGGAGCCAGAACAGCAGCTCGGGAGAGGCGTGGAGGTCCTGGAGCGCGGATCTATCCGCCAGTGGTGAGTCCCCCTCGAACAGCGCTCGAAGGAACGGCCCGAGCGCCATGCCCTCATCTGGCTCGGCAGTTCCTCGTCCTACGTGGAAAGAGAGCTCAGCTGCGGCCGCCGCCGCTTCCTGGATGAGACGTGTCTTGCCGAGCCCCGCGCTCCCCTCGATGATGATGACGCCGCCGGTCCCTTTGCTGATCTCGGTCAGGTGCCGACGAATAGTGGCGAGCTCAATGTCGCGCCCCCGCAAGGGCGGCTGGATGCCTAGCCCTTCCATCGCGGAGAGTGTACGACCGGGTCCATTCGCGAGCTGGAGAATTCGGCTCGCCGAGGTGCGACCTACTGGAGCAGGTCGGCCCCGGGCGAGCGTGGCGGGCATCCTTATTGCTTGCGGCGTGGTCGATCGCTGGCGATCTGCCCCGCTTTGCATTCACACTAGAGATCCGAGCACGGCGCTCACCCCGCCGCAGCTGCGATCAGGGAATTTTGACGAGGTTCATTGACGCGAGTGGGCCCGTAAGGAACTGCTGCAGGCGGCCGCCCTCGACGAGCCCACCAAGATCGATCGGGAAGAAGTCGGCGGCGGTGAAGAGTGCCGCGACGTCGTCCTTGG
>JAODBO010000031.1 GCA_025464005.1 Acidimicrobiaceae bacterium | reverse complement strand
GGTGAAGGTCCCGCGCTCGACGAGCAGCTCGCAGAGCCGGTCGTACTCGTCCGCGCTGCCGTCGCACCACTGCACCGTGTCGGGCCGGGCGCGCTGCGCGAACGCGTCGACCCACTCGAGGAGCGTCCTGTGGGAGGTAGCGGGCATCGTCGTACGTCCTTTCTCCCCGGGCATCGCCCGGTACTGGTCCCCGGTGCCCCCACACCGTGCCAGGAGGGTTGATCGTGACTTACCGAATTGTGGGCAGAGCCGACCTATGTCAGTTGGACTCGCGGGCTTCGGACGAAGCCATTACGGAAACAGGCCCCGAATGCGAGTCGCCTCGGCGATCCGCTCGACGCCCAGTGCGACCGCCCCCCGACGTAGCGAGACGTTCAGCTCGTCCGCGCGCTGCCATGTCGCCTCGAATGCCGCGTCCATCGTGCTGCGCAAGCGGCTCGCGACCGTGCCCGCGTCCCATGCATAGCCCGCACGAGATTGGGCCCACTCGAAATACGAGGCGGTTACGCCGCCGGCGTTGGCCAGGACATCTGGGACGACGACGATGCCCCGCCGCTCGAGAACCGAGTCGGCCTCTGGCAATGTCGGACCGTTCGCGGCCTCGACGACGACCTTCGCGCCGAGATCCTCGGCGAGCGCCGCGGTGACGACGCCCGCGAGAGCCGCAGGAATCGCCAGCTCGCACTCCAGCCGGAACAAGTCATCACCCTTGATCGGGTCCGACTGCGGGAAGCCAACGACCGTACCCACCTGCGCGACATGATCCGCAAGTGCAGACGGATCGACCCCTACCGGATTGTGCACGGCGCCATGCTCGTCGGCGACCGCGATTACCCGCATGCCGAGTGACGTGAGGAGATAGAGAAGGGGCGCCCCGACCTTCCCGTAACCCTGGATGACGACCCGCGCACCCGCGACGTCGATACCGATTCGTGAGAATATCGCCTCCGCGCACAGCATCACACCTGTCGAAGTCGCGCCCACATGACCTTGGCTCCCACCGATCGCGATGGGCTTGCCCGTCACCACCCCGGGGGTCGGCTGGCCGCGAAGCATGGAGATGGTGTCCATCACCCAGGCCATCACCCTCGCGTCGGTATTGACATCCGGCGCCGGAATATCCCGCTCGGGTCCGAGGAGGCTCGCGACGTCGAACGCGTATCGCCGCGTCATTCGCTCCAGCTCAGCTTCGGACAGGATCGTCGGGTCGACCGCGACGCCGCCCTTGGCGCCGCCAAACGGAAGGTTGACTACCGCACATTTGATCGACATGTCTGCCGCGAGCGCGGTGATCTCTCGCGCGTCCACGAGCGGATGGAACCGGATGCCGCCTTTGCCGGGACCGCGACTCGTGTCGTGGTGAACCCGCCAACCGCGGAAGAGCTCGATGGACCCACCGTCTCGTCGGATGGGGACCGTGACCTCGAGGACGCGCTCCGGCTCGGCCACCATACGATGGAGCCCATCGTCCAGACCAAGGAGAGCGGCCGCGTCTGCGATCCGTTCGAGAACTGCACTGAACGAGTCGTAGCGCTGCGGGCCCGGGCTCTCTGTGGATGTTCCCATAAGCCTGTCCCAATCTGCCGGCCGGCATTGCCTCGAAGAAGCGCTCTCGTCAACCGGACGCCCAGCGGCCTCGAAACGGAGCACCCTCTGCCTTGCCTTACGAGATTTACACCTTTTGTGTGATGTATCTATAATACACTGACACCCCGACAAGGCGCTACTCAACTCGAGGCGCCGCATCCTGGAAGTCATCACCCGCGGAGGCACCAGAGAGCGATGAGAGTGCTCCTAGACGAGCTCGAACGGTGGCGCTCCGAGGGCAGGCGAGTTTCCCTGGCTCGGGTCGTCTCCGTACGCGGCTCGGGACCGCGCGAGCTCGGAGCCACTCTGGCCGTCAACGAACGCGGTGAAGTCGCCGGGTCGGTGTCGACGGGCTGTGTCGAATCTGCAGTGGTCTCAGAAGCGATGGACGTGATCAACGGCGGGGCCGCCCGAATGTGCACCTACGAACACGCGGATGACGACGTCTTCGCCGTCGGACTCACGTGCGGTGGCGCAATCGACGTCTTCGTCGCGCCGTTCGATCCTCCGACTCCGGTCTTCGAGACCCTGCTCGGCGGCGTCCGTCGAGGAGAGGCGCTCGGCCTCGCCACAGTCGTGGCGGGAGACACCGGTGCGGGCGACTCGCCTCGGGCGCTCGGCGCATCGCTACTTCTCGCCTCGACAGGCGTCGTCGCGGGAAGCTTGGGACACCCCGCATTGGATCGGCTCGCGCTCGACGATCTGCGTGCAGCGCTCAAGCCTGGAGAGGCGGCCGTGCGGTGCTACCGCGCAAGCGACCCGCCAGTCGAGGCGGAGGTGTCCGTCTTCATCGAGTCATTCGCCGCCAGTCCGCGGCTCATCCTCATCGGCGCGACGGACTTCACGGCCGCACTTGCCAACCAGGCACATCTGCTCGGGTACCGGGTCACGGTGAGCGACCCCCGAGGCGCATTTGCGACGAGGGCACGGTTCCCGATCGCCGACAAGGTAATTGTGGACTGGCCGGATCGATGCATTGAAGCCATCCGTCCACCGCTCGGCCCCCGCGACGCGCTATGCGTCCTCACACACGATGCGAAGCTCGACATCCCCGCCATCACCAGCGCCCTCCAGACCGGGGTCGGTTACATAGGCGCGATGGGCTCGCGGGCGACCGTGAACGACCGTGTGACGAGGCTCGTATCGACGGGCGTGACAGCCGACGCCCTCAAGCGGGTGAGAATGCCTATAGGTCTCGACTTAGGAGCGACGACGCCTGAGGAGACCGCCGTATCCATCTGCGCGGAGATCATCGCATCGCGCCACGAACGCTCCAACCCAGCGCCTCTGCAAGAAACGTCTGGGCCGATTCACCGGGCATCACTCCCCTGAGGATCCCCATGGTGCATCGCCCGGAGCTCTGCGCGCCTCGAGGCGCTAGCCGAAGTTCTCACCTGCGACCTACCACGGAGCGGCACCGAGTCTGCCCCGATCGTTCAGGACAAGCGATGGAGATCCTCGACCGTGTCGACATCGACCGGGTCACCGACGCAGTCGACGTAGCTGACCAGATCTTGACGGCGACGGATGAGCACGCGCGCACCCTCATCCCCGTTTTCTGGGAGCTCGTCCCAGATCTCACGAGCAAGGCGCACCGGATTGCGGGGGACACCGGCGTACCTCGCCACCGCGATCGGCGTTCGAGCACCCGCGACGAGGCGCCACGCCTCCGGTGCGATGAGCGGTTGGTCACCGAGACCGACGACTACTGCCGCGAACCCGGCCTCCCGAGCGGCACGGATCGCCACCTGGAGCGACGTCGCCTGCCCGTCGACCCACCGGGTGTTCACCAGGACCTCGACGTCTCCCGGCAGCACTTCGTGGAGATCCACCGCTCCGGTCACGACGTACGTCCGAGCGAGACGAGCCCGAAGGGCGTTCTCCACGGCCCAGGCGACTATCGGTCGACCGCGCCAGGGGGCGAGAAGCTTGTGACCCCCCAGCTTCCCACCGGCGAAACGGCTACCCGATCCCGCGGCGAGGACGACGGCCGCCGTGGAGGCGCGTCGCTCTTCGTCGAGGACCCCCGTCCCGCCATCGAGGCCAAGGGGTCCAATGAAGCCGGTCCCGCCACCGTCATCCTCGACGGAGCCGGTGCAGGACATCCGACCCCCACTCACCATGCGACCCAACCTACGCGAGTCAACGCTGTCCATACGAGCCTCGTAGTGACGACGTCGACCCTCGCCGACCCGCCAACTTGGACAAGGAGAACGTAATGCCCCAGATTAAGTTCGGAGTACGAGTGCCCAACTCCGGGCCCTTGGCGAATATCGAGAATATCGTTCACGCCGCAATAGCCGCCGAGGAGATGGGCTTCGACTCGATCTGGTTACACGACCATGTCATCTGGAGCTCCGAGATGCACCGCCACCACATCTCCTCCGGGTCGGCAGATGCGATCTCCCAGGACCAGACGGCGGACTTCTACGACTCGATAACGACGCTCGCCTACCTCGCAGGGGTGACAAAGACGATCGAGATGGGCGTCGCGTGCCTCGTCATGCCGTGTCGCAACCCGATATACGCCGCGAAGCAGACGGCGACCTTGGATCACCTGACAAAAGGTCGCCTCATCGTGGGCGTCGGCCTCGGGTCGAAGGCAACCGAATCGTCGAAGGAGTTCGAAGTATTCGGGGTGTCCTTCAAGGACCGCGCGGCGCTCACCGACGAGTACATCGACGCAATGACCACGCTGTGGACCGAACCACTTGCAACCTTCGCCGGCAAAACCCTCAGCTTCACCGACGCCGAGATGTTCCCGAAGCCCCTTCGTCGTCCCCACCCCCCGATATGGGTGGGTGGATGGACGGACAAGGCCGCGGAGCGCACGGCGCGCCGCGGCGACGGATGGATCCCCGGGTGGCTTTCGCCCAGCGAGATGGCGCGGGGCCGCAAGATCCTGCTCGAGCACGCGGATGAGTTCGGCCGAGACGGGAGCGAGATCACGATTGCAGTCGAGAAGCTCGCAACCATCGCCAAGACACGGAGCGAGGCGCTCGACCGAGCGCTGCCTACCGTCCGTGCGAGTCGGAACACCTACGAGCGCGATGTCGACGACATGCAGTTCGCCCTGGATCGCCACATCTTCGGCTCGGTTGACGACGTCGCAGCTCGCGTCCAGGAGTTCGTCACCGCCGGCGTGACCCACTTCGAGCTGAAGCTCCTCTACAGCACGATTGACGAGCTCGTCGAGCAGATGTCGCTTTGGGCGACACACATCTTGCCAAAGTACCGATGATCGATTCACGGTGCCGGGGCTGGCGACGGACCTCGGATCTGCCCGACGATCCCCCAAACACGCTAGGAGCGCACGGTGAGGGTCGCGGTGCGAAGTGACGACCTGCCCGAGCCGCGCGGGCACTTCTCCCAGGTAGTGGTGGCGAAAGGGGGCGGCCGGATGGTCTTCATCTCGGGCATGTCAGCTCGAGACAGCACAGGGCTCATCGTCGGACGTGGGGATGTCTCTGCACAGTGTCACCAGGTGTGCCGCAATCTGCAGATTGCCGTCGCGGCAGCTGGCGGCACGCTTGACGACATCGTCCGTGTCGAGGTCTACGTGCGCAACATGGGTGACTTCAGTGCGATCCAACACGTGCGACGGGAGTATTTCAGCGACCCGCCGCCCGCATCCACGATGGTGGAGGTATCTCGGCTCGCGCACGAGGACTTACTGCTCGAGATCACCGCGATTGCCATGGTCGATGATCGGTCCGTAGCTCCGGGTACATAACCGGGCGCGCCAACAGGGCCAGGGGTACCTGGCCCTGTTGGCCTGTCACCCCAAGGAGCGGCCGCTTGCCTCGCGACTTGCGTCCGGCTGCCTTGGTAACAGCAGATCCGCGGTAACGAGCCCGAGAACGAGGTCGCGAAGCTCCGCGACCCTAGGGTCTCCGATGAACTCGCGACGCTGACGGGGCTTGTCGAACGGGACGTCGACGATCTGCTTCAAACGACCCGGGCTGCGGTCCATGACCACGATACGATCCGACAAGAACACAGCCTCGTCGACGTCGTGGGTTACAAAGACCGTCGTAGCGCCGGTTCTCGCGACGATTGCAGCTAGCTCCTCCTGCAAGCGCATGCGCGTGAACGCGTCCAGCGCCCCGAGCGGTTCGTCCATCAATAGGACCTTCGGCTCGGCTACGAGTGCACGAGCCAACCCCACTCGTTGCTGCATACCACCCGACAGCTCGTGCGGAAGCGAGTTCTCGAATCCGGAGAGGCCTGTCAGCTCGATCTGAGCGGCGACCCGGCCCTTCAACTCGCCCTCCGACAGCGTAGAGCGAACCGCGGACAGACCGAGGGCGATGTTGTCCCCCACGGATCGCCACGGCAGAAGCGCGGGCGCTTGGAACACGAACCCGATCCCGTCGGGAACGCCACGAACCAATTGCCCCCGGATCTTCAGCTCACCGGAGTCGTACGCCGTCAGTCCCGCGAACATCCGGAGCAGGGTGGTCTTTCCACATCCGGAAGCTCCGATGATCGAGATGAACTCACCATCTCGGACATCGAACGAGACGTCGCTCAGCGCAAGGAAGGCGCCCCGCTTGCCTTGCCAGAAGCGCTTGCCTACGTGACTTACCTCGATCACCGGAGCCACCATTGAATGCTTACGTCCTTCCCTGTCTCCCGATCCCTACGACTTGGTCAGCGTGCCGCGGCGCCAAGCGCCGCCAGCGCCTTCTTCCCGTAGCTCAATGCCGACCAGTTGGACACCACCGGGGTCGCCGTGATGGCACCGACCTGTGCGTACTGGATCTCCTGCTGCTTGAGACCAGAGGGCGTGAGCAGGCTCCCGTTGGGATACGCATCGAGGGTGCGGAGCTCGTTGTACAGCTGAGTCGTCTGTGACGCCGAGATGCCGGAGTCGAAGCTCGCGGTCTCCTTGACAGCTGCGGCGGTGTTCGACTTGTTGTTGAACCACACGAAGGAGAGCAAGTCGGCTTCGTTCAGCGCGACGGCGGCCTGCTCGTGGCTCTTTGCCCAGCTGGGGTTCGCCCACCAAATTCCGTCGTACAGGTTCGGGTCTTGCTTCATGTAGTCGTAGAGCACGTGGTATCCCTGTCCCTGCAAGGCGATCTCGGCCGAGTGGCTGAGCATCGTCACATCGATCCGACCGGACACCAGCGCCGCGAGTCGCGTCGACTGCCCGCCCACGTCCACAATGCTCACCTGGCTCGGCTTGAGAGCGGCCGCCTTAAGCGCGATGAGGGTGTCGACGCCGTTCTCACCGACCATGTCGAGAATACCGATCGAATGGCCCTTGAGGTCGCTGAGTGAGGTGATGTTGGGACGAGCGATCAGGACGAAGTCCTGGCGCGGCTGCGGCAGGGCGATGGCCTCCATAGGTATGCCGTCGTTGTAGGCGGCCAGGCCGACGGAAAGTCCACCTTCCATGATCGTCCCGCCGTGGAGCATGTCGGCGTACTCGATGCTCGTCGACGGAGCCCAGTGCACCGACACCTTGGCGCCCCACTTCGAGAGCAAGTTGATCGCGTGCATCTCGATCTCGTTGCTCGCAGACGCAGTCCCGTCCATGATGACGCTCATGTTGAGCCCCCCGAGATGAGGCGGGGAGAACGTGGCGGATTGCGTCTTGGCGCTCGGCTTACTTGCCTTCACTCCGGCGGCAACGGCAGTGCCGCCGAACGACCCGGCCAAGAGGCCAGCTCCGACGATCACGCCGACCTTCCCCCGAAGGCTCTTCTTCCACGATGTACGCACCATCGTCCACTCCCTTTCTGGTGATTACGGTTTGCGGAATATGTCGAAGTGATCAGTTGCAGTCCGCGACGAGGCGCACCTCAGCCGTCCACGTTCCAGCAGAAGGCAGTCGGAAAGACACGGCAGGTTCCTCGACGTCCTGCTCGTGGTCGCCGCATCGCGCCCGGCCGGGACGTCCTAGTAGCGAACGCCCTCGGCAGTCGTTGCGTTCACCCACGGAAAGAACCAGCGCTTCACCAGGTTCAACAGGATGACCCCGATGACGCCGACGGCGGACGCTGTGAACACGCCGGCGAGAAGGTAGGCGGTACGGAAGGAGTTCCCGTAATTGACTACCAGTCCTCCGAGGCCCGTGACGCTCACCTCCATCTCTGCGATGAGCATTCCGATCAGCGCCTTCCCGAGAGCAATGCGCAACCCGGCGAAGATATAGGGAACCGCGTTCGGAAGGGTGATCTTCGAGATGATCTCCCGACGGTTCAATTTGTAGACGCTCGCCACGTCGATCAGCGCACTCGGTGTGCTGCGCACGCCGACGAACGTGTTGATGATGATCGACCACACCGCGAGGATGAAGGTGGTGGCGATGCGCGCCTCGAAGCCGATGCCAAACCAGATGACGACGAGCGGTACGAGTGCGATGAGCGGTGTGGCCTGGAAGAAATTGATGTAGGGGTCGAGGACACGCTCGGCGACCTCGCTGCGCCCCATGAGCACACCCGTCGCGATGCCGACGACGATGGCGAGCCCGAATCCCACCCACAGGTCCTCCATGGCGGTGCCGAAGGCCGGGATGAGCTGACCGTTGCTGATCATGTGGCCGAAGGCGGCGACGGTCGCAGAGGGCGTTGACAGCAGGATCGGATTGATGTGGCTGCCGATGATCTGCCAGAGACCAACCACGATCAACACCGAGACATACGGGAGCGTCCGCTTCCAGCGGACGCGCGGCGGAGCGTTGCGCGCCAGCGGCTCCGCCTCGTCAGCGCTCTCGTGAGATGGAATCGTCGCGATGCTCGCTGCCGTACCTGCCATGGTCGCTACCCCCTTCGCCGGCCCAGGTGATCGGATTCGTCGCAAGATAATATATACACATTGACCCGCCGTAGGTTACAAAATTATTAACTAGATGCTGCTGCTGTCTGGCTAGCGGCGGACTCACAGACGTGAGGATCGAGTCCAGGCGTCGAGGCGTGCTGCACCTGCGGCTTTCCAGCACGCGCCCATTGAGGAGCACCCTTCACCCTCTTGCAGCGTCATTCGTGGGGTCGGTCAGGTACGAGGCCACCTGGGTGGAAGGGCATACGTCGCCGTACTTCTGGTCCATGTCGAAGAGGCTCACGGCGTGGAGCAGCTCCGAGCGATCGAAGACTGCATCCTCGGGAATCACAACGCGATAGCCGAGTGAGAAGGCGTCGACAACGGTGGCCCGGACACATCCGGAGGTGACCCCGCCGATGACGACCAGCGTGTCGATCCGGTGGTATACGAGAAGCGACAGCAGTGGCGTGCCGTGGAACGCGCTCGGCTTCGCCTTTCGAACCACGGCCTCCCCGGGCAGCGGTGCGAGGGTCTCGACCACATCGGCCGCTGCCTCTGGCTCGGGAAGCCTAAGGCCGTGCTTCTCGCGCCGTGGCTGGCTTGCCTGGATCGCGGAGGTCTCGTCGCGCACCGTATATGTGACGAGATATCCACGCGCTCTAGCCTGGTCGAGAAGCACCTTCCCGTGAGATACGGCGACCCAGGCTCGCCTCCCGGTGGACGCCGGGTACACCTTCATGGACTCCGCCTGTGGGGCAGGAAGCCCAACGAAGCGGTTCGTGGCGTCAACCACGACCAGGGCCGGTCTTGATCCCCACGTGCTCGCTCTGCCGTAACCTGCGGCGCGACATATCGCCCACTCTTCCGCCGGGATGAGGCTGCGCCAATTGGACGGCTCGTCTGTCTCGACTGCCAAGGTGCTCACCTTTCTATTGCACGAGGGATTCGGAGGTACGCGGTGTGCGACGCACGGCGAATGACCCGATAAGGGCCGCTCCGAAGCATGCAGTCGCACCGATGACGAGTCCGACACGCGCGTTCGCTGCGGCCATGATCACCCCGATCGCCGGCCCACCGATGGGGGTCGTCCCCTGGTACGCCACCGACCAGAGCGACATCACGCGCCCGCGCATGGCCGCTTCGGCACTCACTTGCACCGTTGAGTTCCCCGTGGTCATGAAGGTCACACTCGTGACACCGACCACCAGGAGTGCCACGTATTCGAGCCCGATTTGCGGCGCAAGACCGGCGAAGAGCCCAGCTGCCCCGAAGGCCAACGCGGCCATGATCACCGCCCGCAGGCCGGTCCTACGCCGCTTGGCGCTGTAGAACCCACCGATCATCGCGCCGACGCCCATCGCCGCGTACATGAACCCGAAGGTCCGGGAACCCCCGTGAAACGACCGTGTCGCAAGGACGGGCAGCGTTACCGGGAACTCGTACATAAGTGTCCCGATCATCGTCATCATCGCGATCGGGACCCACAACTCCTTGATGCCGCGCACATAGCGAAGGCCTTCGACCAGCTGGCCGCCACCTGTGCTTCGGTGCGGGCGAGCGACCATTGCGTCCCGATCCATCGTGACGAACGAGTAGACCACCGCCACGAACGTGACGCCGTTCACCAAGAAACACACGCCAACACTCGTAAGGGCAATGACGAGGCCTGCGACTGCGGGACCAATGACGCGGGCGGCGTTGATCAGCACAGCATTCAGCGACACCGCATTCGCGACGTCGTCAAGGCCGACCATCTCCGAGACGAATGCCTGGCGAGATGGCAGCTCGAACGCGACGTTCAAGCCGAGCGCAAAGGCCAGGACACAGACTGCGGCGAAATCAACCGCGTTGAACACCGTCAAGAGACCGAGGACGACTGCCTGAATCCCCATGAGCGCTTGCAGCACGGTCATCTGGCGTCGCTTGTCGACACGATCCGCCACCACGCCGCCGTATGGACCTATCAAGAGCACGGGCAGGGCTTGGAGCGCCACGACGATCCCGACGTCGGTGCTCGAACGGGTCAGCCGAAGAACCAGCCAAGACTGAGCCGCCACCTGCATCCACGTACCGGACAGCGATACGGCCTGCCCGAAGAAATACCTGCGGTAGTTGGGAACCCGCAGCGCCGAGAGCGCGCCGCGCGAGCGCCGGTCCGACCCACGTTGGTCCTTCCCCATCAGTGACGGCCCTTCAGTCATGCTCGCCGGGCCCCACGATCGCCGCGTGACAGACAGCGCGTCGGCTAGCCCTCGCGGGGGGACGATCGATCACCCGTGGTGTCGTCGGGCCCCGTTTCATTGATGAGGCGCCACACGCGCTCGGGCGTCAACGGGACTCTGTCAGGCCATCTGCCGACAACGCGGGCCACAGCAGTCGCCACCGCCGCAGCGATTGGATTCAGCGCACCCTCGCCCGAGCCCTTGGCACCGTAGGGTCCGACGCCGTCGCGACGTTCCGCGAGCATCGCGTCGATTCTCCCCGGAAGGTCACGCATCCTCGGTACCCGGTAGTCGACGATATTCGGATTCATGAGCTGCGGCCCGTCGTAGAGGAGCTCCTCGAACAGTGCGCAGCCGAGGCCCTGGGTAGCGGCGCCAAGGTCCTGGGCTTCGACCGCTTGAGGATTTATCGCGAATCCGACATCGCCGACGGTAACAAGCTGCTCCACGGCGATCGCGCCCGTCGCAGGATCGATTCTGCACCCGACGCCGATCATGCCGATCTCCCAGAAAGGAGGCATCTTCGCGGTCGCGCCCTCGCGGCGAAGCAGGCCGATCCCGGTCACCTCCCCTGCGGCGGCACCGAACCAGCTCCGGACGACCTCTCCGTAGCTGATGGTGTCACCGCCGGGAAGCGCGAATCCGGCTGGACTAGGCGCTATCTCGTCGGCGGAGCAGCCCTTGACCTCCGCGGCCATCGAGCGCAGCTTGGAAAGTGCGTCCTGGCAGGCTCGCTGGAGCGCAAGGCCCGTAAGCGTCGTCGTCCGGCTCGCGCCTGTCGTCCGCTCGTAGGCGGTCGCGCCCGTGTCGGACTGTCGCACCGTCACGACCCGGAGCTCTACCCTCAGCTCTTCGGCAGCGATCTGCGCCAACGCCGACCGGCTGCCCTGGCCCATCTCGGTCGAGCCGCTCAGCACAATGACCGAGCCATCGGCCTGCACGCGCACCGTCGCAGTCGACACCGGGAATGCGCCAGCGTCGGAGGCGGAGCACGCCATCGCCGAGGCGAACCAGCTCTGATCTTCAGGTGCGTGTTCGCGTAGCGCCCCGACGACCATCTCGAGATCGGCCGGGAGGTCGGCGTCTATGCCGCGCTTGCCGTGAAGGATCTCCTCCCCCGGCCTCACGAGGTTGCGTCGGCGAAGCTCGGCCGAGTCGATACCGAGCCGGTCGGCCGCCTGTTCGAGGTTCGTCTCGCCCGCGAGCACGCCTTGAGGCGCGCCGAATCCTCTGTAGGAGGAGGCAGGACTGGTGTTGGTGTAGACGGAGCGACCCCGTACGCGCAGGTTCGGCACGCGATATGGCCCGAAGCTCCGGTTGACCGACTTCGCGACTACGAGTGGGCTGTTATCGGCGTACGCCCCGGAGTCCATCACGATGTCGATCTCTCGAGCCAGGATGTGCCCCTGGTCGTCGAAGGCGCTTCGTACGTGCACCTCAGCTGAGTCCGCTCTCGTCGTGTATATCGACTCCTCGACGTCCAGCACGAGCTTCACCGGTCTTCCGGTGCGCCAGGAGGCAACCGCGGCGAGCGGTTCGACCTTCGTGTACGACTTCGATCCGTAACCGCCGCCGAGGTATGGCGCCCGCACCGTTACCGCGGCGAGGGGCAGGCTGAAGATCCTTGCAAGGTCATCACGGACCATGAACGGATGTTGCGCCGTGCTGTCCACCTCGAGCCGCCCCTCGTCGAAGGAGGCAACCGCGTTGTAGGGCTCCATCGCGTACGCGTAGAGCATTGGATAGTGCATCCGGTTCTCCACGACCGCGGCGGCGACGGGCCACACGCTGTCGACGTCACCCCATTCGAGGGTGGCCTCGTGTGCGACGTTGCTCGTGCGAAGCTCGCCTTGGTCCGCACCGGTCTCGACGGGACTCAACGAGTCGACGTCGACCCGGCGATGCTGCTCCTCGTGCACGAGCGGAGCCCCAGGAGCAAGCGCCTCCTCGGCTGACATCACCGCGGGGAGATCCTCGTAGTCGACGTCGACGTAATCGAGCGCGTCGGATGCGGCGGCCTCGGTGTCGGCGACAACGATTGCGACGGGCTCGCCGTAGTAACGGACCTTCCCGCTGGCCAAGATCTCGTGGTCGGGCACGATATGGCCGAAGCGCGCGAACAGTCCTGCTAGGTCAGATGCGACGATCACCGCGACGACGCCGCTCATGGCCCGAGCGGCGCTCGTGTCGATCGAGGCGATGCGGGCGTGAGCCCTGCGCGAACGGACGATCTTCGCGTGGAGCATCCCGGAACGCCTGATGTCTACGCAATACTGGGCCGCACCAGTGACCTTCTCGATCAGGTCCGGACGCAGTACCGACCGACCCGCATGCAGATGGGTCTGGCCAGGCTCGAGATCAGGCATTGCTGTCGCCGCCTGCGGGTCCGAGAACCCGTGCTGCCTGCTCGACAGCAGCGACAATCGGTGCGTAGCCAGTACAGCGGCAGAGATTGCCGTCCAAGTACTCGATGATCTGCTCCCGACTCGGGTCGGGATTCTCGTCGAGCAGAGCCTTGGCCATCATCAGAAAGCCCGGGGTACAGAAACCGCACTGCAGAGCCATCTGCTCGACGAAGGCCTGCTGGAGAGGGTGCAGCCGACCCTCGCTCGCCAGTCCCTCCACGGTCGTGACTGCGCTTCGGTCGACGTCCACCGCAAGGTGCGTACAGGAGCTCACGGGCTGCCCGTCGACAAGGACAGTGCAGGCGCCACAGATCTGTACGTCGCAGCTCACCTTCGTGCCTGTCAGGGACAGATCCTCCCGGAGGAACTGCGCGAGTGTCCGTCGGACTTCCACAGTTCTCTCGACCTTTACCCCGTTCACCGTGCAGGTGATAGCGATCGCAGTTGTGGTCATGCGCCGAGGTCCTCCGCTGCGGCCTGCACCGCCCGTCGGACGTACACCGCTACTAGATGCTGCTTGTAGTCGACCCCACCGCTGATGTCCTCGATCGGGTCGGTCATATCAGCCACGGCCTCCGCATCGATCTCGTCGAGCGACGAGACCTCGATCACGATCGGTACGTCGCCGACCGCTCCCACGGCCAACCGCCAGACGCCGTTCTCCCCCTCGCGTACCAGCGCAACGCCGACTGTGGGGCGCTCTGCGTACTGATGCTTGAGGTACACCCCGCTTTTCAGTCGGGCCGAGGGAACGAGAACTTCGACCAGCAGCTCGGTCGGCTCGCGGACGGTCTCGTACGCACCGAGCACAAAGTCGGTGATGGCGATGCGACGCTGGCCAGTGGACGATGCGAGCGTGATCGATGCCCCAAGGGCCGCCAGCAATGTGGCGACGTCCGAGCGCGGCTCGGCGAAGCAGAGATTGCCGCCGATCGAGCCCTGCGTGCGCACCCGTGCATTGCCGACACGCTGCTCGACGACGGTCAGGACAGCAAGCGAGCGCGAGATCTCGGCGTCCGCGGCAAGCGACGCATGGCGCACAGCGCCCCCGATTACAAGGCTGTCGCCTCGCCATTCGACCCGAGCGAGCGCGGCGATACCTTTCAAGTCCACGAGGCAGCTGGGCCGCAATACGTTGAGCTTCATCGCCATGAGCAGTTCGGTACCGCCGCAGTAGGGCAGGCAGTCGTCCCCGATCAGCGCAAGGGCGTCCTCGAGGCGGTCCGGTCGTTCGAGCGCGAAAGGCGGGAGCATCAGCTCACTAGGACCTTCTCTGCGCTGGCGAAGAACTGCTCGATGAGCTTGTCGGCCTTCCGTCGGATCGTTCCCGTGCCGAGCGTGGCGATGCGCCCCGTGACCTCATAGCTGCCCACCACCGTGATCGTGGTACTGCCGGGCTCGCGCTCCTCGATCGCAAGCGTCACGTCGACCGAGATCCGTGATCCGACCTGGCGGTCCTCACCGCTCGCCGTGAGCCTTACGCGCTCGAGGGACAGCACTTCCGGCAGGCGGACGTCGAGGTCGGCGCGCAACCGGAACGGGCCAACCTGGTCACGAAGAACTGCGGAGTAGTGCGACAGGCGCTCGATCTCCTGGAATTCCTCGACGATAGGCACCCAGCTCGCGACGAGCGCGACATCGGTAAGGGTCTCCCACACCGACTGCGGTGGATGGTGAGCGACTATGGAGCGCTCGAACGTTGCCGAAGCCATGGCCTACCCTCGTCCTGGCAGCACTAGCTCTGCTGGCGGAGCTTCGGAAGGACCTCCGTACCGAGGAGCTCGATCTGCTCAAACCAGCGATCGAACTTGAAGCGGAAGTCGAAAACGAGATGGTCGACGCCAGCGGCCTCGAACTTTTTACACTCGGCGACAGCGTCGTCGGGATTACCGACAATGAGCTGGCCTTCGAGATCGTCCACGGTCTCGAAGGCGCCCGACGGCGGCTTGACGGAGAACTTCGCCTTGTTGGCCCACGCGAGCAGGCCCGGGACGTTCACGTCCTTAAGCGCCTCTTCGCGAGTGGCCTCGATGGAGGTCGGGGGTATGACGCCGACCGTCGGTCGCGACCGTCCAGCCTGTGCGGAGAGCTCGTCCATCACCCCGACCCGCTGCCTGAGCGTTCCGAGGGAGATGCGACCGGGCATCCAGCCGTCGCAGAACTCCACGGCCAGGCGCGCGGAGCGCGGAGTCGCGCCGCAGTACCAGAAGGGCACGGGGCCGCCGACGGGCTTCGGCTCGATGCTCACGTCCGTGAATGTGAAGTTATCGTCTTTGTAGGACACTTCGTTTTCCGTGGCGACGCGGCGGAGGATCGCCGCATTCGAGCGGACGAGCTCGACGCGATCCCGCTCGCCCCACTCGATGGCTTCGAACTCGTGGTCGAAGGTGCCGGCACCGAAGCCCAAAATGAGACGAGGCCCGACGAGCTGAGTCATTGTGCCCGCGATGAGCGCGGTGATGAGCGGGTGCCGAAAAGGGATCAACGATCCGGTCCCGAGCTCGATGTGGTCAGTCACTGCACCGATCGCCGTCAGCGTGGTCAACGCGTCGTAGAACGTCCGGTTCGGCTTCTCCATCTCACCATGCGGCTCGAAGACGAGGTGATCTCGCACCCATACCGAGTCGAAGCCGAGGGCTTCCGCTTTGCGGGCCCCTTCGAGCAGATTCTCCTTGGAGGCATGCTCGCCGAAATGTGGAAGGAGCAAACCGTACTTCGTCACTTGTATGACCTCCGATAGACGCATGACCCACGGCGTACGCCGTCCAAACGACCCACAAGATCAAAGGTGCCCCGCCCGCGCGCCGTGCGTCGATGCCCGCGCCGGGCGGGTAGGTAGCTCAGCGAACATGCCCGCCTTGGTCCAATTCGAGGCGGATACCGATATCCAGACGGTGATCGCGCATGCCCGATGACCGATTTAGTGCCCCCAAGTCGCACTCCTCGATCGATCAGGGCACGCCGCCAACCTAGGCTGCGGCCCGAGAGCGATCCGACGTGACTAGATAATGTTGCATGTATGCACTTGTGTCAAGCCGGGATCCGGCCCGCACCGGCGCTCGCCGAGGTCGAAAGGGGATCGCCCGCTCCCCCTCGACGCATTGCCTCGGACCTCGCGGTCGACGCGGTGAGTCGCCACCGAGCAGCGGGGCGAGCCGAAGCGATGAGCTTGTCGAACTTTCGGGTGACGAGTAGTGCGAGGCGAGCCGGTGGCAGAACGCCCGAAGACTCGCTCTCCTCTCAATGGTGAGGGGCAGCGTCGGAAGGGTGCTGGTCGACGCGCACGCTCACAGCCGGAGGCCTCGGGTGTCGAATGGCGAGTCCGTATTTCCTTTCGCCACCCGATGGCGGACTTTCTTTCCCACTGCCACGGACACTGCTCGTGCGACGACGCCTCGTGAGCGCTAGCGCCGGTATTGCGCGGAGCGGTCCGAGAAATCGCGCGAACGCGCCTGCAAAAACGTACAATGTAACCGGCTAGTTGTCTGCGGTATACACAGGGGACGGCAGACGCCATCGGTCCAGCTCGCGCCTATCAGGCTCGAAGCGCCCTCAAAGCACGTAAACGGAGGAAAGGATGCCGGTAGATTCCGTGGAGTCTGTCGATCAAGGGGTTACCCCGTTGCCGCAGCACATGCCGTTGGCGGCGATCGCCGAGGCATTTCACCTCACGTTCAAGTCCGCCGAGGAGCTGGCGCAGGCGTTCGTGCGGGAGGCGATCATGCGCGGCGTTTACCGCCCGGGCGATCGGCTCCCCCAGGACGAGATCGCGAACATCCTCGGAATCAGTCGGATCCCCGTTCGGGCCGGCCTGCGCCTCCTCGAGGCCGAGGGGCTCGTCACGATCTATCCGCATCGAGGTGCAAGGGTCAATATTCTGCAAGCCGCAGAGATCAAGGAGCTGTACGAGCTCCGGGCGATGCTCGAATGCTTCCTGTTGGAGGAGTCCATCCCCCATCTCACGCCGGAACGTATCGCCGAGCTGCAGGTTCTCGCAGCGCGCATCGAGGACACCTCGGCTACCAGCGATAGCGTGGCGATTCGCAGGGCCTTTTACGAGCGTCTGTACACGCTCGCGGACAGACCACGCGTGCTTGCACTCGTCACGAAGCTACATGGAGAGGTCGGACGGTACCTCCTCGTGCGGCGGGTCAGTGAGGATCCATCCGGACACTTCGGGTTGCTGAGGTACATCGAGAAGCGAGACGTCGCCGGGGCGAAGACCTGGCTCGTTCGCCACCTCGCCGAGGTGAGCGAAGAGCTACAGGCCTTCGTCTCGGACATGCACAGTGACCCCGTGCCTTCCCCGAATATCTCGAACTAGCGAGGCACCGCCATCAGCGCACGCCCCGGCTCACCGACGACCTTGCCGTCGCGATAGATGAACTCTCCGCGCTGAAGGGTCGAAACGATCCGCACGCTGCACTCACGGCCGTCGTAGGGAGTCCAGCCGCAGCGAGAGAGCACCTCGTCGTTCGTGATGGTCCACGGGTCGTTGAAGGCCGCAAATACCAGATCGGCGTCACACCCGGGCTCGATCGAGCCCTTGACGCCCTCAAGGCCGAACTCCTTGGCAGGCCGGCGGGTCGCCGAGTCGACCGCGCGCTCGAGCGATATGCGACCCTCGGCCACCGCCCCGAGCAGCAAGGGGTAGAGGTACTGGATCCCGGGCGTCCCGGTATGCGCTGACCACATCTTCGTCCAGCCGATCTCTTTCTCGTCGCGCGTGTGCGGCGCGTGGTCCGAGGAGTAGATGTCGATGGTCCCGTCGACCAAGCCCTCCCACACCGCGGCACGGGCGTCGTCAGGTACCCAGTAGGAGAGCGCGTAGGGCCCGAGGCGCTCGACGTCGTCCCACGTCGAAAGGAATAGCGCCCAGTGATTGACCTCGCACGTCACATCGACGCCGCGGGCCTTCGCACTTCTCACGGCGTCGATCGATCGCCTGGTTTGCATGTGGGCGATGTGGATCGGGCAGTTTGCCGCCTCCGCGAGCCGGAGAATCACGTCGATGGCCGTGTCCCAGATGACGCCATCCCGGGAGGCATAGGCCTCTGCGTAGCCCTGGGGCGTGTTTTCACCCCGGGCGAGGTATTGACCTTCGATGTAATCCATGAGGCTTTGGTCGTGCGGGTGGACGATGAAGCGACGCCCCGTGGGCGCGATGAGGTCCATCATCTCGAGCAGGTGACCATGATCGTGCATACCCGTTCCAGCGGGGTGCGGGTAGGTCCTACCCGTGTCTACGACCATGTAGATCTTGAACGCCCGGACGCCGGCATCGGCCATCTTCTGGATCTCGCCCAGTTGGGTCGGCGCTGGGTTGTGGTTGTAGTCGACGATGGACTTCGTACGATAGAGCTCGAGGACGTCCTCGAGGGTCTCGAGAGTCGTCGTCGGGGGCTCGAGGTTCGGCATCCCAAAGATCGTCGTCACGCCACCAGCGGCCGCCTGAAGACCGGTCGTGGTGATGTCTTCCTTGTGGGTGTACCCGGGCTCGCGCGTGTGGACATGCACGTCCACCATGCCAGGGAGCACCGTGTAACCCGAGGCGTCGATGACCTCGGCCACGATCTCCGAACCCGTCTCGGGCGTAACGAGACCGGCGATCCTTCCAGACGAGACGAGGATGTCGAGCTCGTGGACTCCGGTCGGGGTGACCACGCGTCCCCCGGTGATCCGCTTGTCAATAGCCATTTACGCGTCTCCCAGCATCTCGATTGTCACGTCTTCCGCGAGCACGGTCTCGATCCTCACGCCACCGCCTGTCACGTGCTCGTCGAACCATCCGACGATTCGCGGCGTTACCGATTCCCAGTACCGGTCGTAGGCGGCGTAATGCGATGTGTGCCGCTGCATGATCAGCTGCCGAGGACCGGCTGCGGCGTCGAAGAGCGCCTGGGCATGGTCGGTCGGCGTAGTTGCATCATCCTCCACGCCAATTACGAGCAGCGGTGTCCGCAAGCCTCGTGCGGCCTCGATCGGCCGGTACTGGAGGATCTCGTCCGCAGCGCTCAGCGGCACCGCCGTGGGGATCCGATCATCGACGTCCGCCTTGACCGAGGTGGCACGTCGCTCCTTGGTCGGGACCATGATTTCTTCACGCGGATGGACAAGACGGCTCTTTCCGGTCGTCACCCGCTCGCGTCGGTCCGCGTCGAGCAGACGGAGAAACTCGAGCCACTCGTCTTCTGAACGCATTCGATGGAGCCAATCCCGCCCGTCAGCGACGGGCACCTGGCTGACGGCCGCGCTGATGCGCGGGTCATTCGCCGCGAGCAGTATCGCGTTGCCTCCGCCCGTCCCGCCTGTACCGAAGACACCGATCGCATCGCCGTCCACGTCGCCGCGGGTCGTAACGTAGGTAACTGCGTTTTTCAGATCTTGCAGCTGGGCGGGAGGCGAGATGGTCCGCTCGCCCTCCGAGTCACCGAAGCCGCGGTAGTCGAAGACGAGCACCCCGAAGCCGGCCTGGGTGAGGGCTTCGTGGTAACGGACGTAGAGCTTGGCGTCCTTGAGTCCCAGCCAGCCTGGACCCTGAATGATCGCGCGATAGGGTCCGCTCCCTTCGTCTGGCGTCCGCCAGAGCGCCGAGATCTGCGAACCATCGCTGTAGAAGGACACTGCCTCGGTGTGCATCGGTGGTGCCCCTTTCGCAGAGCACGTGCCCCGCCTCGTCCCGCACGACGATGCCGCGAGCACTCTCGCGAGCATCATGTTGCATGTATACGCGTGTGTCAAGAAGTGTGCGGCACCGAATGAGCGCGGCCGCTCCCCCGCCGTTGCTGCGTCAGGCCCTGAGGCCTGGAAGCACCTCGCGCCCGAACACCTCGATCCACTCCTCCTGGTTACGCCCGACGTTGTGCAAATAGACGCGGTCGGCACCGAGATCCAGGAACGTCTGGATGTCCTTGAAGTGATCGTCGGGAGCGGAGCTGATCCGCATGCGACCTTCGAAGTCTTCCGGGCGCACGAGCTTGGCCATCTGCTCGAAATCGAAGGGGGACCTGATGTCCTGCTTCGGGAACTTCATCCCACCGTTGGGCCACTCTGTCAGCGCGTTCGCCGTAGCTTCCTCGTCCGTCGGTGCCCACGAGAGGTGGAGCTGGACGATCTTCGGCAGCGTAGAGATATCGCGTCCGGCTTCTTTCGCGCCTGCCTCGAAGTCGGCGAACAGCCCGGCCACTTTTTCGGGGGCCGCACCCGGCGTAATGATGCCGTCGACCAACTTGCCGCAGCGCTTGGCTGTGATGGGACCCGCGGTCGCCACGTAGATCGGCGGAGGCGAGGCCGGCAATGTCCAGAGCCTCGTCGTCTCCAGGGTGAACGCGGGCCCGGTGTGCTTGACGTCCTTGCCGCTGAAGAGCTTCTGGATGATCTCGATCGCTTCCCACATGCGAGCGAGCCGAGCGGGCGCCTCTGGCCAGTACCCACCGACGATGTGCTCGTTCAACGCCTCACCCGAGCCGAGCCCCAGCCAGAACCGACCGGGGTACATCGCGGCCATGGTCGCCGCCGCCTGGGCGACGATGGCCGGATGGAACCGAAAGGACGGACACGTCACGCCGGGGCCGATGTCCGCGTTCGTACGCTCGCCGAGCGCGGCGAGTACGTTCCAGACGAACGCCGCCTGACCCTGCTGGGGGACCCACGGCTGGAAATGGTCCGCGGCCATCACTCCCTCGAACCCGGCCTGCTCGGCCAGGGCCGACTGGCGGACGATCTCTGTGGGATGGAACTGCTCCAACATGGCTGCGAAGCCGATGTGCGGCCTGGTCACAGGTGGATCTCCTCGGTGTTCGTTACACGGTCTTTTGACAATCGAGCACCCTGATGAGGGTGGGTGCCGTCAGAGCGCAGCGAGCTTCGCGATTCGCCTTGCATAATGTATCCATTCGCGCGGAAAGTCAACAGCTCGTCACGGCCGCCTCTGACGCGCTGACGTGGCAACTTGCTCGCAGCGGCGGGCTGCCTCGCATGATCGACACTCCTCAAGGCGACTGATATACGTTATCAATGAGGTTCCGCCCGACCGGTCATGGAGCGATGAAGGTGTCCGAAACGCGCATGATCCCGGATGCCCCCCTGGTCTCGCCGCGTTATGCGCGGATCGCGATAGTCAGCGAGGACATCGACGTCGGACGATCCTTACGTAACGCCCTCGCCGGCGGTGGATACCAATGTCCCATCTGGACCCCGGCGGAGGCATGCGGCGCCCGCTCGGCGATGTCGGATTTCGAGGTCGTGTTCCTGTACCTGGCGGCAGATCATCCGTCCGTGGCGATGCTGTCCACGTGGCCGCCGGGCCTGGTCGTGGTCAACGTCGCGGTGTGGCGAACGGACGAGGTCCCCGCCGATGTCGGCCACGCCGCGAACCGAAGCGCAACGGGGGTGGTCGCATCGCTGTGTCCGCAGGCGAGGGTGGTCGGCGCGCTTCAGCAGTTCTCGCCTACACATCTTGAACTTGCGTCCCTGGGACTCTTCGAGTCGGACGCACCCGTCGTAGCGGACGATCGGGAGGCTGCCGATCTCGTGGAGGCCATAATCGGCCAAGTACAGGGCCTGAGGCCGATCTACGTTGGGGGACACGACGAATCCGGGCAGGGAGCCGAGGCACTCCGTGAGGTCATCCGCAACGTCGAGCACATCAGGGGTCACGTCGTCGGCGTCCGGTTTTCCGAGGACGGCGCGGTGACGCTCCTCGAGTGACTCCTTCGCTCAATACACGCACCTACAGAGTCGGGCTGGGGAGATTTGAACTCCCGACCTCTTGACTCCCAGCGATTCGCCGAGTGTCCATCCGCTGTTGACCATGGGCGCCATATGCGTCGCGATCAGCACCTATATGTAATTGTGTCTCGAATCATACGCGGCGATGTTGCTCCTTCCGGAGGCGTTCGTGGACAGTTCGTGACGGCAAGTCCGCCTGACGAAACTGTCGATCCCTTGACAAACGGACAAGAGGTCAATTCCGGTAGGCATCGCTGCGATGCCGAATTGCCGTGACCTCCACGACACGCTTGTCGTCATCGATCAGGTACAGCACGCGGTAGTCGCCTCGGCGCGCCGAACAAGCGGGGGCGAGCGGTCGATCGAGCGGTTTGCCAACCCGGTGCGGCTCGTCAAGAAGCGGGCCGGTGATGAACACGTACGCAGCGGCGGCAACCTTCTCGGGGAGGAGTTCGGCGAGTGATCTCGCCGCAGGTCGAGCGACACGGAGCCGGTATGGCTCGTTCTTCACCCGCTGGAAGGCAGGCGTCCGGCGGCAAGCATGACCGACGCCAGCTCTGCGGCATCCATACTCTCCCCGCTTGCCAACGCGTCCAGACCTTCTAGATGGTTATGGAGTAGTTCGGTATCGGAAAGCACAGCGATCGTCTCACGCATAGCGTCGTAGTCGTCTGCTCCCAGCAGAATCGCGGCACGCTGTCCGTTACGCGTGATCTCGAAGCGCTCGTGAGTAGAGGCCGCTTCCTCGACGAGCTTCGAGAGCTGAGCCCTCGCCGCGGCAACAGGTAGCGTCGTCATGTACATAATTGTAGCGTACGAATCCTCGGTCGTGGACCGAGCCACTACACGGCTCGCTCGGGTCGTGGCTCGGGTCGTGGCTCGAGTCACAGCTGAGTCGTGGTGCTGTTAGTGGTGCTGTTAGCAGAAGCCTCGCCTCGCCTACCGATCGAGTAGGGATTAGGACCCGTTTTCCCTGCTAGAAGTGGTCGGGCTGGGGAGATTTGAACTCCCGACCTCTTGACCCCCAGTCAAGCGCGCTAACCAAGCTGCGCCACAGCCCGCGACTACTGCCTACCTGCTCAGGCCATCTTTCTAGCCCTGTGACACCCTAGTCGATCCGGCACCGGTGCCCCGCTGCAACCAAGACTGCAACCCAAGCCCTTTCGTCAGGCTCCCCCGCCGAGGATCAGGGCCGCCACCTGGTCGGCTGCCTGCTGGTCGATCTCGGGCCGTACGTGCGTGTAGAGGTCCGCAGTGATCGACATGCCCGAGTGTCCCAGACGGTCGCTCACGACTTTCATCGCTACCCCGGCCTCGAGCGCAGCCGAGGCGTAAGAGTGCCGGAGACCGTGCACCGTAATGACCGGCAGTTTCGCCATCTCGGCGAGCCGCTTGAATGTCCGCGAGATCAGGTCCGGGTGTAGCGGCCGGCCATCCTCCCATGTGAACACGAGCTCGGTCGGTCTGTAGTCACCGTCCCAGGCAAGGTGCTCGGCTGCCTGGCGCGCCTTGTGCGAGCGCAGCGCTTTCACCGTGGCAGGGTCGAGCCCGATCGTGCGCACGGACTTTTCCGTCTTCGGTGTGGAGTCGAGCACCGCATGGTTTACGACGACACGCGCGCGGCGGATCGTGAGCCTGCCGGCGTCGAGGTCGGCGTCTCGCCAGGTGAGGGCCGCCGCTTCGCCGCGCCGCACGCCAGTCGTGGCGAACAGGACCCACATTGCTGCAAGGCGGGTGGCGCTCACGCTCGAGATGAAGGCCCCGAGCTGCTGCGGCGACCAGACGTGCTCGGACATGTCTCGCTTGGCAGGCCGCGGAGCATCCGCGCTGGCAACGTCGGCGACGTTGCTGTGAAGCCAATCACGGTGACGGTGACATGACAATGCGAAGCACCCCCGGCAGCGGAAGCCACCGGGGGTGCAGGAGCGACCTGACGGTCGTCTGAGTCTTGCGAAGGTCCGAAGCTAGGCCGAGGGGTCCGTACGCTCCCACGTCGTCGTGCGGGTGGTGGTGGTGCCGGTCGTGCCGGTCGTGCCGCTCCGGTCACCGCGCGCGATCTGAAGCACGCGCCCGGCCTGCTGACCCGGGGGGTCCGGATATTCAGGCGGCGGGTGGGCGGCGAGCAGACGGTGGATGATGCCGCTGTACTCGTCCCGGAGTTCCACCAACCGAGCCACGCTCGCCCACGGGCAGTTGTCGCAGGGGACGGTCACTCTACGACCCGTCCTGGAGCCAGCCGTACTTCTGCCCCGGATACCGTTGCTCCGGTAGTCCCGAAGGTGACCCACCGAAGGACGTCTCCAGGCGTTTGATGATCCAGGCGATGCAGCAATAGACGTCATCTACCCCGGCCCGCTCATTCCATTGAAGGTCGGCGGCGAGCTCCTCGAGGTCTCCCCAGTAGCCGGGCTCTCCCATCTCACGGGCTAGCTGGTCCCAGCGCACGAGCAGTGGTGTGATTGCTTCGTCGGCCTTTGATAGCTCCTCGAACAGCGGACGCGCTTTTGCGGCGGCCTCCTCTACGGCGCTCGTCGGGCTGTCGGACCGATGGATGGCGCTCACTCTGCAACCCCGCCCATGACCCGCTCAGCGAGGACCTCGACGACATCCTTCAGCTTCTCGATCTCAGCGCCGAGCAGGTACAGCAGCGGACCGACCTCCTCGAGTCTCGGGCTCTCCAGGTCGGTGCCGTCGAGCAGCTCCGAGAGCGTTCTACCTCTGGCCGGCGTCTGGTCGGTGATCATCTCGGTCATGTTCGGGTACCTCCTGTAGTTGACTGAGGTCATCCTCCCACGCCCGATGACTCCGGTCAACTACGATCGACAGATGTGGACGTGAACCTCGCCGAGCTGCTCGACGCGTCAGAGGTCGCGGAACTGCTCGGCCTCTCGAGCTTTCGAGTGGTCAGCGTCTACCGGAAGCGGTACGAGGACTTCCCGAAGCCGATCATCGGGAAGGGTCGATGCGTTCTCTGGCACCGTCCGGCCGTCGTGGAGTGGGCGCGGGAGACAGGGAGGATCACGTGATCGGAAGTGGCGAATCATGGCAGACGCTAGATCCAGAGACGCGGCCCTCACACGGCCCGGAGATCGTGGCGACGGTGTTCAAAGCCGTTGCTGTGTTGATGCTCCTATCGGGAACGATTTCGGCTTTCGCTGCGGGAATTGCGCTTTCGAGCAACGCAGGGCATGCGACAGCGCTGGCACTCATTATTGAGGGCTCGGCGATCCTTTCAGCCGCATCCTTGGGTTTCTTTGCCTACGTCTTGGATCTGCTCACCAGCATCCGCGACAACACCGATGTGCTCGCCGAGCTCGCCTTGGTCGAAGACGAGGACGAAGTATCCCCGAGGTCGTGACGCCGGAGGTGCCTTTTCCCAGGCCGAGTCAGAGAGGGGCGCGTCATGACAGACCTTCTGCCAGTAGAGCCGGATTCGCTCGCGTTGGAGAGCGACCCGACCGCGTACATGCTCACCGCGCTCAACCGGGCGAAGGGATGGTTAGAGCAGGCGCAGTCGATCGAGAGCGTGCGCGACGCGAAGGCGATCGCGGTCGGCTATGAGTCCGTCATCCGCGAGAAGGAGATGGCGTTCGATGCCCAGCTCGCCGCGACCGAGATCGTACGCAGGTGCGAGCGCCGGATCGGGGAGCTGGAGCGCGTCGGGCAGGAGCGGGGGGAGGTCCTCCGGCGCGGCCAGACGATCGCGAAGCTAGATCCCCTGCGCGCAGGGGATCTACGCCGACCCCACGAGGTAATGGGTCTTTCTGAGAGAGACAGTGACGGCATGGCTCATGCCTTTGCCATGGCCGCCACCCCCCCGAGCAGTTCGAGCAGGCCATCGACGCGGCTCGCGACGAGGGCAACCTTTCCCGCGCCAACGTCGTCCGCAAGGTGAAGGGCGACGAGCCCCCAAAGCAAGAGCGCGGCGAGTGGCACCACAACCGGCGCCACATCGACTCAAACCGCATCCTGCGCGAGACCGCCATGTCGCTTCAGACCACCGTGACCGGACTGGATCTAGTTCAGCCCGACGAGTTGGACGTGCTCGAAAAGTTGGAGTGGGTCGCTTCGATCCGCGAGTGGAACGCAGCTGCTTTGGATCCGCGGCCTGCTCGCGCTACCAGTCGGCAGCCGGATCAATCTCGACAATATTGGCACCCATAACGTGCCTCTCGATCACGACCGATTCCCCTCCGGTCGAGCCGACGCCATCGTCGTTGGTCATCGACTTTGGGGGACTCAAAGCGGGCAGTCGTCATGCCTCGTCGTCGAAGTAGAACTCACCGAGGCCGGAGCCGTTGGCGATTGGATGCTCGACAGGCCGACACCCTGACGGCTCGGTCCTGCCAAAGATCTCCAGGGGCGCCTCGCTCAGTCGTCGAGGTACTCCTCGACCACGCTCCAGTCGTCGAAGTCCTGCACCTCTCGCTCGACGATCTCGCGGAACCCGGCGAGATGACTCTCTGACAGCTGCTCGATCGCGATGCCGACCGAGGAGGCGCCCGGTGCGTGTTTCACGAGATAGCCCATCGCGGCGAAGCGCTTGGCCTGTTCCGCGTGACGCATTTGCTGGTCGGCGAGGAGAATGGGTCCGATCCGCTCCCACTCCTCGGCTGACAGCGAACTCGGAACAAAGCGCGGGTCCATACCCGCAATCGCCGCGATCGCGTCGGCCATCCGGCCATCCGCGTCTGCATCAGTCAAGGCAGTAGCCCTGCGCCCGGCACCTCAGCGAGCCGCGCGCCGGCGACGTCGCTCAACTCAAGGGCGAGTTGAGCTGCGGAGCGGAACGCGTCGCCGGCTGCACCGAAGCCGTGGAGTTGCGTAACGGGATCGTCCGACGCGAGAGCGCCCGTAAGCCATCCGTGAGCGATGTCGATCGAGTCCTTGGCGTCCTTGACCTTCGTCGCGATGTCGTCCACGGTTCGCTCCCCTTGCAACCATCGCTGCAACCGCAACGCCCGTCACGGCCCGTCAGCGGAAGTCACCGCCGATCGAACAAGTGTACGACGCAGCACACCTGAGCAGGTGGATCGTCAGTGGAAGGCACGGAGCGTCATGGGCGGGGGGACACCCCCAGTCAAGCGCGCTAACCAAGCTGCGCCACAGC
>JAODBO010000028.1 GCA_025464005.1 Acidimicrobiaceae bacterium | reverse complement strand
ACGAGTTCACGCCGGAGGCTGCGTACGCCGTGGCCACCAAGGAGCCAGGCGGCGCCACCCGCTGGACTTTCTGACTTCTCAGACCCCGAGGTAGAGGAAGCCGTAGGCCTCGTCTCCTGAGCGCGTTCGCCCAGGTCAGGGGCTTGCTGACCTTCGTCAGTCCGCACATAGTCCGCACTGCGAGCCATGCGGCCAGGCCTGCTGGGTACGTCCTGTCGAGCCGGTATCAAGACGCGGCACTTCCGACACGGTCAATCCTCGTCGTCGAGGGCGAGCCGAAGCGCGTACTGCTGATCCTGCGGCACCGAGGCTCGGAAGCAGGAAGCGTGACAGAAGAACTGGTGCCCTTCCAGATGGGGCGAGTCATCCAGCCAGTGCTCCGGTGACTTCTCGAAGTTCACTCCGCGCTTCGCCAGGAACAGAAAGGCTGATCCATCGGCTTCCTGTCCGAGCCGCTCGCCACACCAGATGCACATGGCGTCAGTAGCTGTCGCGTTGGGATGCACGACGCGAGGCTAACGCCGTCCTCTGGCAGGCGCAGTGGGCACTACTTCTGGTCGCTACTGACCAGAGCGGTCAACAGCTTCTCCGACAACACGCTTCGGGCATCCAGCACCTCGATGCCGATGATGCGCCCTTCAGTATCGAAGTCGACGTTCACCATCCCGCCAACCGCAATCGGGTCCAACGAGACCGTCTTGCCATGACGCCAACCCGACGCTGGCTCATCGGCGAGGTAGACGTAGGCCGCGTTGGCCTCGTCGTCGAACGTCACTCGGACGGGGACGGGCATCTCCATCGCCTCGACGGTAGCGCCGAGAGCGCAGCGAAGCGCCCGATGTCAGCTCGTGGCGAGCGGAACCATCCAAGCTCCAGGGGATGATCCCTACGGGAGCTTCCGTGGCTCGCCTGGCGTCGGCTGAGACGGGGACGGTTCCTCCTGATAGCGCCAACGCGCACGGGCGCTGCGGATCGCGGCCTCCTCGCTCATCCCACCGCCCCACCATCGGTGTGCAGTCTCACCGGTCGCGAGCGAAACCAACGCAACCCAGTGTGTGTACGGAGGGGGCCGCCTGGCGATCCGCGGAAGGGTTCGTGGGTCGATCTTCGGAGGCGGCTCGCCGTGCGCGCTCAACGAGAACCCGACTTCGCGAAAGAAGGCTGTGATCTCGTCGAGGGGTCCGTCCTCCGGCAACACCATCGCCCAAGCATGTCGCACCCGGCCCACGACACAGGAAGCCTGCTCCCGGACCCCTTCCGCGGAAACGTCGGCCGCGGAGAAGCATCGCTACCCACGCTTGAGGGTGGCTCTTTCCAATGTGTGGCGAACCCAATCCGAGATCGTCTCACCGGATCGCTCGGCAGCCGCGCGTACGGCGGCGTCCAGGTCACGCGACACCCGTACGCGCAGCAACGGCGACTCCCCCGACTCTGATAGCGACGGACGGCCGCGACCTCGGACATACGCGATCGCGCCCTCCACCGCACGATCGACGTACTCGTCGTCGACCACGCGACCCTGGCTGTCGCGGAGAACCTCGTTTCGCCCGACGGTGGCGCTGACCTTGCGAGAGCGAGGCTTGGCGGTCACGGCGTCCTCCTCAGTGCTGTCGGCATGACGTGGATGACGACCACGACGTCCGGGAGATCGAGCGCCACGATCTCGAGCTCGATGCCACGGTCGTCCTCACCCACCCACACGAGTCGCTGGTCCAGCCCCTCCTTCGGCGGCACGAGCGTTGGCTGGGTCGACGTGATGACGTGGAGGGCATGAGCTCGGCCGATGCGATGGCGCCGGGCGGAGCGGTACCAGCGCAGTGGCCGATCTCCACAATAACGTAGCACAGAAATCACCGCGCCTCAGCAGACGGAAGGGCAGGGCAGTCGCTGAACGCGGCCTCGACGACCTGACGCGTTCGGTCGTCGGAGTCCGGCCACAGGTGCGAGTACGTCCGGAGTGTTTCGGACGGGTTCGCGTGGCCGAGCCGACGGGCGACGACGGTGACCGACTCTCCCCCGTCGATGAGGATGCTCGCGTAGGTGTGCCTCAGCAGGTGCCACGTCGCATCATGCGGCAGCCCCGACTCGGTGATCGCCGTACGCCACGCGCGATGCAGCCAGGCCCGGGCCAGCGGCTCGCCGTTCCCGCCCGTGAACACCAGCCCGTTGTGGTTGGCCGGGTACGTCGAAAGGTGCGTCTTCAAAGCGGCGACGACGAAGCCCGGGAGCGGGACGACGCGTCGCGACGAAGCGGTCTTGAGTGGTCCGAGCGCCGGGGGCTGGCCGACGTTCTTGACCAGCTGACGGTCGACCGTGACCTCGCGGCGCAGCAGGTTGACGCGGTCGACGGTCAGACCGAGGGCTTCGCCCTGGCGCAGCCCGGTGCCTGCCGAGAGCAGGACCAGCGCGCGCATCCGCGGGGATATCACCTCGGCGGCACGTCGTACGCCGTCCAACGGCAGCGGCACGATATGCCGGTCCTCCACGCTTGGACGCACGATCTTGCGGCATGGCGAGCTGGCGATCATTCCGTCGTCGACGGCGGCGTTGAGGATCGCCCGAACCAGACGTAGGACGTTCTCGACCGTCTTGGGCTTGTAGCCGCCGGCGACCAGTGAGGCGACGAGCCCCTGGATGTCTGAGCGGCGCAAGGTGCCGAGCTGGCGGGAGCCGATCGCGGGGATGACGTGGAGCCGCAGCGTTCGCTCGTAGAGCCGGGCGGTGCCGGGCCGGTGCGGTTGTTGGCCGCGCCACCGAGCTGCGAACTGCTCGAACGTCGTACGTCCCGCCTCCGGGTCGAGGTAGGTCCCACGGACGATGTCCGCCTTGACGGTCGCCAGCCACAGCTCTGCGTCCGCCTTGCGGTCAAAGTGCCGAGCCCGCTCCCGGCCGTCTGGGTCGCGGTAGCGGGCACGCCAGCGACCGTCGGGGCGTCGCGTCAGGCTGGCCACCGCGGGTCCTCCTCAGCCGATCGGCGAGCGGACCGTAAGCAGCGGTGGCTGTGGCGCCAATGGGCAATGGCGAAACTGTGGATGACGGCCACGGCCTACGCGCCTCGCCGCTCGTGGTGGGCTTCGACGGTTCCGCGGGCGATGAACTCGGCGAGGTCGTCCTCGGCGATGCGCACGTGCCGGCCGAGCTTGTGGAAGCGGATGCGCCGTTCGGCGATCAGCCGGCGGACGAACCGCGGGCCGGTGCCCAGAGCGGCGGCGGCTTGCTCAACGGTCAGGAGTCGTTGCATGCGGCGACGGTCGATGCGGGACGTCCCGGATTCTGTCCCGCGCTACGTCCCGGATCGTGTCCCGGATTGCGTCCCGGATGACGATTCCAGGCAGCCGGACGGCCTCCGGCCGCCCCCGGGGCAGCGGTCGAGAAATCATCAGCGATCGTGATGCCGCACTTCTACGCTCCTGCTTGTGGAATGGTCATGGCGGGTCAAGCTGCGACAAGCCGAGGCGCACGTCGAGCGCTTCAGCAAGGAGGCTGCGGACTACCTGGAGTCGAGCCGGGCGGGCTTCGACTACATAGCGGACGAGAAGGCGGGCACGATCGACGTCGTCCTACGGGCCGACTTCGAACCGCCCGTGGGTCTAGGTGCCATCGTCGGAGATGTCCTCCACAACCTCCGCTCAGCCCTCGACGCGATCGCCTGGGAGGCGTGTCGGCGCACAGGCGTGGCTCTGACCGCCAAGCAAGAACGGCAGATCTACTTCCCGATCACCTGGGAGGTCGACCAGTGGGAAGACGCGGCCAAGCGCCTCATCGGGGTTAGCGCGGAACATCTCGAGGCTTTCAAGTATCTACAACCCTGGTACTTCGACGAGCAGGGTCGACAACTCGGCGTCGAGATCCCGAAGGAGTTCGCCAAGAACGAACCGCTGTGGCAGCTCCAAGAGCTGGCGAAGGTCGACAGGCATCGAACGCTGCACCCCTTGCTGGCACAAGCTGGCGACACCTGGCTCGGCACACCTGAGGGAGTCGAAACGACGCTTGCCGGCGTTGATCGGCCGCCGTGGCAGCCAGGCAGCACGATTCTGAGGTGGTCCGTCCGGCCCGTACACCGAGTCCGAGACGCGTCTCCCGCTGGGGAAGCCGTACTTACACTCGCCAAGAGCGAGGACCTCCGGCCCCAGTCGGCCCTCGGGACCCTGCAAGGCCTTGTCGCAGCAACGGACCGTGCGCTCCGGCACGTCGAGATCGAGGTTCTGCACATCGTCACCCCAGCCGAACTCGCCGAACTCACCGCGCTTGGCGAGCAGTGGCAGGACGCGCAGCGCGCTGTTCAACAAGCGAGGCATGAGCCCGGAGTGTTGGATCGGGAACGGTTCGAGCGCCAGAAGGCCCTGATGGCATCTGAGGAGCGCGCCAACGAGGCGTACAGGACTCGCTGGCAGGAGCTGTTCCGGTAAGCACCTCGGCTCCGCGCCCCACCAGATCGACTCGCGACCCAACCAAGAGAGGAGCCACACAGTTGTACCCCCCTCCGGGGAGTACACGGCGTTGCCTCCCGAGCTACTCCAGCGTGGCCGCAATGCCGGACAGAGAACCGATCTCGGCGACCGCTCGACGGTCCTGTGGGCACCACCAGAAGGCAGCGCCTCTGTGGCGACCGGGGCTCAACGGGGCAGCGTCAGGATGCTCAGGGCAGGCCGGCCAGTTCCCGCTGCCCGTAATCCCCCAGACCGCCTCGATGGCGGCCTCCTGGACCTTGTCCGCGAGCTCGAGAACGGCATCGACTTCGCTGTCCCAACCATCGCCCAGGTACACGCCCGTTCCGGAGCCGTCGGCGTCCCACAACCAGGCCTGCAACTCCGACTCCTCAGGCTCCAGCTCAAGCCGCAGCGCACCGGGATGCTGACGGTCGAGGTCAGCGAGCACCGGTGCGATCGCCCTCTCGAACTCCTCGCGCTTCGCCTTCACGCCGTCGAGGCTACGTGCCTAGGGCACCGACAGGCGCGCCGATTCAGTCCGCAGCCAGTCCGCATGATCTTGGAAAGTCCGCGGAGAGTCCGCAAAGTCGCGGTCTTCCACGGTCTTCGACGGACAACCTCGGATCAGCCGAAAACCCTTGGGACACAAGGACTTTCACCCAAGTGGAGCGCCGATCACACCCCAAGATAAATGAAGCCGTAGGCCTCGTCGCGGAACGGGATGCCGGCCGTGGTGAGAGCGGTGTCCCAGTCCCCCGTGCACGTCGGGTCGGCCAGCTGCATGCCGTGGTCGGCCGTGAGCAGGA
>JAODBO010000016.1 GCA_025464005.1 Acidimicrobiaceae bacterium | reverse complement strand
CGTGCGACCCGAGGTCCGCGGTGGGCATCTCGACGAGCTTCGGCCGACTGTTCATCTGCTCGTAGCGGTGCATGCGCGCTGCCGCACGGTCAGCGCCGGGGCGCTCGAAGCCCATCGCGCGGTCCAGAGCCGACTCCAGCTCGGTGTCGCTGAGCACTCGCACGAGTGAACGTGGCAGCGGCGCGCAGCGCACGTCGTCCGGGCTGCGCCCCCTGCTGCGAAACCAGGTGTAGGCACGGTTGAGTGCCATCTTTCGCACCTCCTAGCTGGACTGTCTTGTTCCAGCAATACTCGCGCTGCCCTGCCGCCGAGAGGCGTCGCGAGTCGCTCAATTCGCGACCCGCCACACCGGCGACAGTTCGTGGACGGCGCCGGCTGGGACGATGTGGACGTCGCAGCGGGCGTGGTGAATGAGCTCGTTCGTGAGGTCCGCGTCGAAGATTCCCACTAGCCCCTGATCGGTGGGTGGACCGATGACGATCATCCGGGCGCGAAGCTCGTAGGCGTACTCCGCGATGCGCCTGCCGGCTCCGCCGTGGTCGCCTACTACGCGGAGCAGGTGGGCGTCGCCCGGTACCCCCGCCGAACGAAGTCGGCCGAGGTTGTCGGCGAGGACCGCGAGAGCCGTGCCCGGTGCTTCCATGTCGACGGCTTGCTCCTCGACCACGTCGGTCTCGAGGATGTGGAGGATCTCGACCGGGCAGGCCAGGAACTGGGCGAGCTGGATAGCGGCGTCAGTGACATCCTCGGCGTAAGGACCGGCGTCGATGGCGGCCACGATGGGCGCCGGATGGCCGGTCTCGGGGGGTTCGGCCGAGCGGGCCGAGGGTGCAGGTTCGGCCGAACGCGCCGAGGATGAAATGGTGAGCCCGTCGGGCGATGCCACCGCGTCGCCCGCCATGGAGCTCGCGACGGTCAACTCGTCTCCTTGGCCGTGCTCGGCACGTTCCAGGAGGGAGTGGCCAGTGGAAAGCACGACGATGGCAACGGCAACGGCGCCCGCTCCGACGTAGAAGGGAACGTGGACGTTGATGTCGGCGGCAAGCTTGCTGGCGACGTAGGGGGCCAGACCACCACCGATGAATCGGACGAACCCGTACGACGCCGAGGCGACCGACTTCTCGACGGGGGAGACGAGCATGACGGCCTGGGTCGTGAGGGTGTTGTTGAGCCCGACGAATGCCCCCGAGACGATGACCGCAATGATCAAGGTGGTCTTCGAGGACGTGAAGGCGGCGATGACGACCAGGTCGACCGACAGCAGGAACAGGTTCACGTAGAGGCAACGGGGGGTGCCGAAGCGAGCCTGGGCACGTGGTGCGACGAACACGGCAAAGATGGCGACGAGCACTCCCCAGCCGGTGAAGACGTAGCCGAGCTGGTGGATGCCGAGGTGCATCGGGAACGGGGCGAAGGCCAGCAGGGTGAAGAAGCCCCAGTTATAGAAAAGGGCCGTGACGCTCATCGTCGCGAGCCCTCGGTGGTGCAGCGCCCGTAGCGGCTCGGTGATCGAGATGCGACGGGGCGGTGTCGGGGTCTTGTCGACGAAAACGAGTGTCGCCACCAGCGAGATGGCCATCAACACGGTCACTCCGAAGAACGGGCCGCGCCAGCTCACACCACCAAGCTCGCCTCCGACCAGCGGACCGAACGCGATCCCGAGGCCGAGTGCGGTCTCGTAGAGGACGATGGCCCCGGCGAAGCCGCCCGATGCTGCGCCGATGATCACTGTCAGCGACGTAGCGATGAAGAAGGCGTTGCCCAGGCCCCACCCTGCGCGGAAATCTACGATCTCCCCGATGCTTCCTGACAAGCCCGCCGCAGCGCTGAACACGACGATCAGCACCAGGCCGACGATGAGGGTTCGTTTGCCGCCGATCCGGCTGGACACCCAACCCGTCACCAGCATCGCTACCGCGGTCACGACCAGGTAGCTGGTGAACAACAGCTCCACCGAGCTCGGCGACGCCTTCAGCTGCTTGGACAGTGCTGGAAGGATCGGGTCGACCAGGCCGATACCCATGAACGACACGACACAGGCGAATGCAACCGCCCACACCGCTCGCGGCTGGCGGAACGGGCTCGTCGCACCCGCATGCCGGTCGCTCATCGCCCCGAACCTCGTGGTCCTCCGGCACCAGATGGTGATCGGGCTCCGGGCTCACGTCCCTCGTCGTCGAGCTCCCGCAGGCGTTCCAATGCCGGGATCGCCGCAGCCAGCGATCCGGCCTCGTCGCTCGTCAGCTTGTCGATCAGCTGTCTGAGCGCGGCGATCCCCGCCTGACGCCTGGCATGGACGTAGCTCGAGCCCGCGTCCGTGAGCGCGACCAGGGAGACTCGTTTGTCAGTCGGGTCTCCTTTACGCTCGACCAGCCCGTCCCGTTCCAGGGCCCTCACGAGCACGGTCATCGAAGGCTGGGTCACCCCTTGGATCACGGCCAGATCCGTGACCCGCCGAGGGCCGGTCCGCTCCAACGTGGAAAGTGTCGACCCTGACGTCAGGCTCATGTCTCGCGGCACCCGTCTCACGGTCGCGACGACCAACGCGTAGAGAGCGGCGCCTGCCTCACCTCCAGCCTCGTCGCGATTCCCGTGCACCTGATCTGCGTCTCGTCTGCCCATAGCAACAACATATCGCCATCTATATGATTTGTCTATGTAGTTGAGCAGGACGACGAGGGCGTCGTTCGCCGCCGATTCTCCGCGGGCTCTCAGCGACGTCCGGGCGCAGGCTCGTCTCGAGGTCCGATGCTGTAGTCATCGCCAGATCGGCGACGCAAAGGACTCCGATCACGAAAGGCCGAACCCCCATGACGCTGCTCCTTCTTTCTATTCCCCTCATGCTCGCGGTTATCGCGGCCGTGCTCGCCCCCCTCGTCTTCGCAATCCGCCACGAGCACCATTTGAAGCTCGCAGAGCTCTCCGAGATGGCGACTCCGGCGTCGACGGTCCGGTTTTCGACCTGGCCCCACGCCGCGTAGCCACCGTCTCGACTCCCGCACAGCCCCGGCGCTCCCCATGGCGCCGGGGCTGTGCGCGCCGCAAGGCGGCACGCCAGTGTGGTGTTTCGATGGGCGCGTTCACGCGATGCTGGAGCGGTGGAGCTACAGACCTCTCGGCTAGTACTTCGACCGGTGACGACCGCTGACGCTGCGGCAGTCGTCGCGTACCGCGGAGATCCACAGGTCGTTCGTTACCTGTCCCATGACGGTCTCACACTGGAGCAGGCGACATCTCTCCTCGAGAACGCCGACGTTCGCTGGCCCGCGAGCGCTGAGGAACGCTTCAACGTCACCCTCGCCGTCGTTTTGGACGATCATGTCATCGGAGACGTCCATGTGTGGAACACGGGCGAGCCCCTGCAGCCGGCTTCGGACGACCCTGGCGAGGTGTGGCTCGGCTATGCGATCCATCCCCGACACCACGGTCAGGGTTATGCGACCGAGGCCGTCAGCCGCGTCGTCGAGTGGCTGAGACAGACGGGGATCAAGCGAATCCACGCCAATACCTACTGCGAGAACGTCGCCTCGGTGAAGCTGCTCCAACGTCTCGGATTCCAACAGGCAGCGGTCTTCGGTCCCGACGAGGACGGTTGCGGCAAGCGCCTCGCTTCGATCGGATTCCGCCGGGACATCCTGACTGCGACGTCGAGCTGAGATCCACTACTGCGGAAACGATTGGCCCTCCGGCGCGGACGAGTCGGCGACCGACAGGTGACCCTGTGCAATCTTCCACGTACCGTCTCGCCGCTCGAGCACGGCTGTGAGCCGGACCGGAAAGGACGTGGACCGACCATCGGCGGTCATCTCGATGGCGAGGTCCGCGGCAATCCACGCGACGTCGCCTAGGGCTGACACTGAGGTCCATCCCAGGTGAAGCGATCGTGTCGACGACTGCGAGATATCGCGTTCGAACTGGGCTCGTACCTCGGCCGGTCCGACGCGTCGCTCGTCTGCCTCGGTTCCGAGCAGCACGAGATCGGGACCGGTTACGAGGATGTCGACAACACCGTCGACGTCGCCTCGTTCGTAGCTCGCGATGAACTGGTCGAGCACCTTGCGAACTGCTGCCTCAGTGGACGTATCTGCCTGCATCGGCCCTCCCGTCTCCGTGCGCGTACTCCCTCGAGGAGGACTATCGCGCCGGTGATCGGGCGGAGCAACCGTTCCTGCCGGCCGGATGCACTCTTCGCACCGACCCGCGGGTCGATGCTTTCGGTCTTCCCGAAACGCTGTACCCAGGGATCCGCATTTGTCGCTGACCCACTCGGTGAAGGTGCGTGGAGGCCGGCCCGTGAGGATTTGAACGTCGCTCGAGGGCTCGAGAACCGGGCTGCCGGGCTGAGCGCGAACCGTTGGTCAGAGTCCTAGACCGAGGTGACGCGCACCTTGTCGGTATAGAAGGCCACGTAGCCGGCGATCGCCGCGACTGCCGGATAGGGCTCCTCGTACGCCCAGATCGCGTCTGTCACCTTCTCACCCTCGGGCGTCACGATGCTGTAGTACGAGGCGTCGCCCTTATAGGGACAGTAGGTCGCGGTGTAGCTGCGCGAAAGCACGGCCTGGTCGACATCGTCGAGGGGGACGTAGTGCACCGGCGGATAGGCCGCCTCCCTCAGGACCAGGGCGGACTCGGTGTCGGCGATGACGTGGCCACCGACGTCGACGACTATGCGAGATGGCTCGGCCTCGATGGTGATGGGGTGCTCAGCGCTCGGAAGCTTGATCTCGTTGGGCATCTTGCCGCTCCTTCGTTCTCCGGTTGGGTGAGTCAATTGAGTTCGGCGTCCCGCGTGCGGTCGAACGTCGTCTTCGGGGCCCGGGAGTCCTGCTCAGCTCCGACGAGGGGCTCCAACAGCAAGACAGGAATCTCACGGCCGGCCTTTGCCCGGTACTCGGGGAAGTGCGGCCAGCCTGCCTCAGCGACACGCCACCATCGAGCTTTCTCGTCTCCGAACACCTCGCGCGCCCGCAGAGCATGGATAGTAGAGCCGTCCTGGACTCCAACATCGGGGTGGGCGACCAGGTTGTGGCACCAGGACGGATTGCGGGGGGCACCTGCGGCAGAGGCGACAGCCACGTAGGTGACTGAATGCTCGATCCGGATTACCGGGGTCTTTCGGATCTGCCCGCTCTGGGCGCCGATCGTCGTCAGGATGACAACCGGCCGGCCCTCGAGGGTCCCACCTTCGCTCCCTCCGTTTGCCTCGTAGAGCGCCACCTGGGCACGGACCCGCTCGCTCGGGCTGGGCGCGTACCTGGTGCTGTCGTCAGGTGATCCGCTCGTCATGGGGTGTCCATGCAGTTTCGTAGGTGGTGCGCGCATGGAGCTAGAGGGCGGTGCGGCCACCGTCGGCAGCGACGACGGCACCGGTCACGTAGCTGGCGCGGGGCGATGCCAGGAAGGCGACTACCTCTGCTATCTCGTCGGCCTCGGCCGCACGGCCCAGCGCGGTGGTGGCGCCGGTCGCGGTGGACCGCTCGCGAGCCTCC
>JAODBO010000111.1 GCA_025464005.1 Acidimicrobiaceae bacterium | reverse complement strand
TCGTGGTCCAGACCTTCTACGTGCCTTCGGGCTCGATGCTCCCCACCCTCCAGATCGGCGACCGGATGCTCGTCGACAAGCTCCCGTGGGTCGTCGACGACCTCCACCGGGGTGACATCGTGGTCTTCAAGCGCACGCCGGGGGACACGACGACCGACGCCGGAGACCTGGTCAAGCGGGTGATCGGCCTACCCGGCGAGACGATCTACTCCAAGGGCGATCAGATCTTCGTCTCGGACAGGGCGACCGGCGAGAAGAACCATGCCATCAGCGAGCCGTGGCTCGCTCCCCTCGTCGGCCTCTGCCAGCAGACGTCTTTCGCCATCTCGAGCCAGGTGATCCCGAAGGGCCACTATTTCGTGATGGGAGACTGCAGGGGCGACTCCGAGGACAGCAGGTACTGGGGAACCGTCCCGCGCTCCTACGTCGTCGGGAAGGTCTTCGTCGTGATCTGGCGCTTCGGACACCCCTGGTTCCACTGGTTCTGACCGCGCCAACCACTACGGTGAGCCTCGTGCCCTCGGACGCCGTGGTCGTCGACGAGCTGGTCAAGCGCTACCCGAAGAGCCCGGTCGCAGCGGTCGACGGCATGAGCTTCGCGGTGGGGCGTGGCGAGGTGTTCGGCCTGCTCGGGCCCAACGGTGCGGGCAAGACGACGACCATCGGCGTGCTGACCACCCGCGTGCGTCCGACGAGCGGGCGGGCGTTCGTCGCCGGGGTCGACGTCGTGGCCGACCCGGTCGGCGCCCGCCGTCACCTCGCGGTCGTGCCTCAGCGCAACAATCTCGACCGCTCGCTGTCGATCCGCCAAAACTTGCTGTTCCACGCCGCCTACCACGGGGTTCCGCAGGGCGAACGCGAGCGGCGCGCCACCGAGCTGCTCGAGCAGTTCGGACTCGGTGAACGCGGCAGCGAGAAGGTGGACATGTTCTCGGGCGGCCAGATGCAGCGGGTGATGATCGCGCGGGCGCTCATGCACGCTCCTGACGTGCTGTTTCTGGACGAGCCGACGACGGGGCTCGATCCCGCGGCGCGGCTGTTCGTCTGGGACCGAGTCCGCGAGCTGCAGGACAGCGGTGTCACCGTGGTGCTCACGACCCACGACATGGACGAAGCGTCCGAGCTCGCCAGTCGGGTAGCGATCGTCGACCACGGCCAGGTCCTCGCGCTCGATACTCCGGAGGCGCTGACGAAGAGCCTCCCGGGGAGCGCGACGCTGGAGGTCGCCGTCACGCCGCTCCTCGGCGGCGAGGCCGACGCGCTGGTCAGAGCCCTCGAAGAGCTGCCCAGCGTCGAGCGCGTCGAGCGCGTCGAGACGGTCGTCGCTGGCGCGGGACATGACCATCCGCGCGCCCAGCAGGCAACCTCCCTTCCGCCTCGGACCGCGGGTGCGATCCCGGCGGCAGCTCTCGACGACGAGGTGGCGACGGGGCGGCGGCTGCGGCTCTACCTCGAGGGTGACGCTCCGGCCAACGTCGCTCCCGTCGCCGAGCGAGTGGTCACACATGGCGCGTCGATCACCGACATCCGCATCGGGACCCCGAGTCTCGAGGACGTGTTCATCCACCTCACGGGCAGGTCGCTCAGGTGAGCGATACGGCACTGCTCGAGGCGGGAGGCACGCGTCCGGCGATCCGGAGCGGTGGCACGTCCCGGCGGGCCTTCCTCGCCGTGCTCCGGCGGGATCTCTACGTCACCGGCAAGGAGCTCCACGTCTTCTTCGCCCAGGTGATACTTCAGCCGCTGTTCCTGCTGTTCGTGTTCGGCCGGATCCTCGGGAGCCTCGGCTACACGAGTCCCGGCTACCGACAGGTGCTCTTCCCCGGAATCGTCGGGTTCACCGCCGTCCTCACCGCGATCCAGCAGACGGCGTTCCCGCTCGTCATCGACTTCTCCTTCACCAAGGAGATCGAGGACCGGCTGCTCGCGCCGCTGCCGGTGGCGGCAGTGGCGGTCGAGAAGATGGTGTTCGCGAGCCTTCGCTCCCTCGTCGCCGCGCTCGTCATGTTCCCGGTCGGCATCGTGGTGCTCGGCTCGATCCCCTGGCGGGCCGGAGCGGTCCCGCTGCTGCTCGGCGCGCTCGTACTCGGCTCCCTCGTCGGCTCGGCGATCGGCCTGACTCTCGGCACGATCGTCCCGCCCAACAAGATCAACATCGTCTTCGCGCTCGTGCTCCTGCCGATCACCTTCACCGGCTGCAGCCAGTACCCGTGGCCTTCGCTTCGCCGCATCGAATGGTTCCAGTGGGTGACGACGCTGAATCCGTTGACCTACGTCAGCGAGGCGATGCGCGCGGCCCTCGTGCCGCAGATCCCGCACATGCGCCCGTGGCTGTGCATCTTGATGCTCTTCGTGTCGCTCGCGATCTTCGGCACGACGGGGATCCGTGGCTTCATGCGCCGAGCCGTCGACTAGCTGCGACGTTGCCCGGGCGCGGCGGCGAGGTACGCGCCGCGCAGGTTAGAGCGTGCTGCTCACTCCCCGCCCGGGTGGAAGCGCTGGATGCGTCCAGGCACATTACGGGTCAGATTCACGGCGTGGTCACCGAGTCGCTCGTAGAACCTGCCGATGAGCGACAGCTCGATGGCGATCTGGGTCGGCACGCCCGAGCCGACGATCTCGGCGATGAACGTCGTGTGGAGGTCGTCCATCTCGTCGTCGAGCTCCTCCATCCGAACGGCGACCTCGGGTGCTCGATCGCCGAAGGCATCGGCGGCCTTGGCCCACATCTGTGCGGCCACCTCACCCATCCGCTCGACGAGGCCGCGCGAACGCGGGGACATCTCGACGGCGATGGGCCGGACCGCGCGTTGCGCGATGTGCTCGGCGAGATCGCCACTTCGCTCGAGCTCCGGCAGCATCCGGAGCATCGCGACGAGATAGCGCCGACGGTCGGGGCTCGGGTCCTGCTCGACGAGCTCCGTCTCGACCAGGACCTCCACCTCACGGTAGAGGGCATCGATCACCTCGTCCCGCCGGACGAGCTCCTTGGCCGCCTCACGGTCGCCGGTGACGAGCGCGTGCGTGGCTCCGGCGGCTGCCTCGCTAACGAGCGCAAAGAGCTGCACCACGTTCCGGTCGATCACCGACAGCTCGATGCCGATCACCTCGTCCTGTCGTCGGCGTGGCGCTGGGTCGATCATCTTAGGGACCGTAACCGACTCGCGGCGGCTGGTCACGCTGCCCGCGAGTCTCACGCTGTTCCCAGTGCCGCGACCCCACCGGCCCAGTTGGAGAAGAACGCGCCGACCTCATCAGCCTCGAGGGGCTCCGCGAAGAGGAAGCCTTGGCCGCTCTCACACTGCTCGTCGCGCAGGTGGGTGAGCTGTGGCAGCTCCTCGATGCCCTCGGCGAGCGTCTCGATGCCGAGCGCCTTGCCGAGCTGCACGAGCGTGTGGACGAGCGCTTCGGCCTCACGACCGCGCAGCATCCCCGAGACGAAGCTCCGGTCGATCTTCAGCGCATCCACAGGGAAATACTGCAAGTGAGCGAGCGACGAGTAGCCGGTCCCGAAGTCGTCGACGGCGATACGAGGCCCCAACGCTCGAACGGCCGCCAGGCGCAAGGCGCTCCGGGCCGTGTCCCGGACGATCGCCGTCTCGGTGATCTCGATCGTCAGCGATCCCGGGTCGATGCCGCTCAAGTCGAGAGCGGAGCGAACGTGCTCGACGAAGTCCACGTGGTCGAGCTGGCGAGCCGAGACGTTGACCGAGATCGAGACCTCGTAGCCCATGGCGTGCCACGCCGCGCCCTGACGGCAAGCCTGGTCGAGCACCCACCGACCGACGACGGTGATCAGCCCCGAGCGCTCGAGGTGCGGCACGAAGTCACCCGGCACGACGACGCCCCGCGTGGGGTGCAGCCAACGCAAGAGCGCCTCCACGCCGGTCACGTGCATGTCTTGAAGGTCGAACGTCGGCTGATAGACGAGGAAGAACTCGTGGTTGTCGAGTGCGAGCTGGAGCTCGATGTCGAGCTCGAGCCGGCTCCGTGCGGCCCACTGCATCTCCGGCTCGAACCGGACGACGCGGTTCTTGCCGGCCCACTTCGCGCGGTACATCGCGACGTCGGCGTCGCGCAGCAAGTCCTCGGCCGAGCCGTCGCCTCCGCCGGCGACCCCGATGCTCGCCGTGACGTTGAGGGGGCGGTCGTCGAGCCCGGGGAGCATGAACGGGCCGCGCAGGACGTCGAGCATCTGCCAGGCGAGCGCCTCTGCCGGTCCGAACTCCGTGAGATTCTCAAGAAGCACCACGAACTCGTCCCCGCCGAGGCGCCCGAGGGTGGCGCCCTCGGGCACCGTCGCCTTCAGGCGTCCGGTGATCGAGCAGAGCAGCTCGTCCCCGGCGCGATGTCCGAGGGTGTCGTTGACGTCCTTGAAGTTGTCGAGATCCACGAAGAGCGCAGCAACGGTCGTCTCGCGGCGCCGCGCGTGGCGCAGCGCGAGCTCGGTGCGCTCGAGTATGTGGAGGCGATTGGGAAGTCCTGTGAGATCGTCGTGCGTCGCCTGGAACCTGAGCTGCTCCTGGCGCACCGTGAGCTCGTCGTGCACGCGGCGCCGCTCGTCCTCGAAGGCCTCGCACAGCCGGACGAGCGTGGCGTCACAGCTGTGAGCGAGCATCACCGACACATGCGCGAACGCCTCGTCGCTCGCGCCGAGCGATCCGGCCTCTTCGCGCGCCATCTCGACCACCACGTCCCGCCAACGCAGGCAGCGCTTCGTCACCTCGGTGAGGGAGGTCTCGTGATGAGCAGCGAGACGTCCGAACAACCGCGAGGCATCGCGGCCGGCGACACGCGCCACGTCGGCGTCACCGCCCGCTACCCATTCGGCGACCGCGAGGGTCGCGGTTCGCACCGCGGTGGCGAACTCCTCGGCCAACGTCGAGAGCGACGCTGTCGAGCCCGGGTCGTGGTCGAGCACGCGAGCGACGACGTCTCCGACGCGGTTCGCCATCGCGTCGCCGATTACCTTCACGTCGGGACGAAGCTTGCGGTCGAGAAGCGGCACGGGGTCCAGGTTGGGCACGGTGACGCGACTCTACTTACAACGGTGGCATTAGCAGTGCATTTGGCGGGACGAAAGACCTGTCTCGGCGTGGCGCGGCGACCGGAGCAGCCGGGGTGAGTGGTACCGATGGCGACGCGTCGCCTAATCTGATGCATCGACGTTCTCGCTTCCAGCTTTCGGACCGGCCGTACAGGGGCAGCGCCCGGCCCTTGGCTCTTGCGAAACGTCGTAGCAATCAGCGTCCCGGAAGCGCCGGATGCAGCGAGACCTGGGGTCCATTTCACATGACTGCCCTGCGAGAGCAGTTCGAGCGTGACGACGTCGGGACAGCCGGAGAGACGCTCGCGCCGCTCGAGGAGCTGTCGGCACCGCGTGCCACGATCTTCGGGCGCCTCCGCACGACACTTCAGGCGCGCGACCTTCGCCGGCTCTTCCGCTACACCGCGACCTCGGCGCTTGCGCTCGCGGTGAGCGAGGTCTGCCTCGTGACGATCGACGCGGAGACGAGCGTCGGGGTGACGCTCGCGACGGTCGCCGCCAATCTCGCCGGGACCGTTCCGTCCTACCTGCTCTCGCGATACTGGATCTGGTCCGAGGCCGACCGGACGCGAGCCGGGCGCCAATTGCTGCTGTACTGGCTCACCTCACTCGTGAGCATGGCCGTGTCCAGCCTCGCGATGGGCGCGATATCCCACGAGGACCACGCGCGCCACGTGCTGAGGCTCCTCATTCTCGGTGTCTTCTATCTCGCCATCAGTATCCTCCTCTGGGTGGCGAAGTACGTCGCCTACCACACGGTGATCTTCCGGACCCCCTCGACCGGCGGCGCGGAAGAGTGCCCGAGCTGATGCTGGGAACCACCGAGCTGTAGTCCGGTCCGACGGGGACCACGTCGTTGGTGCTCGTTCCCGGAAAGCAACGAGGAGGTCACACATGAGCGAGCCCGACCTTCCTTCCGCCCGAGACGACGAGCCCACGGTGCCCGCACGGCACGAAGAGGTCCCGGTCGTCTCACAGGACGACTCCAGGGTGAACGATCCGGGCATGCACCACATGCTCACGACGATGCGCGAGCACCTCGAACGACTCGAGCGGCTCGCGGGCACCGACGAGCGGCTGGTCGAGGCGAAGCTCACGCCGGCATGGCAGCGAGCGACTGCCGGCGAGCACCGCCTGCCAGTCGCCGGGTTCATCGCCGCCGCGATCGTGCTGCAGATCCTCCTACCGGCCCGCCTCGAGATCCACCCCTACTGGGTGCTTCCCGCTCTCGAGGGCGTGCTCGCCGTCGGCCTCATGGCGGCCAACCCGCGCCGCATCAACCGTTCGTCCAGGGCGCTGCGTGGCACGAGCCTGCTCCTCATCGCGACGATCTCGCTCGCCAACGCGTGGTCCGCTGTCTTGCTCATCCATGGGCTCATCGCCGGCACCTCCGGCTCGAACGCCGCTGTGCTGCTCGGCAGCGGGGCGGCGATCTACCTGACGAACATCATCGTCTTCGGTCTCTGGTACTGGGAGTTCGACCGCGGTGGGCCGGTCGCGAGGGCCCAGGCGCGCCGGCCCTACCCGGACTTCATGTTCGTCCAGATGACGAATCCCGAGCTCGCTCCGGCGGACTGGTCGACGCAGTTCCTCGACTACGTGTGGCTCTCCTACACCAACGCCACGGCCTTCAGCCCCACCGACGTCATGCCGTTGTCGAGGTGGGCCAAGCAGCTCATGATGCTCCAGTCCGCCGTGTCCCTCGTCACCATCGGCCTCGTCATCGCCCGAGCGGTGAACATCTTGAAGTGAGCGACACAACCGGTCAACCTCGTACGACGACCGGCCTGCCACGGGCCGACGTCCGGCTCGTCGGGCTTGCCGTCGTTCTCACGGCCGCATCGGCTGGCACGTACTTCGGCCACGCCGGCAAGGTCGTCCCGTTCGTCGTCTCCGCGGCGGCGCTCGGCGTGCTCGCCGCCCTCGTCGGCCGGAGCGTGGACCGGCTCGGCGACCGGCTCGGATCCGGCGCGACCGGCGTCGTCCAGTCCGCGCTCGGCAACCTTCCCGAGCTGTTCGTCGGCATCTTCGCGCTCCGGGCCGGTCTCGTCTCCGTGGTCCAGTCGGCGCTCGTCGGCTCGATCCTCGCCAACTTGCTGCTCGTGCTCGGGCTCTCCTTCATCGCCGGCGGGTGGCGCAATGGCACCCAACATTTCAGCACCGAAGCCCCACGCACGGCGGTGACGCTCCTGCTGCTCGCTGTGGCGGTGATCGTCGTCCCGACGCTGTCGTCGCACCTCGGACTCGCCGCGGCGCACCACGAGAAGGTCCTCTCGGACGTCGCGTCGGTCGTGCTGCTCGTCGTGTTCGCGCTCTCCATACCGTCGTCGCTGCGCGCGGCCCCGTCGCTTGGCGGCGACGTCCTCGAGCCCGCGCACCTCTGGCCCCTCTGGCTCGTCGTCGTGATGCTCTCGGGCTCGAGCGTCGCGGCCGCACTCGTCTCCGACTGGTTCGTCGCGGCGCTCACTCCGGCACTCGGCCAGCTGCACGTCTCGCAAGCCTTCGCCGGGCTCGTGGTCGTCGCCATCGCTGGCAACGCCGTCGAGAACTTCGTGGGCATCAGCCTCGCGATGAAGAACCGGTCCGACTACGCGCTCGCGGTCATCCTGCAGAGCCCGGTGCAGATCGCGCTCGTACTGCTCCCGGTGCTCGTCCTCGCGTCCGGGCTGATCGGCGGGGCGGCGCTCACCCTCGTCATGCCGGTCATGCTCGTCGTCGCCTTGGCGATAGGGACCATCGTGACCGTGATCGTCGTGTTCGACGGCGAGTCGACCTGGCTCGAGGGGGCAGCCCTCGTCGGGCTCTACGTGACGATCGCGGCCTCCTTCTGGTGGGGCTGAAGCGGCGCGCCCGGCGCACGTAGCCGGGCTCGTCGAAGCGCTGGGCCGTTGATGTGCCAGGAAGGGCGAAGTGGCGTTCAGTCCGCGGCGTCGTCGCGGTGCCAGAAGAGCGTGACCGCAGCCACGACGACGAGTCCGAGGGGAACGACGAGGGCGAAAGGGGCAGCTCGGGGCGCGTGAACCGCCAGGACCGCCCCGAGGGCGGCGCCTAGCACGAGTGCGACGAGGATGGCGATGCTGCGGCCCGACGGGGTCGAGCGGTCCCTCGTCGAGATCTTCGCGACGACCGTCGTCAAGGTCCCCGTCAGGTAGGTCGTAGAGAGCCCGCCTACCCCGAAGCGCAGGACGGCGCTGCTCTGGATCCCGAGCGCCACCGCGTTCACGCCGAGCAGACCGAGGGCGGTGTTGCCCGATGGAGGTGCGCCGGACACCTCCCACCCGAGAGCAAAGGCGCAGTACACGGCGAGCTCGACGATGAGCGCGACGGTGACGGGTCGTGGCCAGAGCGGGTTGCGCTCGCCGGGGCTCCCGGCGACGCGGCCGCCGAGCAGCGTGCCCGCCACGTAGCAGACGAAAGCGACGCCGGTGTGGAGCGCGAGCGTGCCCTCGCCCCGTCCCGCGGCGACGCCGAGCAGGACCATGTTGCCCGTCATGACGCTCGTGAACACCCCACCGAGGCGGGTGAAACCCACGGCGTCGGTGGCCCCCGTCACGAGCGTGAGCACGACCACGAGCGCGTCGCGCTGCCAAATCGGGTCAGTGCGGAGACGCCCGACTCGACGCCTGCTGGACAGTGCGGTCAAGTCACGGCCGAGCGCCCCCGCCGAGGAACGAGTCCACGAACTCGTCGCTGGCGGAGAGCTCCGTCGGTGTCCCTTCCATCCGGACCCGACCGCCGCCGAGAACATAGGTCCGGTCGGAGATCTCGAGCACGGCTCGCGCGCGCTGCTCCACGATGAGCACCGACGCGCCGGTCTGGGCCAACTGACGCACGTGCTCGTCGAGCACGGTGTGGGCGATCATCGGCGCGAGGTTTGCGGTCGGCTCGTCGAGCACGACCAACGCCGGCTCGAGCATGAGCACGCGACCCATGGCGAGCATCTTGCGCTCTCCCCCGGAGAGCTTTCCGGCCCGACGCGAGAGCATCCGGCGAAGTTGGGGGAACACCTCGAGCACGTGCTCGACTCGAGCCGCTACCTGCTTCGGACGGAGCAGGTAGCCGCCCATTTCGAGGTTCTCGACGACGGTGAGGGGCCCGAAGACGTCGTCGACCTGGGGGACGTAGCCGACGCCGGAGCGGGCGATCTCCTCGGGGGCCTTGCCCGTCACGTCGTCGCCCTCGAGGACAACCCTGCCCGCGAGCACCTCGACGATGCCGACGATGCTCTTCAGCAGGGTGCTCTTGCCCGAGCCGTTGGGCCCGACGATCGAGACGATCTCGCCTGGGCGAACCTCGATGGAGATCTCGTGGACGATGGGGCTGCCGCCGTAACCGGCGGTGAGGGACTCCGTGCGCAGCGACGCTCCCTTGATCCTCCGCTCGGATGTGCCGGTCTCGGTCAAGGTCATGGCTTGCTCCCCCGGCTCGAAGGACGATCAACCCACAAGGTAGGCCTCCACGACTTCGGAGCGCTTGCGCAGCTCGGCCATCGTCCCCTCGGCCAGTACCCGTCCTTCGGCCATCACGACCACGGGGTCGCAGAACTCGTCCATGATCGACAGCTCGTGCTCGACCATGACGATCGTCATCCCTCCAGCGCACAGGGCCAGCAGCTGATATCCGATCTGGCGAGCCAGTCTCGGGTGAACGCCCGCCATCGGCTCGTCGAGCAGCAGCACCTCCGGCTCGGCCATGAGCGAGCGCATGATCTCGACGAGGCGTCGCTGACCGCCTGAGAGATCGCCCGCGTAGCGATCCGCGTGGGCCGAGAGCCCGAAACGCTCGAGCATCTGCTCCGCGCGGGCGATGTTCTCCTTCTCCTCGGCGCCCCAGTAGCGCTTGCCGCGAACGGCGCCGCGGAAGGAGTCGCCCTGCTGGCGCGGCACCGCGGACACGAGGTTCTCGAGCACCGTGAGCCTCTTGAACTCGCTCGCGAGCTGGAAAGTGCGCACGAGGCCCTGGCGGGCACGTTGGTAGGCGTGGAGCGCGGTGATGTCCTCGCCGCGGTAGAGGATCTGCCCCTCGGAGGCCCCAAGCGTGCCCGCGAGCATCGCGAGCGTCGTCGACTTCCCGGCGCCGTTCGGCCCGATGAGGCCCGTCAGCCGGCCCCGCCGGAACTGCACCGACACGCCGTCGACCGCCCGCACACCCTCGAAGATCCGCACGAGGCCGCGCGCCTCGAGGATCGTGTCGCCGTCCGTGGCCGACGCGGAGGCGTCGGCGTGTGCCGCGACGGCCGGAGGTGCCGGCATCGTCGGGAGGTCGAGATGCTCGACGTCGTCCGAGTCGTGCTCGGACGCCTGACGAGCTGCCCCGTCGAGGGCGGATGGCGCGCCGGCGGCGACGGCCGTGCTCAAGATCCTGCGCCGCTCGGGGAGGATGCCCTGCGGCCGGAACCAGAGGAAGAGCACGATCAACAAACCGATCGCGACCCACTGGAGGGCGGGGATGAGGCCGGCCGGACCCACGGCCGGGATATAGCGGCTCGCCTCCTCGAAACCGAGCGGCACGAGGATCGCACCGAGAATGGCGCCGCGATGGTTGCCGAGGCCACCGATGATCACCGCGGCGAAGAGCACAATCGTCTCCGCGTAGCCCCACGCCTGGGGATCCCAGAGGTTGATGAACCCGACGAGCACACCACCGCTCAGGCCCGCGATCATCCCGCCGAGGACGAGCATCGACGTGCGCAGGGTGCGCAGGTTCTTGCCGAGCGAGTCGGCGACTATGTCGTTGTCCCGCATTGCCCGGAGCGACCGGCCGTAGGGGGAGTTGGTGATGCGACGCAGGAACAGATAGACGGCGCCAGCGAGCAGGATCGCCACGATGCCGTAGCCCAGTTGGTAGCCACCGGACTGCGGATTGACCTCTCCGCCGAGTGGCGACGGCACGAGCGACAGGCCGGCGGCGCCGTTGAGCAACGGCCGGTAGTTGGTGACGAGCAGGTTGAACATGACCGCGGTGACGAGCAGGCCGATCGCGGCGAAGTCGCCACGTAGGCGCTTGCCGACGAGGGAGGCGAAAGGCAGCGCGAGCAGACCCCCGACGATCGCCGCGCCGATCCACGGGACCGGCCACGGCAGGCCGAGACCGCCGATGTAGCTCTGGAAGCCGCCGTTGGCCGACTGGTTGGGCAGCGCGAGCACGCCGGCCGTATAGGCGCCTGCGGCCTGGAAAATGATGAAGCCGAAGTTCGTGACGCCGGCGATGCCGAATTGCTGGCTGAGACCGAGACAGGCAATCGCGTCGACGCCGCCGTAGACGAGGATCGTCGTGAGGTAGTAGAGCATCGAA
>JAODBO010000069.1 GCA_025464005.1 Acidimicrobiaceae bacterium | reverse complement strand
GCGGTGGCGGCTTCGGTGCCCGACCGGGCGCAGGAGCCGGCGTGGGCGGTCGTCCCACGGCGGGTTCTCCGCCCCCAGGTGGCATCCGCGGAGGCCCTCCCGGCCGCGGGCGGCCGCCGCAGCGTCGCTCGAAGCGCCGCCGTCGCAACCAGGAAGAGCTGGAGCCGATCCAGGTCGCGACGTACTCACCGTCGAACGCGCCGATCCCCGACAGTGAGGTCATCATCGAGCGGGGCTCGACGCCCCAGGAGCTCGGGCCGAAGCTGAACCGCTCCGCCGGTGACGTGATCCGCTTCCTGTTCCTCCAGGGCGAGGTCGTCACGGCTGCCCAGTCGCTGTCGGACGACATGATCGAGCTGTTCGCCGCGGAGCTCGGTGCCCGCATCAAGCTGGTCGACCCAGGCGAGGAGCAGGAGGCCGCCCTCCAGGCGCGGTACTTCTCCGACGCCGACGAGGAGTCCGAGGACGAGGCGTCGCTCCGGCCGCGCCCTCCGGTCGTGACCGTGATGGGCCACGTCGACCACGGCAAGACGCTGCTGCTCGACCGCATCCGTTCGGCCAACGTGGTGGCCGGCGAGGCCGGTGGCATCACCCAGCACATCGGCGCGTACCAAGTGGAGTTCGACGGCCGCCTGGTCACCTTCATCGACACGCCCGGTCACGAGGCCTTCACGGCCATGCGCGCCCGTGGTGCGCAGGTGACCGACATCGTCGTGCTCGTCGTGGCGGCGGACGACGGCGTCATGCCGCAGACCATCGAGGCGATCAACCATGCCAAGGCGGCCGACGTGCCGATCGTGGTGGCGGTCAACAAGATCGACCGCGAGGACGCCGACCCGAATCGCGTCCTCCAGCAGCTCTCCGAGCAGGGCCTCGTCCCCGAGTCCTGGGGTGGTGACACGATCACTGTCGAGGTGTCAGCGCTGCAATCGCTCGGTATCGACGACCTGCTCGACCATCTGGCCGCGCTCGCCGAGGTGCTCGAGCTGAAGGCCAGCCCCGAAGGTAGGGCCCGGGGCACTGTCCTCGAGGCCAACCTCGACATCGGGCGAGGCCCGGTCGCGACCGTCATCGTCCAGAGCGGGACGTTGCGCGTCGGTGATCCCATCGTCGCCGGACCGGCGTGGGGCCGCGTCAAGGCGCTCATCGACGATCGCGGCGACCAGGTGAAGGAGGCGCTGCCCTCGACACCGGTCCAGGTGCTCGGGCTCTCCGAGCCCGCGACGGCCGGCGACGAGCTGCGTGCCACCACCGATCTCTCGGTGGCCCGCACCATCGGCGAGTCGCGCGAGCAGAGGATCCGCTTCGCCGGATATGGCCAGGCGCCCGTCGCGCCCGGTGCCGGCGCCAAGCTCGAGGACATCTTCGAGCAGATCCAGCGTGGCGAGACGGCGACGCTTCGCATCGTGCTGAAGGCGGACGTCCAAGGCTCGCTCGAGGCCGTCACCGAGAGCCTGCGCAAGCTCGAGCGGGACGAGGTCAAGGTGGCGTTCGTCCACCGGGCAGTCGGTGGCATCACCGAGTACGACGCAACGCTCGCCGCCGCCTCGAACGCCACGATCATCGGCTTCAACGTCCGCCCGGATCGCCGTGCCCGCGAGCTCGCGGCTACCCACGACGTCGAGATCAGGACCTACGAGATCATCTACAAGCTGCTCGAGGACATCGAAGCGGCGATGGTGGGCATGCTCGCGCCGACCTACGAAGAGGTCGTCACCGGCGAGGCCGAGGTGCGAGAGGTCTTCCGGGTGCCCCGCGTCGGCGCCGTGGCTGGCTGCTACGTGCTCCACGGGACGATCACCCGTGGTTCCAAGGTGCGTTTCCTGCGGGACGGTGCCGTGATCTGGAAGGGCGCGATCTCCTCGCTCCGAAGGTTCAAGGACGACGTCCGGGAGGTCCACGAGAGCTTCGAGTGTGGCATCGGCCTCACCGACTTCCAGGACCTGCACTCGGGCGATCTCATCGAGACCTACGAGGAGCGTGAGGTTCCGCGGACCTGATCGTCCGGGCCCGGCCGTGTGCCGGACCTGCCCAGCGGGGCGAAAGAAAGTCGAGCTCGTAATGGAGGGTCGCCACCGTCGCGGGCCGCAGCGCCCGTACCCGCGCGTGGCGCGGGTGAACGCACTGCTGCTCGAAATCCTCGCCGAAGAAGTCGAGCGGCGCGCGGACGCGGACGAGCGGCTCCGGCTCGTGACCCTCACCGGGGTCGTCTGCGAGCCGGGCCTCAGTCAGGCCGTGGTCTACGTGGCCTCGCTGGCGCCCGATGCCGCCGACGGCCTGGAGGATCACCGCAAGGCGTTGCAGGCCGTCATCGGTGCGCAGGTGCGGATGAAGCGCACGCCGCTGCTCAGCTTTGCCGTCGACCCCGCGATCGTGGCGGGCGCCGCCGTCGAGGCCGCGCTGCGGCGCGCCAAGCCGCTGCCGTCGTCTCCGGGCGACGCAGAGCCCGAGTAGCGGGCGCCGGCATTGGCGAGACGCGGGTCGAAGACAGCGGTCGACCTCGACGGCTACGTCGTCGTGGACAAGCCGCCAGGGATGACGTCGCACGACGTCGTCGCCCGCGCGCGCCATCTCCTCGCGCAGCCCAAGGCCGGCCACGCCGGGACGCTCGACCCCGACGCGACGGGCGTGCTCGTCGTGGGGCTCGGACGTGCGACGCGTCTCCTGCGGTTCGCCACCGGTCTCGCCAAGTCCTACGCGGGTGAGATCGTCCTCGGCACGACCACCTCGACTCTCGACTCCGCCGGAGACGTGACGGCGACCTTCGAGATGTCCGGCATCACTCCGGCCGAGGTCAGCGCGGCCGCGGGAAGGCTCACCGGACGGATCCTCCAGGTGCCGCCGATGGTGTCGGCCGTCAAGGTCGGTGGCCGGCGGCTCCACGAGATCGCTCGCGAGGGGGGAGAGATCGAGCGCGAGGCGCGACCGGTCGAGGTGAGCAGGTTCGACGTCGAGCCGACGTCGACGCCGGGCGTGTACCGGGCCGAGGTCGAGTGCTCGTCGGGGACCTATGTCCGCGTACTTGCCGCCGACCTTGGTGCCCTGCTCGGGGGAGGGGCGCACCTGCGGGCGCTGCGCAGGCACGCGGTCGGCCAGTTCCTCGCCCGAGATGCAGTGGAGCTCGACGAGCTGGCGCGCTCCGACGTCCGGTCGCCGTCGGGGCTCGTCGCCCACCTCCCCCAGCTCGTCGTCGGTGAGGAACTGCTCGCGCCCGTCGGGTACGGCAAGGTCCTCGACCGGCGCGCGCTCGGGGCGACCGGCGACGGGCCGTGGGCGATCACGGACGGCTCGGGCGCCCTGCTCGCCGTGTACGAGCCGTGGGACGACGACCGGGCCAAGCCGATGGTGGTCCTCACGGGCGCTCCAGGCCCGGACGGGCCGCCTGGGGCGGGCGATGGGGGCGTCGCCGGCCCCGCGGGCGGCCCCGCGCCGCTCGGCTAGCGTCGCTCGCGGTGGACGGGACCGAGAGCGCGCGCGGCCCCGCGCGCACCGGATCGGCTGTCGCGATCGGGAACTTCGACGGCGTGCACAGCGGTCACCGCCTCCTCGTAGCGCGCGCCATCGAGGCCGCCACCGAGGCCGGGCTTCGAAGCGTCGTGCTCACCTTCGACCGACACCCCGCCACCGTCGTACGACCGGCAAGCTCGCCGCGGCTGCTCACGAGCGCCGAGCACAAGCTCGAGCTGCTGCGGGCGACCGGCGTCGACGAGGTCGCGGTGCTCCGCTTCGACGCCGAGCGAGCCGCCGAGACGGCGGAGGACTTCGTGCAGAGCGTGCTCGTCGACGATCTCGGGGCCCGCGTCGTCGTCGTCGGCGCCAGCTTCCGCTTCGGCCAGGGCCACCGCGGTGATGTCGCCCTTCTCGAGTCGATGGGGCACGATCTGGGCTTTGCGGTGGTCCGTGTCGAGCTCGTCTCCGGCGACCTCGGACGAGGCGACGAGGTCGTGTCGTCGTCGCGCATCCGCGAGCTGATTGCCGAGGGGAGGCTCGAGGAGGCCACGCAGCTGCTCGGCAGGCCGCACGAGGTGCGCGCCGTGCGCAGCGCCCGAGTCGACCTCGTCCTCGGCGCCGGGGAGGTCGCGCTCGAGGTCCCTTCCGAGATCCTCGTCCCGCCTGCCGGCGCCTATTCCGGCGACGTCGCCACGGTGAGCCTCGATGACAGCCTCGTCGGCAAGGGCCGGCGCGAGGCGATCCTCACCGTCGAGCCGGCGTCGCCCGGCAGTGCGGACGCGCCCGGGGCGGCCCCGAGCTCGCCGCTTCTCAGCGCGTCGGTCCACGCGCCCGTCGTCGTGGCGGTCTCGCTGCTCGACGACGCGGCCGGCGACGGGGACGGCTGGCCCCCGCCACCGGGAGCCGAGGTCGCGGTGCGTTTCGTGAGCCCGGCCGGGTTTGGCGGACAGTAGACTTCGACCGTGGCGATCTACGACATCCGGACTTTCGGCGACCCCGTGCTGCGTCAGCGCGCCGCGGACATCGAGGACGTCGACGCGGCGCTCGTGCGCCTCGCCGACGACATGATCGAGACGATGTACGAGGCGCCGGGCGTCGGCCTTGCTGCACCTCAGGTCGGCGTGCAGCGGCGACTGTTCGTCTACGACGTCGGCGACGGTCCCGGTATCGTGCTCAATCCCCGCATCGCAGAGTCGAGCGGCGAGTGGACCTACGAAGAGGGCTGCCTCTCCATCCCCGGTCTCAGCTGGGAGGTCATCCGCCCGAAGCAGGTGCGCCTCATCGGCACGGACCTCGACGGCAACGACATCGACATCGACGCCGACGAGCTGCTCGCCCGGTGCTTCCAGCACGAGATCGACCACCTCGAGGGCGTCCTGCTCGTAGAGCGTCTCGACGAAGAGCAGCGAAAGGATGCGATGCGCATCCTGCGGGGCCGGGCGCTCGACCTGCCGGCGGGGGAGCGGATCGGGCAGGCGACTGCACAGTCGTCACAAGGTCACTAGGCCCGCGCGGCACCTGAGCTCCTGACTCGGCTCGCGTTCCTGGGCTCGCCAGAGGTCGCCGCGGCGACGTTGCGCGCGCTGCACCGGGCCGGTCACGAGATCGCCATCGTGGTCACCGGTCCCGACCGGCGCCGCGGTCGCGGGGGCGCGTCGAGTCCGAGCCCGGTGAAGCAGACCGCGCTCGACCTCGGGCTTCCCACCACCGAACGCGTCGCGGATGTGACCGGCCATGGGGTCGAGCTGGGGGTCGTCGTGGCCTTCGGCAGGCTGGTCCGGCCGGAGGTGCTCGAGCAGATCCCGATGGTGAACGTCCACTTCTCGTTGCTTCCCCGTTGGCGCGGCGCCGCGCCGGTGGAGCGGGCGATTCTCGCCGGTGATCGTGAGACGGGCGTCAGCATCATGGCGCTCGAGGAGGGGCTCGACACCGGGCCCGTCTACGCGCGCCAGACGGTCGAGATCGGTCCGGAGGAGACGGCGGGGACGCTGCGTGAGCGGCTCGGGCGCCTCGGTACCGAGCTCCTCCTCGCCCGCCTCGTGGACGGACCGGCCGGTCTCGGCACGCCGGTGGCTCAGGCGGGAGAGCCGACCTACGCGGCCAAGGTCACGGTCGACGACCTCCGGCTCGACTGGTCCGCGAGCGCCGAGGTATGCCACCGACTCGTGCGCGTGGGTCGCGCCTGGACGACCTTCAGAGGTAAGCGGCTCGTCGTCCGCGAGGCCCGCGTCGCCGGCGAGCACGTCGCCCCGGCCGGTGGCGAGGGGTCCGTTTCCAGCCCGCCGCTCAGCCCCCCGCTGAGCGCTGCGGAGGTGCCTGCGGGCACGCTCGAAGCCAATCTCGTCGCCACCGGCGACGGCATGCTCGAGCTCCTCGAGGTCCAAGCCGAAGGGCGCGCGGCCCAGCCGTACGGGGCGTGGGCGCTCGGCGCACGCCCCGGGCCGGGCGAGCGCCTCGGGACCTAAGGCGCTCGCGACCGACTGGGACAGGTAGCCTCGCGACGATGCTCCCTGCTGGCGAGGTCCGGATCGTGCCGTCGATCCTTGCGGCCGACTTCGGAACGCTCGCCCTCGACGCGGGCGAGGTCGCGATGGCGACGGACTGGCTGCATGTCGACATCATGGACGGCCACTTCGTGCCGAACATCTCGATCGGGCCTCCAGTGGTCGCCTCCTTACGCCGCCACAGCGGTGCGTTCTTCGACTGTCACCTCATGATCAGCGAGCCGCAGCGGTACCTCGAGGCGTTTCGCCGGGCGGGCGCGAGCTCGGCGACGGTGCACGTCGAGGTCGGCGGGACGGCGAAGCTCATCGAGCAGATGCGGTCGCTTTCGCTCGGCGTCGGCCTTGCCTGCAACCCGGACACCCCCTTCGAAGCGGTCGAGCCGTTCCTCGATCGGATCGACCTGCTGCTCGTCATGACCGTGTTCCCTGGTTTCGGGGGCCAGACGTTCATGACGGAGGTCGTTCCGAAGATCTCGGCCGCGAGGCAGGCCGTCGATCGGCTGGGCCTCTCCGTGGCGATCGAGGTCGATGGCGGGATCGACATGGAGACGATCGGGCTCGCCGCGGATGCCGGCGCGCGCCTGTTCGTCGCCGGCAGCGCGATCTTCGGCGACGAGCGTCCGTGGGAGGCCGTCGAGCGGCTGAGGGCCCTCGCGGTCGGGGCGCTCGACCGGCGTGGCTGACGACCGTCGACGGCCCCGCTGGTCGCTCCGCTCGGACGAGAGGGCGCTTGCGGAGAGCGAACGGGACCGCCCACAGGAGCCGGGCGGGCCGGGGAAGCGTTCCGCTCCCGCGCAGCCGGGACCGACCGCGGACGGCGGAGGCGGGGCTCGCGCCGACGACGAAAGCGGCAACGGAGCCGTGGAGTCCGTCGCACGACCTGCCGCGCAGGACGCACCGGGAGCGGCCCAAGGAGCCGAGCGCGTCGTGCGGGGCTCGCTCGACGGCGCGGCGCTCCGGCTCGGCGTCGCGTGCAGCCGCTTCAACGGCCAGATCACGACGCGGCTGCTCACCGGCGCCCGGCGCCAGCTCGCGTTGCGTGGGGTCGTCGAGACCTCGACGACCATCGCCTGGGTGCCTGGAGTCTTCGAGCTGCCGCTGGCGGCCCGTGCGCTCTCGCTGCACGGCGCCGTGGACGCCGTCGTGTGTCTCGGCGCGGCGATCCGGGGCGAGACGAGCCACCACGACTTCGTCGCCGGGGCGGTGGCCAACGCCTGTCAGCAGGTGCAGCTGGAGTGCGGGGTGCCCGTGGCGTTCGGCGTCGTGACAACGGACGATCTGCAGCAGGCGCTCGAGCTCTCCGGCGGCCGCTACGGCAACCGCGGGGCCGAGGCAGTGGACACCGCGATCGAGATGGCGTCGCTGCTGCGTGCGCTCAATCCGCGCCAGGTCCGCGCCGCGGGGCGGGCCGGCTCCGCGCGGCGCGAGCCTGCGCCGAGCGAGCCCCCACTTGGCGGAAGTGGTCCCGGCGGGCCACGCTAGGGCCATGCTCAGACTCGTCTTGCCGAAGGGCTCTCTCGAGCGCCCGACCCTGGAGCTGTTCGCAGCGTCCGATCTCGCCGTGCAGCGCAGCTCCGAGGTCGACTACCGAGCCTCGATCGAGGACCCGCGCGTCGACGAGGTGCGGATCCTGCGGCCGCAGGAGATCCCGGTCTACGTGGCCGAGGGAATCTTCGACATCGGCATCACCGGCCGCGACTGGATCGAGGAGACCGGTGCCGACGTGGTCTCGCTCGGCCAGCTGAAGTACTCGAAGATGACGAGCAGTCCGATCCGGGTCGTCCTCGCGGTCCACGAGAGCGCGCCGTGGAAGAGCGCGGAGGACCTGCCCGAGGGTGTCCGGGTCTCCACCGAGTACCCGGGCCTCACGAGCCGCTACCTCGCCGAGCACGGGGTGAAGGCCGACGTCCGCCTCTCCTACGGCGCCACCGAGGCCAAGATCCCCGAGATCGCGGACGCCGTCGTCGAGATCACCGAGACCGGCCGGGCGATCAGGGCCGCCGGCCTACGGGTCATCGCGACGATCCTCGAGTCCTACACCGAGCTGGTGGCCAACCCCGCAGCGGTCGCCGATCCGGTGAAGGCCCACGCCATGGGTCAGTTGATGACCCTGCTCCAGGGGGCGCTCGAGGCGCGGGGCAACGTCCTCGTCAAGCTCAACGTCGCAGAGGCCGACCTCGAGCGGGTCATCGCCGTATTGCCGTCGATGCGCTCGCCGACCGTCTCGAAGCTCTTCGGGGAGGCGGGCTACGCGCTCGAGACCGTCGCGGCGAAATCGACGATCAACGTGCTCATTCCCGAGCTGAAGGACCGGGGGGCGACCGACATCCTCGAGCTCCCGCTTCTCAAGATCGTCCACTAGTGGAGGCGCCCGACACCGACGTCCGACACGAGCTGGCGCCGACGGCGAGATCGCTCGCCGGTGTGGTCGTCGAGTTCGACGACGACCGAGGCCTCGGCGTCGTCGGCGCGCAGCGAGACGCCCGCTACCCGTTCCACTGCACCGCCGTCGCCGACGGCAGTCGCCATGTGGACGTCGGCGCCGACGTGCGCTTCGTTCTCGTACCGGGTCACGCAGGTCGCCTCGAAGCCAGCGACCTCGTGCCGAGCCCGGCTACTGGCGGGGGGCTCGCCGGCGAGCGGTGACGCCGGCGCGGGCTGTGCTCAGGCCTCCGACGGCGTCCCCTCGTCGTTGGCTTGTGGGGGTGCCGTGCGCGCTTGCTCCACGGCTGCGATCTGGACGAACGCGAGCCTGATCTGCGCGAGCCCGTCCCGGAGCGAGTCCGACGCCGCCCCCAGCCGCTCGCCGAGGGACTCGACCACGGCGGCGAACGCGTCGATGGCGAGGCGGGCGGAATCGAGGCGCGGCGGGCTCTGGCCGAGGTGCAGGGCCGCGAGCTGGAACATGCCGTAGCAATGGTTGGCGATGACGTCCTCGACCGGCGCGCTCGCCAGCTGGCGCTCCAACTCGGCCATCTCTTCCTCGGCCGTCTCCTGGCGGAGCTCCCCCTCGTCGTGGGCGTCGGGAGCGAGGACTTCGTCGCTCGGAGCTCCCGAAGTCTGTGGCGGGGATGCCGCTTCGGGCCCCACGTCGCCCCGCTCCACGCGGTGCTCTCCTTCGGGTGTCCAGAGGCTGCTCACGGCTGCTATCCTACGGTCAAAAGTGATATGGGAAAGCGGGGCCGTGCAGTTGAGCGACTCCCACCCGGTCACCGCAGTCCCTGCCTTGTAGGCAGCCGGCACTAGCCCGGCGGGAGCGTGCACCGGGTCTTTGGTGGTCGAGCCTCTCGTGGGCCGCGTTCCCGTACGCGTACCGGTATCGTGCCGGGCGTACGGTTCCCGCCGAGAGGAGTGATGCCAGATCTCCACCGCCCCAACCATCAACGAGCCACGGATGAACGACAGGATCCGTGCTCGTGAGGTCCGCCTCGTCGATCCCGATGGCAACCAGCTAGGGATCAAGCTGCTCCCCGAAGCACTCTCGATCGCGCGGCAGATGGATCTCGACCTTGTCGAGGTGGCGCCGCTTGCGTCGCCCCCCGTATGCCGGATCATGGACTACGGGAAGTTCAAATTCGACGAGGCGCAGCGGGCGAAGGAGTCACGCCGCAAGGCGAGCAATGTCGGGATCAAGGAGATGAAGTACCGGCCGAAGATCGGCCAGGGCGACTTCGACACCAAGACCCGCCAGGTCTCCCGTTTTCTGGGCGAGGGCCACAAGGTGAAGATCACGATCATGTTCCGTGGGCGCGAGGTGTTCCACCCCGAGCTCGGAAAGCGGATCCTCGATCGGATCGCGGAGCGGGTGGACGGGAGCGCCAAGGTCGAGTCCGAGGCCCGCCTCGACGGCCGCAACATGGTGATGGTGCTCGCGCCCGACAAGCGGGCGCGTCAGTCCCAGGCGGCACGCACCCACGGGGAGCCCGACCACGAGCCCGGTGCAGCCGGGGTCGTGGGTTCACAGGCGACAGCACAGCCGGCGACAGCACAGCCGGCGACAGCACAGCCGGCCGCAGCACAGCCAGCAGCAGCAGCACAGCCGGACGCAGCAGCACAGCCAGCAGCGCCGGCGAGGCCAGCACCGGCGAGGCCAGCACAGCCCGAGCAAGCAAGTGCGCAGCCCGCGGCAGGCGGGCAGAGCGCGGTGGAGGTACCCCCTCCGGCCGCTGAGATTTCGACGACGGAAGAGGGCTGAGACGATGCCGAAGATGAAGACTGACCGCGGGGCAGCCGCGCGGTTCAAGGTGACCGGGAGCGGGAAGATCCTGCGCCGCCAGGCCAATCGCGGCCACCTCATGGAGAAGAAGTCCTCCGTGCGCACGCGCCGGCTGGGCCGATCGGTCGAGGTGTCGAAGGGCGACCGTCGCCAGGTGAGGCGCCTGCTCGGAATCTGAGGGCCCGTCCTCGGCTCTCTCGGCACGGGCGACGGCCCGTCTGCGCCCACCGGCGCTCCGTCCACCTGGAAGCCCGCCGACCTGGGAGGTCGCGGCCGTTCCAGGATAAGCACACACTGAGATCTCATCGAAAGGAGCACCCGTGGCCAGGGTGAAGCGCGCCGTCCATGGCAGGAAGAAACACAGGGCAGTACTCGAGCGGGCCAAGGGCTACTACGGCAACAAGTCGCGCTCGTACCGCTCGGCGAACGAGCAGGTCATGCACTCGCTGCAGTACGCGTACCGTGACCGGCGCGCGCGCAAGGGCGACTTTCGCAAGCTGTGGATCCAGCGGATCAACGCTGCCGCCCGGATCGAGGGCATGAGCTACTCACGTCTCATCGCGGGCCTGCACCGGGCCGAGGTGACCGTCGACCGCAAGATCCTCGCGGACGTCGCGGTCCGTGATCCCGAGACCTTCGCCAAGATCGTCGCCATCGCGAAGGACGCCCTCGGCGACGACGCGGCCGGCGAGGCCGAGGTGGCTGCGGCCGAGGCCGCTGCTGAAGAGCACGAGGCGAGCGTCGACGAGGACTCCGCAGCGTCCGGGGCCGCCTCCTGAGCGAGCAGCCACTCGGGCTGCGCCACCAGCGGGTCCAGCGGCTGCGGAGGCTGCTGCGCCAGCGAAGTGCGCGCCGTGGCGACGGCGCCTTCGTGGCCGAAGGGGTCAAGGTGATCGACGCGGCGGTGTCCGCCGGGGCCCCCGTGGAGGCCCTGTACTACGCCCCCGCGGTGGCGGCCGCGCCATCGGCGGTGCTGTTGATCGAGCGCGCCCGTGAGGCGGGGATCCGCGTGTTCGCGCTTCAGCCCGGGGTGCTCGAGCGTGTCGCGGACGCCGTCACACCCCAGCCCGTCGTCGGCGTCGTGGGCCGCGTCGACCATCCGCTCGAGGAGACGCTCCGTTCGTGCCCGCCGTGGGCCCCGATCGTCGTCTGTGTCGACGTGCGTGATCCCGGCAATCTCGGCTCGATACTGCGCAGCGCGGACGCGTCCGGGGCCGCCGCGGTGATCTGCTGTGACGGGAGCGCGGACGCCTACAGCCCGAAGACCGTGCGGGCCTCGGCTGGATCACTGTTCCACGTGCCCCTCGTCATGGACGTTCCGGTCGCGACGGTGCTCGACCAACTCGGCGCCGCCGGCTACGAACGCGTGGGGACGAGGGCTCACGAGGGTGAGGACTACGCGACCGCCCAGCTCGGTGAACGGGTCGCGCTCGTGCTCGGCAACGAGGCCCAGGGGCTCGACGCCGCTGTGGCTTCGAGGCTCGACGCGTTCGTCTCGATCCCGATGGCAGGAAGCGCGGAGTCGCTCAACGTCGCGATGGCGGCGACGGTGCTCTGCTTCGAGCTCGCGCGCCGCCGCCGAGCCGACGCCGAGCCATCGGGGGCGCCTCGCGCCACGGGCGCGCCGGGAAGGGTCGCCGCGGCCTCCTCGCCGTCCGGCGGGGCCCGAGCGCAACAGCCCTTACGATGAGCGCCGTGGCGAGCGACGGAGCACCGCGTCCCGGAGAGATCGAGGAGTTCGAGCGTGTCGCGGCCGAGCGTGTCGCGGGCGTTCGTGACCTGGGGACGCTCGAGGCCGCCGTCCCCGAGCTCACCGGCCGGAGGTCGCCCATCGCCGGGTGGAAGCGGTCGCTCGGTGGTCTCGCGCCAGAACAGCGGCGGGAGGTCGGCCGCGTGCTCAACGACGCCCTCGTTCGTATCGAGACGCTCGTCGAGCAACGCCGGGAAGTGCTCGCGCGAGCCGATCGCGAGGCTCGCCTCGCGGCCGACCGGCTGGATCTCACCGAGGTCCCGCCGGCTCCGGGAAGCGGCCATCTCCATCTCGTCACCCAGGTGCGCGAGGAGCTCGAGGACATCTTCGTCGGCATGGGCTACGAGATCGCGGACGGTCCCGAAGCCGAGACGGAGTGGTACAACTTCACCGCGCTCAACGTGCCACGCGACCATCCGGCCCGCAGCATGCAGGACAGCTTCTACCTCGCGACGGGCGACCACGAGTCGTTCCTGTTGCGCACGCAGACCTCGCCCGGTCAGATCCGGCTCCTCGAGCGCGGGGAGCTTCCGCTCTACGCGGTCGTTCCCGGGCGCGTGTATCGCCGCGACACTGCCGACGCCCGGCACCTGCCGGTCTTCCACCAGATAGAGGGCATCGTGGTCGACCGGGGCGTCACCTTCGGCGACCTCGCCGGGACAATCGAGACCTTCGTCCGGGAGATCTTCGGCGAAGGTGTGGCGACGAGGCTTCGCCCTGCGTACTTCCCCTTCACGGAGCCGTCGGCGGAGTTCGAGATCACCTGCACCATCTGCGGCGGCAGCGGATGCAAGACCTGCAGCCAGACGGGATGGATCGAGCTCGGTGGCTGCGGGATGATCCACCCGGCCGTCTTCGAGGCCACCGGGGTCGATCCCGAGATCTGGACGGGTTTCGCCTTCGGGTTCGGCATCGACCGGATCGCGATGATGCGCCACGAGATCGGGGACCTCAGGAGCTTCATCGAGAACGACGTCCGGTTCCTCACCCAGTTCTGACGGCCTGAGCGGCCGTCGCGGAGGTCGCGGCGTCGCCGCGGCGAGCGATGAAGGAGTGCTGTGCGCGTCCCACTGTCCTGGCTGAGAGAGTTCACGCCGCTCCCGACCGACGCGCGCGACCGCGAGGCCGTTCGCCGGCTCGGCAGGGTCCTCGACTCGCTCGGCCTGGTCGTGGAGGGCATCGAGCACGTCGGGGGCGGTCTCGAGGACGTGGTGCTCGCGCGCGTGCTCGACATCCGTCCGATCGAGGGCGCCGATCGGATCCGTGAGGTGCTCGTCGACGCGGGTGGCCCGGAGCCGCTGACGATCGTCTGCGGTGCGATGAACTTCGTCACCGGTGACGTCGTCCCTCTCGCCAAGGTCGGCGCGGAGCTGCCCGGCGGCTTCGTCATCGGACGACGCAAGATGCGCGGCATCGTGTCCGACGGCATGCTCTGCTCCGGCCCCGAGCTCGGCATCGGCCAAGACGCGGCCGGCCTCATGCTCGTCGCCTCGACCGGCTCGCCCGACGCGCCGCTGCCCGCGGGGCTCGAGCTCGGCGCCCCGTTGGCCGACTACCTCGGCATCGAGCCAGACGCCGTGTTCGACCTCGCGGTCGAGCCAAATCGACCGGATGGTCTTTCCATCATCGGCGTGGCGCGAGACCTCGCCGCCCGGTTGGGTCTCCCCTTCGAGGTGAGCGTGCCTAGCCCGGTCACGTCCGGCCCGCCTGCGTCGGAGCTCGCCTCGCTCGAGCTCCAGGCGCCCGACGCCTGCCGGCACATGCTCGCCCGGGTCGTGAGCGGGGTGGCCAACGGCGTTTCCCCGCCGCTCGTGGCCCGCCGACTGCTGCTCGCCGGCATGCGCCCGCTCGGCGCCGTCGTGGACGCGTCCAACTACGTGATGCTCGAGCTGGGCCAGCCCAACCATCCTTACGATCTCGACACCCTCGGAGGCCACGGCCTGTCCGTGCGCTTCGCTCGGCCCGGCGAGCGGCTCGTCACCCTGGACGGCACCGAGCGCCTCCTCGGTCGCCACGTCGACGCCCTTGGCGGCGTCCTCGAGGTCGAGGACCTGCTCATCTGCGACGCAAAGGACACCGCCGTCGGCCTCGCCGGCATCATGGGGGGAGCCGCGACCGAGATAGGCGAGTCCACGAGCCGCGTGCTGCTCGAGGTCGCGGAGTTCGCGCCGTTGGTCGTCGGTCGTACCGCCAAGCGCCAGGGGGTCCGCAGCGAGGCGTCGGCCCGCTTCGAGCGTGGGATCGATCCGGCCGGGCTCGAGCGAGCCGCCGACCGCTTCTGCGAGCTGCTCGCCGCCGCCGCGGCGTACGCCGGGGCGGCCGCGCCCGTCGTCGCTCCGGGCGATCTCGACGAGCATCCTCGACCCAGCGAGACCCGCCGGGTCCGGCTTCGCCTCGCCCGAGCGAACGCCCTCCTCGGCACCGCGCTCTCTGTCTCGCGCGTCCAGCAGCTGCTCACCCCGATCGGCTTCGGCGTGGACCCGGCGAATACCGGCGAGACGGCGCCCGACGGTGCGTCGACCCCTGGGGAAACCACGGGCGAGGCGGCGCTCGACACGACAGTGCTCGAGGTGACCGTGCCGAGCTTCCGTCCCGACGTGCAGCGCGAGGTCGACGTCGTCGAGGAGATCGCCCGTCACCACGGCTACGAGCGCATCACCCCGACGAGGCGCCGCTCGCCGAATGTCGGCAACCTCGGTGCTCGCAACGTGACCCGTCGACGGTTGCGCCGGCTGATGACCGGTCTCGGCGCCCACGAGGCGTGGACGAGCTCGATCGTGGACCCTTCGCTGCACGTACGAGCCGGCTCGCACGCCGGCGTCGTCGAGCTGGCCAATCCCATGGTGCAGGAGGAGTCGGTGCTGCGGTCGCATCTTCTCCTCGGCCTGCTCGGATCGTTGCGGCACAACGTGTCGCACCGCAACCCGGCAGTTCGACTGTTCGAGCTGGGGCGTGTCTTCTCGCCGTCGGCGGCGGGGGAGGGGCTGCCGGTCGAGCATGAGCACCTCGGCCTCCTGCTCGGCGGCGACGGCGACGATGCGAGCGCGGCAGTCCGCGCGTGGCGGGTGCTCGTCGACGGGCTCGGGCTCGATGCAGCTGCGCTGCAGCTCGAGCAGGGCCCCTCGCTCGGGCCCGATGTAGGTGCGCTCGCGATCGGCGTCCATCCGAGCCGCCGCGGGCTCGTGCTCGACGCCGCGACGAAGCTGCAACCGGTAGCAGTGATCGGCGAGGTCGACCCCGAGGTGCTCGATAGCTTCGGTCTGTCGAGAGATCGCCGAGTGGGCTGGATGGTGGTCGATCTCGAGCAGCTCGAGACCCTCCCGACGCGCAGCGACCTGGCGCGCCCGGTGAGCCGCTTTCCCTCGAGCGACATCGACCTCGCCTTCCTGCTCGGCGAGGAGACGCCCGCCGGCGACCTCGAGGAGGTGCTGCGGGAGTCCGCCGGGGAGCTGTGCGAGTCCGTGCGCCTGCTCGACGCCTATCGGGGGCCAGGAGTCCCGGAAGGCGCGCGCAGCCTCGCCTATCGGGTCCGCTTCTGCGCACTCGATCGCACCCTCACCGACGTGGAGGTCGCGGAGCTGCGCGCCAGGTGCATCGCTGAGGTCGAGTCGAAGCTTCCGGCGACACTCAGGCGCTAGCGCGAGTTTCCGGGATCACTGGCGGACCGGGCGTGTTCTCCCATGTCAGAAGCTGAATCGCTGTCCCGGCCGCGTATTACCTAAGTTCGCTCAGCCTCGCTGGTCCATCGCGGCCTCGATGTCGGCGGCTTCGCCCAGGTCTGGCTCGCAGGTCATCTTCGGCTTGCCCCCGACACGGGCCATCTCGCGCAGGCGGTAGTAGGTCTGCCCGGACCCTCTTCGAGATGATCGAAGCCATGCTTTAGGTACTACAGAGCGCCTGACCAGCACAAACGCGCGGGTCAGGCGCGTAGTTGAAAAATTCCCTCCGACCCCGGCTCACCCGCCGAGGGGAGAGCCAAGAACCTCGCGCTAAGTGGTTTTCTTCGGCGCCAGGCGAGACTTGCTGTTCTTCAGTCCTGGCCACACGAGGTCCAGCACGCGGTCGGCAGCGGCTTGGCTGAGGGGGCGGTGCCCCACGAGCAGTTGAAGCCACAGTGGGCCATACAGAACATCAAGGGCGTCCTCGACATCCAGGTCGGCTCGCAGCTCGCCGGTGGCAATGCCCTTCTCCAGGCTTGCGGCGCCTCTGGCGCGGCGGTGGGCGAAGAACCGGTCCCGAAAGTCCTTGGCCAGCGCGGGGTCGCCTTGGGAGTCGGCGACCAGCTCCCGGATCAGCTCCCCGTTCCTCGAGGCGAACATTCCGGCAACTCGGCGCATCTGCAGGCGGACCGCCTCGTAGGTCGAGTCGGGCAGGTCAGCCGGGTCGGGGTCGGTGAGTTCGATGAGCGCGTCCATGATGACGGAGGACTTCGATGGCCACCACCTGTAGATCGTCTGCTTGCCCACCCCGGCGGCGGCGGCGATCTGATCGACGGTGACCGCGCGCGGACCAAGCTGACACACCAGGTCGCGTGCGCTGTCGAGCACCCGGCCTCGGGCCGCCTCGTCCCGTGTGCGAGCCATGTATCCAGCGTACGCGGTGCCGACCGAATCCGAGACCCAAAGTCTCGGACAACGTTCCCGAGGATCAGCGCCGCTCAGCGCCATGTCACGAAGCCCCGATGTCACGGGAATACGAGACTGCTAGTCCCCGTTGAGAGATAGCGAGACCACCGGTCTTGTTATCTGGTTTCGCCATCGGGAAGGACGCACTATGCAGAACCTCACTGGAAAGCGGGCGCTCGTCACCGGCGCAACGAGCGGCATCGGCAAGGCGACCGCTCTGTCCCTTGCCGCAGCCGGCGCCATTGTGGCCGTGAGCGGGCGGGACAAAGACAAGGGCCACGTCGTTGTCGACGCGATTCGGGCAGCTGGAGGCTCGGCCGTCTTCGTGGCCGCCGACCTCGTTGATGCGGACGCCGCCCTTGACCTCGCGGCCCGTGCGACCGAGGCCCTCGGCGGGGGCGTCGACATCCTCGTGAACAGCGCTGGGATCTTCCCCTTCGGTCCAACCGATTCCCACGACGAGGCGACCTTCGACACCGTCTACGCCCTGAACGTGAAGGCGCCTTGGTTCCTCGTGGCCGCGCTCGCCCCAGCGATGGCTCAGCGGGGGGCGGGCGCCATCGTCAACGTCTCCACCATGGTTGCCCAGTTCGGTGTCGACGGCATGGGCCTCTACGGCTCGAGCAAGGCCGCGCTGGAACTGCTCACCAAAGCCTGGGCGGCCGAGTTCGGTCCCAGAGGGGTGCGGGTGAACGCCATCAGCCCTGGTCCGACCCGGACCGAGGGGACCGCCGACATGGGCGAGGCACTCGACCAGCTGGCTTCGCTGGCCCCGGCCGGACGCCCCGCCAGCCCCGAGGAGATCGCCTCGGCGGTCCTCTACCTGGCGAGCGAGGAGGCGAGCTTCATCCACGGCGCAGTGGTCCCGGTCGACGGCGGCCGAGCGGCCACCTGAGTCATCCGGCAGCCCCGATGACCTACGAGGTACCGACTTTGTCCCTATGGGCATAGGTTCAGCAACACGGTCCAGAGCGAGAAGGAGGCGCGCCTGAGAGGGGCTAGCTGATTCCCAACTGGCTTGACTGATGCGATCTCACGCTTGGCGGGATTCTGGTCCGGAGGCCTGGACGATTCAGCGTTTCCCGGGCCCTCTCCACCACCTCCAGGCCGCGACCCATCACCGTTACCGCCGAGTTGCTCCTCGATCGCCTGTGGCATGCCGTGTCCGCTTTCCCTGACACGGTCGGGGTCTGGCTCGACTTGCTCGAGGCATACGGCCTTTGACATTGCAGTTCACCGTTTGGCGTTACACGTCCGAACCGAATTCCGATCAGTCCTGTCCAGGAAGGAGCCCACCTACCGTGACCACTCCCACCTACTTCGACCATTACGACAACCTGGCGTTCTCCCGCGATGACAATGGCGTCTTGACCATGCGGTTCCACACCGATGGCGGACCGGTCGTTTTCACCGGCCAAACCCACGAAGACCTGCCCCACGCCCTCGAGGAGATCGCCATCGACGGCGACAACCGGGCGATGATCATCACCGGCACGGGTGACGTGTTCATGGACCAGATCGACGGGCCGAGCCTGGGTGACATCACCAAGCCCATTCAGTGGGAGAAGACGCGTTCCGAAGGCCTCAAGGTACTCCAACGGCTCCTGGAGCTCCCGTTCCCGGTCATCGGTGTCGCCAACGGACCCGCCACGGTGCACTCCGAGTACCTGCTCCTGAGCGACATTCACATCGCGTCAGAGCGAGCCATCTACGGTGACCTTCCGCACCCGAGCTTCGGGATCACCGCCGGAGACGGCCTCCAGGTCGTTTGGGAAGAGGTCGCCGGGACGGCACGGGCGAAGTGGCTGCTATGGAGCGGGGAGAACATCGACGCCGCCACCGCCAAAGAGTGGGGCGTTGTCATCGAGGTCCTACCCCATGACCAGGTCCTGACCCGTGGTGTCGAGATCGCCACCAAGCTCGCCGCCAAGCCCACCCTGTACCGCCGGTTGCAGAAGCAGACCCTCAACCAGCGCCTCCTCCGTCGCATTATCGAAGGGGTGCCATACGGCATGGCCCTCGAAGGTCTCACCGCCGCCGACCTCGCCTACCAGGGCTGACCCAGACCCAGACCGGACTAGCCGCAGGACTAGCTAGCCGAGCTCCAGCACGCCTTCCACGAGCTGTTCGAGGATGTGTTCGCTCGCCGGTCCGAGGTAGGCCCGGGCGCGCGCCAGCGCGTCGGGATCAAGGCCGTCGAGGAAGGAGAATGCGATCGTCTCGGTCGTGTCGACTCCCTCGGTCGTGGCGACCACTTCCACGGCGGCGAAGATGCGCTCGAGGCGCTCCTCGTCCTCCTCGTCGAGACCGCCACCGAACAGCTGCGAGGTGACGCCCGCCAGCTCGGCGAACACGCACTGCGCGCTCAGGTCCTCGTGCAGGATCTCGCCGAGCTCCTGCACGAGTGGTCGAAGCTCCGGGAGCTCGTCCAGCAGCGCGGCGATCGCTCGCGTCGACGACCTCGAGAAGTCGTCGGTGAGATCGCCATGGGCAGCGTCGAGCGCGTGCTCCGGGGTCGCGTGGTCGTCGGTGCCAGGTCCGGCCATGGTCCTCTCCTGCCCGGCGCGTGGCCGGCGTCGCTCGAGAAGCGTCTCTGCAGGGAGGTGTACTGCGGACCTCCGATCGCCTCGACCGTACATGGCGCGATGTACGGTCGACCTCCCGTCGGCCCTAGGACTGTGCGAGCACCTTGGTGAAGGCGCTCGCGATCACCCGGTAGCCGACCGTGTCGGCGTGGATGTCGGCCTTCGCCGAGCTGCCCGGGAGCGGGCACATCCAGGTCCAGCGGCAGACGAGGTCGACGTTGAGGGGGAGGCGGTGGCGCGCGTAGCTGCGCACGGGAAGGACCGCGCCGGTGCTGAAGGCGGTCGCCACGTCCGCTACGGGGACGGCCTGGCGGTGGTAGATCGTGGCGAGCATCCCGTTGAAGGCGCGCACCGCCGGGAGAGACAGCGCTGCCCCGGCCGTGCCGGCGAAGCCGCCCGGCGCGTAGGCGATCCCGAGGAAGGGGTCGTAGTAGTTCATCCCGACGAGTCGGGCGCCCGGGTCGTCCGTGGCCAACACGCTGCGAAGTGAGGCGACGATGGCGGGCAGCTGGCGCTTCACCGTGTTTTGGCCGGCGTTCAGGCAAGCGACGTTGAAGGTCCTCGCCGACACGCAGCCGTCGATGTTGTTGGCGCCGAGGTCGATCGTGATGAGGCTCACGGCGCCGACGTGGCGTGCCAGGAAGGCCTTCGCGGCTGCGAGCTGCGACGACGCACCGAGCTCCGCCTTGTAGACCTTCGTGCACTGCCCTTCGGCGGGGGAGCCGGTCATCGATGCGGTCGTCTCGCCGGGGCAGGCGAGGTCGACGAGCGTGAGATGGCGCTGACTCGCCAGATCGGCTGCGTAGCCGCCCGGATAGCCCCCATCCGCATAGCCGGTCGCAGGATTCACCGATGGCGGTGTTCTCCCGTCGACGGGCTGATAGCCGGCCGCGAGCGAGTCGCCGAGCGCCAGCAGGTAGCTGGTAGTCGTGGTGGATCCGGTGGTGGTGGTAGTAGTGGTCGTCGTGGTTCCAGCGTGGCTCTCCACCGGTGCCGCGGCGGAGGCGCCGGTCGAGGTGGCGAGGAGCGCCACCACCGAGACGGCGAGCGCTGCGAGTAGCGGCCGGGTGCGGCGGGCGTCGTTCACGGCGCCGATGCTGCCACCTGATCCGCCTCCGGTCAGGTCACCCGGGCTCTGGGCGGCCTGTGCGCTCCCGCTCGAACTTCTGGCGCAGCGTTGATCGCCGGTCCTGGATCTCTCGGTAGGAGAGGCGCTCGGTGTCCGACGAGACGCCGAGCGACGATCGCACCGAGTCGAGATCGACCTCCTGCGCGCGGGGGTCGATGCCGATCTCCGAGGCGATCCTGCCACCGTGCCGGCTGGCGAAGTACGTGGCGATCCCGGCGACCTCGCCGAGCAGGTCGACGTCCGGGGCGAAGGTGGCGACGGCGCCGTCGAGGAACAGGATGTCCTTCACGAAGAGCATCAGCTCCTTCGGCATCTTCGCTCCATATGCGAGCAGCTGCTTGGTGAGGTCACGCAGCTGCGCGGTCAGCTCCTCGGCGCTCATCTCCACGACGTCCTGGGGCGGCGCGTCGAGGCCGAGGTCGATCACGACCTGCTCGATGTCGGCGTCGGCATCGAGCGCTCCGAGGTCGCGCAGCGCCTGGACCTGGGCGCGCACGTCGTTCAGCGTGCCGCCCATCACGAGGCGCATGAAGGCGACGCGCCGTGGCTCGGTGAGGCGCCCGGTGATGCCGAAGTCGAGCAGGGCCACTCGGCCGTCTGCCTGGACGAAGAGGTTCCCACCGTGCAGGTCGCCGTGGAACACGCCGTAGAGCATCGCTCCTTCGAGGAAGGAGACGACGCCGGCGCGCAGCACCTCCTCGGTCTTGATCCCGGCGGCCTTCATCCCGTCGACGTCGTCCCAGGCGAATCCTTCGAGCCGCTCCATGACGAGCATCCTCGGCGTCACGAGGCGCGGGTGCGGTCGCGGGACGATGATCGCCTGCTGGTCACTCGCCGCGAGCACGCCGGCGATGTCGAGCATGTTCTCCGCCTCGAGGCGGAAGTCGAGCTCCTCGACGATCGTCTCGGCGAAGAGCTCGATGAGCGCCGGCGGGTTCGCCAGGACGGCGATCGGGATCCGGCCGACGAGGAACGGCGCGAGGTAGCTCATCACGGCGAGGTCGTTGCGCACGAGCGTCGCGACCTCGGGTCGCTGGACCTTGACGACGACCTCCTCGCCCGAGCGCAGCACCGCTCGGTGGACCTGCGCGATCGACGCCGCCGCGAGGGGCTCGGTGGAGAACTCGGCGAACACCTCCTCGAGCGGGCGCCCGAGGTCGGACTCGACGATCTGGAGTACGAGGGGGAAGGGCTCCGGTGGGACGCGGTCGCGCAGCTGCTTGAACTCGCCGACGAGCTCGCCCGGGAAGATCCCCTCGCCCGAGGAGATGATCTGGCCGAGCTTTATGTATGTGGGCCCGAGCGCTTGGAAGGCGATCCGCAGCCGGTGCGCGAGGCCGGCGCGGGAGCTGACGCGCCCTCGCCGCCGATCGAGCAGGTACCACCCGGCGAGCGCCCGACCGAGCGTCCACGCGACCTTGACGATGCGGCGCCAGGGCGGGATCCTGCGCCGGCGCGTCAGGGTGGGGACCTCGTCCCTCGTCCGCTCACGGACCAGGTCAAGACCCGTCCTCCACGGGAGCTGGTCCAGGTCGACGAGCCAGGGCGGGTGGTCGCTGAAGGCGCCTACGGCGAGATCGGCGGGACCGTCCTCGGGTCCATCGGCCCCGAAGGGCCCGGAGCTCGAGGAGCCGGGGATCAGGTGACCTTGTAGCCGGAGCTCGGGTAACCGAGCTCAGGCCCGTACGGGCGCGAGGATCAGGCAGCCGTTGTGGCCGCCGAAGCCGAAGCTGTTCGACAGGACGGGGCCCGCTGCGAAGGGGCGCGCTTCGCCGGTGACCACGTCGAGGTGGATCTCCGGGTCGAGCTGCTCGAGGCCCACGGTCGGAGGGATGAGCCCGCGCTCGAGCGTCAGGGCGACCGCTACCGCCTCGATGGAGCCTGCGGCGGCGAGCGCGTGGCCGGTCACTCCCTTGATCGAGGTCACCGGCACGCTGCCAGCGCCGAAGATCTTCTCGATGGCTTGGGCCTCGGCCAGGTCACCGGCCGGGGTCGAGGTCCCGTGGGCGTTGATGTGGGCGACGTCGCCGGGCGTGATGCCGGCGTCCTCGAGAGCGAACTCCATGCACGATCGCGCGCCTGCGCCCTCGAGGGCCGGCGCGGTGATGTGGTAGGCGTCGGCGGTGGACGCCGCGCCGATGATCTCGGCGTAGATGTGGGCGCCACGCGCACGTGCGTGGTCGAGCTCCTCGAGCACGATCGCCGCACCACCCTCGGCGAGCATGAAGCCGTCCCGACGGCGGTCGAAGGGCCGCGACTCGCCGGAGGTCGACAGCGCCGTCATGTTGCCGAACGCGACCGCTCCGATGGCGGGGCGTTCGCCGACCGGCTCCATCGCCGCCTCGGCGCTGCCGGTGATGGCTGCGTCGCAGCGGCCGTAGGCGATCAGCCGGTACGCGTTGCCGATCGACTGGGTCCCGGCCGCGCACGCCGTGACGATCGTCTCGCACGGACCACGCCATCCGAAGCGCATCGAGATGGCGGCGGCACCGGCGTTGCCCATGATCATGGGTACGAGGAAGGGTGACACCCGTCGGGGACCCTTCTCGACCAGCACCGTGATCTGCTCCTGCAGCGTCGCCAGGCCTCCGACGCCGGTGCCGAAGATGACCCCGGCGCGCTCGGGGTCGGCGCCGACCTCCCCGGCGTCCTCGAGGGCGAGGGTCGCCGCGGCGACCGAAAGCTGCGCGAAGCGGTCGGTGCGGCGCGCCTCCTTCGGCTCGAAGTACAGCGACGGGTCGAAGTCCTGGACGCGCCGCTCACCGTCGGGCGCGCTCCCGCAGATGCCGTCGAAGAAGGTGTCCTTGTCGCTGCCGCAGCACGACAGCACGCCGAGCCCCGTGACGACGACTCGCCGCTTCGCGACGCCGGGTGCCATCAGAGCTTGGTGGTCACGAGCTCGTAGGCCTGAGCGACCGTCTCGACACCCTCGAGCTCGGACTCCTCGACGGTGATGTCGAACGACTCCTCGAGTGCCATCACGAACTCGACGAGGTCGAGGCTGTCGGCGTCGAGATCGTCACCGAAGCGCGCCTCGGGGACGATCTTCTCCGCGGGCACCTGGAGTACCTCAACGGCACAAGCCCGGAACTTCTCGTAGGTCGCGTCGTCTGCCATCTGCTCGTGTCTCCTTGCTGTGGTGGACCCGGAGCTTCGTGCTCCCGGCTCAGGTGCCTGTCAAGATCCTCTGTCGACTCTCGCCGCCCGAGTGTGCTCGCCGCGGTCTGTGCCTGGCTGTCTAGCGTGTCGTCCGTCGCGAAGCCAGCTCCGAGAAAGTCCGGCGGGGCCGAGACGACGCCTTCACTGTCCCATTCCGAGCCCGCCGTCGACTGCGAGCACGGCGCCCGTGACGTAGGCCGCCTCCCTGGAGCTCAAGAACTCTACGGCGGCGGCGACCTCGTCTGGGTCGCCCAGGCGAGCGAGCGGCACACGCTCGGTCATCAGAGCGGAGCGTTGCTCGCTGAGAGCCGCGAGCATGTCCGTCGCGATGAGGCCCGGGGTCACGACGTTCACGGTCACCGACCGGCTGGCGACCTCGCGCGCGAGCGATCGAGCGAAGCCCACGAGGCCCGCCTTGGCGGCCGCGTAGTTGGTCTGACCAGGGTTTCCGAGGTACGCGACCACCGAGGAGATGAGCACGATCCGTCCGGATCGCGCCTTGACCATCGGCCCGAGTGCCCGCTTGGTGGTGCGGAAGCACGCCGTGAGATCGGTCTCGATCACCCGTGCCCAGCGATCCTCGCCCATGCGCAGCAGGAGGGCGTCGTCGGTGATCCCTGCCGAGCAGACGAGCACCTCGACCGGGCCGAGCACCGTCTCCACCTCGCGGAAGGCCGATTCGACCTCCTCGGGCGACGTCACGTCGCACCGCACGGCATGGATCGGGTGGCCCTCGCCGCCGTCCTTCACGAGCGAGTCGGGCGCGGTGCTCTTGTAGGTGACGGCGACACGGTCGCCGCCGCGCTGCAGCCGGCGCGCGACCGCGAGCCCGATGCCGCGCGAGCCACCGGTCACGAGCACGACCCGGCCGCTGCCGGGCGCGACGTCGCTCATCGCGCGAGACCCTCCTGGCCCCAGCGGATGATGGCGCTCGCCCAGGTCATGCCGGCGCCGAAGCCCGAGAGCAGGACGAGGTCGCCCTCCGCGACCCTGCCCGCGTCGGCTGCCTCGGCGAGCGCGAGCGGGATGGACGCGGCCGAGGTGTTGCCGGTGCGGTCGAGCACGATCGCCGTCTGCTCCATGGTGAGGCCGACGCGCTCGTTCACCGCTTCGATGATGCGCACGTTGGCCTGGTGCGGGACGAACAGCGCGACGTCCTGCGGGCCGATACCGGCCTTCGTGAGCACGTTGGTGATCGAGTCGAGCTCGCAACGCACCGCACGGCGGAAGACCTCGCGGCCCTCCATGTGGATGTAGCCGCCGTGGTTCGCGTAGAGCAGCGGCGTCGCGGCACCGTCGACGCCAAGGTCGTAGGCGACGATGAGCTCGTCGGGCATCCCCGACTCGAGCACGATCGCGGCGGCGCCGTCGCCGAAGAGGACCGCTGTCGAGCGGTCGTCCTGGTCGGTGACCTTCGAGAGCGTCTCCGAGCCGATGACGAGCGCCCGACGGTGGCCGGCGCGAAGCAGAGAATCGGCGGTCACGAGCGCGTACACGAAGCCGGCACACGCGGCGTTCAGGTCGAACGCACCGCCCTTGCATCCAAGCGCGTCGTGCACCACCGCCGAGGTCGCCGGGATCGTCTGGTCCGGCGTGGTGGTCGCGAGCACGAGGAGGTCGACCTCCGAGCCGTCGACGCCGGCGGACTTCAGCGCCGCTCGTCCCGCCTCGATCGCGAGCTCCGACGTCGTCCCGCCCATGCGGCGCTCCCGGATGCCCGTGCGCGCCACGATCCACTCGTCGCTCGTGTCGAGGCGCGCCGCGAAGTCGTCGTTGGTGACGACGCGCTCGGGGAGCGCCTCGCCCCAGCCCGTGATCGCCGATCCCATCAGAGCGCTCCCATCAGTCCGGCTCGGCCCGGTCGCCACGTGAAGTCGTCGTCGCTGTCGAGCGCCTCGGCGCAACAGTGGCCACGTCCTCGACGTCGGCCCGCAGCCAGGCGACCGGCTGCCCGGACACGACGCGCTCGCCGGGCAGCACGAGCACGCCCTCGAGGGTCCCGGCGAAGGACGAGCGTATCTCGGCGGCTCCGGCCCACCCGACGAGATCGCCGACGCGGATGTGTATCGGTGTGCTCGCGACGGCCGGCTCGCCGGTCGGGCCCGCCGGCTCGGCTGTGGCGCTGCGGCTGCTCCGGCGCGCGCCGGCGGTGCGCGC
>JAODBO010000056.1 GCA_025464005.1 Acidimicrobiaceae bacterium | reverse complement strand
GCCGGGCGACGTCCTCGGCCGCCGCCAGGTCCGCGCCCTCGTAGCCGGCGCGTCGCGGGTCGACGGCGAAGGAGATACCCCCGAAGGCGGCCTCGTCGAACCTGATCGGGGTCACGATGCAGGAGATCGGTCCGAGAGTGTCGCTCTCGTGCCTGCCCGTATCGATTGGCACCACGTCGATCGAGGTCGCGTCGCTCCACCGCTCGGACCCGCCGCCTGCACAGGCCCGCGCCACCATGTCGGCCAGCCGAGGCACGCGGGCGCTGAGCTCGGTCGAGCACGACGCCGCCTGCGCGGCGTCGCGCGCACGGGCGCTCGCGCCGTCACCGCCGTGGCGGATCGCCAGCCGCCGGATCGTGCCATCCGGTTCGGCAAGGTCGATCGCGCACCAGTCGGCGAACTCCGGCACGGCGATGTCGACCAGTGCGGCGAGGTTCGTCTCGTACTCCGCCTGCGCCGTCGACAGCGCGTCGCTCGCCGCGGCGAGCATGATCGCGTGGCGCCGTGCCCGCTCGACGACGAGGTTCGAACGGCGCTCCGCGTCGTCGAGGCGCGCCCGCTCGATGCCGAGTCCCGCCCGGTCGGCGACGAGCTGGAGCAGGTGGAGCTCGCGCTCGTCGAAGCGGAGCGGAGCGAGCGTCGCGGCGAGGCATATGCCGATGAGGCGCCCCTCGACCATGATCGGGCATGCGGCGGCGCTCGTCAGTCTCCGGTCGAATCGTCCCGCGAGGGTGCGGAGCTCGGCGACCTCTTCGGTCTCACAGAGCGCGCGGCTCTCGACGACGCGTCGGATCAGGCCGTCGCTGGTCGCCAGCACGGGACGCGACGACGTGGGCAGGTTGGCGCCCTGCATGGCCCTCGGTACGAGGTGGGTGCCGTCCCCGCTCAGTAGGAGGATCGCGGCGACGTCGGCCCGGAGCACGGCCTGGAGTCTGCCGAGCAGCTGGTCGAGAAGCTCATCGAGCGGGAGCCTCGAGAGCGAGGCCTCGGTGAGCGCGGTGATCGAGCCGAGAGCCGCGTTGAGCTGGTCCACGAGGCGTGTCGTCCGGCCCCGGCTGGTGACCTCCCATCGAGCGACCCCTGCGAGGAACAGCGCGCTCGCGATGACGAAGACCCATGCGGCGACTTTGGGCAGCCGCCCGGGCAAGCTCCGCCCGAGGGTCGTGACGACCATCAGCTCGGCGCCGAGCAGCCAGGACGCGAGCACGGCGACGTAGAAGAGCCAACGTCGGGTGAGCGTCCCGCCGCGCCGAGCCATCAATACGCCTGGAAGGGCCGGAGCAGCTCCGGTCCCGCGTAGATGGCGATCGCCGCACCGATCGCCAAGAAGACCCCGTAGGGGATCTGCTGCTGGCGGGTCATCCGTTTCGTCGCGATGAGCGCGATCCCGACGACGGCGCCGACGAGGTTGGCGGCGAAGAAGCCGAGCAGCACGTAGCGCACGCCGAGCCACCCGAGCGCCAGGCCGAGCACCGGAGCCAGGCGGACGTCCCCGAAGCCGAGATAGCGCGGGTTGATGGCATTGAGCGCGAAGAAGACGACGAACCACGCGATCGCGCTGATCACCGCGACGAGAAGGTCGTGCCAACGACCCGTGATCGCCGCGGCGACGAGGAGTAGGAGGCCGACGAGGCCGAGGACCGGATAGACGATCCTCTTCGGCAGCACCATGTGCTCGAAGTCCGTGCAGGCGAGCGCCAGCAGGCCAGCGAGCAGCACGAGATAGGCGGGCAGCGCCCAGTCGAAGCCGATGCGAGCAGCAGCCCCCGCGAAGAGCGCAGCGGTCGCCAGTTCGACGAGCGGATAGCGGGCCGAGATCGGCGAGCGACAGCTGCGACAGCGCCCTTGCAGGTACAGCCAGGACACGACGGGAACGTTGTCCCACGCCACGATCGCCACATGACACGACGGGCACGCAGAACGCGGGGAGACCACCGACTCGTGCCGCGGCACCCGGTAGATCACGACGTTCAGGAACGATCCGACTAGGAGCCCGATCAGGGCACAGAAGCCGACCAGTAGCCCTAGCGCCGGGTGAGGTGACATCCGCCCTGCAAGTTACACCGGATATCGCCCGTAGGACGTGCTTGGCCGGCGCGAGGGAGGTGTCTCGAGACCGTGTCGGGCCGACAGGACCTAGCGTGTGGTTGCTGCCTGCCCTCTCGAGAAGGAGCCGTCCATGAGCCCACGCCGAGCCGGAGCGCTCGTCATCTTCGGGATCACCGGCGACCTCGCCAAGAAGCTCGTCCTGCCCGCCCTCTACCGCCTCGAGGCGCGCAGCGAGCTCGACCAGCCGGTGATCGGTGTTGCCCGCAGCGACTGGAACGAGGCCGACCTCGTCGATCACGCTAGATCGGCGGTGAAGGATGCTTTCGGGAAGGTCGACGATCAGGTGTTCTCGCGCTTTTCCGAGCGCCTCGGCTACGTCAGGGGCGAGTACGACGACGGCGCTACGTTCGACGACCTGAAGGCCCGGCTCGGCTCCCGGGCGCACTCGGCGGTCTACTACCTCGCGATACCTCCGGCACTCTTTGCCACTGTGGCAGCGGCGCTCGCCCGGGAGGGTCTCGCCGCGCGATCTCGCCTCGTCGTGGAGAAGCCGTTCGGGCGCGATCTCGCCTCGGCCAGGGCGCTCGATGCAGAGCTCAGGCAGCACTTTCCCGAGGAGCGGCTCTTCAGGGTCGACCACTTCCTCGGCAAGGAGTCGGTCGAGGACCTCTTCGTCTTCCGCTTCGCCAACAGCCTCTTCGAACCCGTATGGAATCGCGAGCACGTGCGCAGCGTCCAGCTCACGTTCGCCGAGGAGCTGGACGTCGCGGATCGCGGTGGCTTCTACGACGACGTCGGCGCCATCCGCGACGTCGTGCAAAACCATCTCTTCCAGGTCCTTGCATATCTCGCCATGGACGCTCCGAGCGGCGACGACCCGGAGGCGGAGCAGCGCGAGCGGACGC
>JAODBO010000045.1 GCA_025464005.1 Acidimicrobiaceae bacterium | reverse complement strand
CTGGAACCGGAAAGCGGTCGAGCACCTCTCGCAGGGCGTGGTACTCGTCCTGCTTGCCCCGCTCCACGAGGTCGCCGGTGATCACCACGCAGTCAGGTCGCGGATCGAGTGCCAGCACCCGGCCGAGGGCTCGATGCAGACCGAACGTCGGCTCTCCAGATAGCGCGCCGGTAGTGATGTGCGGATCACTGAGATGTGCGACGAGCATGGACCACCTTTATTCATCCGGAGTCACTGTCAGGGGGGCACCCCGAGGACCTCCTGATCAGCATAGGAGCGCTCTGCCGCTTTGACCGAAGCATGGGTTTTCAGTCGCCGGCTCGGCCGGCCGGCCGAGCCTGGAGCGCGATAACCGTCGGATAGGCGCGTTCTGATTTCGGCGAAATCCTGATGTTCGGTTGCACAGTTCTGTGCTCCAGCCGTTACGCGGCCGTCAGTACGAGCGGCCCGTCGTCAGTGATCGCTATCGTGTGCTCGCTGTGCGATGCCTTCGTGCCGCTCGCGGTGCGGAGGGTCCATCCGTCGGGATCAGTGAGGTACTCGTCGGTGCCGCCGGAGATGAGCATCGGCTCGAGCGCGATCACCAGCCCGGGTCGCAGACGGTAGCCATGCCCGGGCTTCCCCTCGTTCAGCACATATGGCGCTTCGTGCATCGCCCGACCGACTCCGTGCCCACCATGGTCGGCGAGCAGCCCATACCCCGCCCCTCGGACGACATCCCCGATGGCGTGACCGACATCGCCGAGCCTGTGTCCCACGAGCGCAGCCGCGATGCCCCGCTGAAGCGCTGCATCGGTGGCGTCGATCAGCGCAACGTCCTCCGGGTCTGGTTGCCCGACGATGAAGCTGATCGCCGCATCGCCGCACCAGCCTTGGAGGAAAGCTCCGCAGTCGATACTCACCAGGTCACCGTCGGCCAGTCTCGTCTTGTCGGGTATTCCATGCACGACCGCGTCGTTGATGCTGACGCAGATGACGCCGGGAAATGGGACCGGCGCCCACGACGGGTGGTAGTTCAAGAACGCAGGCTTGGCTCCGGCGCCCTTGATCACCTTCGCCGCTTCGCGGTCCAGCTCCCGCAGCGAGACGCCAACCGCCGCATGCGCGCGAACCGCTGCCAGTGCGGAGGCGACGACGCGGCCGGCCTCGCGCAAGAGCGCAATCTCCCTCGGAGTTTTCAGTTCGATCATCTTCCTCCCATGCTCCGCACGTCGCCTTGATCGTATGATCATACCGGTATTAGTATTGGAGCATGGTACGGATCCCGCTGACGCCGGACGAGATCGACCGTGGTCGTCGCCTGGGAGCGATCCTGCGCACGGCTCGAGGTTCGACAAGCATGGGGGCCGTCGCGGAGGCTGCCTGCATCTCGGTGGAGACGCTCCGCAAGATCGAGACCGGGCGCATCCCCACTCCCGCGTTCTTCACCGTTGTCGCCCTCGCAAGAGTCCTCTCACTATCCCTCGATGACCTGTCGGAACACATCACTCCAAGAGAGCACAGAGCGAAGCCAGCAGCCTCGTAGGCGTGGCCCGCACCTTGCTCGACGCGTCGCCTCGAAATGGTCCGATGGCGTGGGGCCGATCGCCTTCCAGGCGCTCTACCAGAAGCCCCTGGCTCAGCCCGCGACTGCCAAAGGCCGTCTGCATGAAAGCGGGCTCGCCGAAGTTGCAAAGCGTCGAAGACCAGGTGCTCGCCCCGCTCCCGGTCGTCGAGCGAGCGGACTTTGTTCACCTTCGCAAGCGAGTAGGTGCCCATGCGCACAGCGTCGCGCCGAGTAAGCACCTGGGTGAGCTAGTGAACCATCTCGCCGACGATACGTGCAGTGCCGACGAGGACATGCAGGTGGACGCGAGAGAACCTAGAACCGAGTTCGGAGAAAACTGGACTGAGGGCTCACCCACCTCAGGGTCCATTTGGCTCTCTGGACGTCCCATAGTTGGGTCGACAGCATTTACGCCATCTGGCTACTCAGTTGTTGACAGTCGACTGACTAAGCGGGGAGACTGTTGTCCTCAAGCGGGCGCGCTACTGAGCGCGTCCATTGCCCGTGGAGGGTCGGGGCCCGACGAAGCTGTCATCGATCCCTGGTACGTCACGTGGGTCCGACGAGCAAGGAGCAACGATGCCGCAAGACGACCTGTTCAGCCTTGTAGGGCGTAACGCGTTGGTCACCGGTGGTGGCGGTCGGATCGGCGGAGCCATCGCCGAGCGCCTCGCAATCCAAGGTGCCTCGTCGGTCGTCCTCGTCGACATCAACCCGGCCGCGCTCGCGGCGGTGGCAGGTCGTGTGAAAGATTTGGGTGGCACCGCGTATACGGTCGAGGGCGACGTCTCCACTCCCGAAGGCGTGCGGGAGGCTGTGGCGAAAGCGCTCGAATTCGTGGACCAAATCGACATCCTGATCAACAATGCCGGAAGAGGCTCACACACGTTTCCCGAGGATCTGAGCTACGAGGAATGGTCGGAGATTTTCCAACTTAACCTCACTGGCTACTTCCTGATGGCGCAAGCTGTTGGTCGGCAAATGATCGAGAAGGCAATACGTGGCGCAATCGTTATGACGAGCTCGACCTGTGGCGCGGTCGCGATGGGTCGTGGAAATTTCGCCTACAGCATTTCGAAGGCCGGGGTTAACCACCTCACGAAAGAGTTAGCCCTCGAATGGGGACACTTCGGCATCCGCGTCAATGCGATCGAGCCCTGCCAGGTCGACGCGCCCAGTATGGACGACTTGCTCGCCAGGGATGACCCTTCGGGGACGGCCCTCCGCGAGCGAGTACTCGGCGGCATCCCGCTCGGTCGCCTCGCCCAGCCCGAGGAGATGGCAGGACCTGTTGCGTTCCTCGTCTCGGATGCGGCAGCAATGGTGACCGGCACTATCCTCCCGGTCGATGGCGGCAATCTCGCGTGCAACGCTGCTGCCTCGATCCGGCGCTAGACCGGCCCCCGAGTGGCTGCCGCGAGCGGGGTGTCGCCAACATGCCATGCAAATCAGGGCAAGTTCGGCATTCGCAGCGTGGCGAATGCCGCTTCATCACGTGAGGGGAGGGCTCATGAGCTATGAAACGATCAGGGGAACCGCGCTAGTGACGGGGGCCGGGCGGGGAATCGGCCGAGAGGTGGCCTGCCGGCTCGCCCGACTGGGATGGAATGTCGGGCTCACCGCCCGCTCGGCTGACGAGTTAGCGGCGAGCGCTGAGCTGGTGCGTCGTGAAGGCGGGAGGGACGTCTCAGTTGTGGGTGATGTGTCCCAACCGTCCGACGTGGAAGCAGTCTGCTCGGCAGTCGAGGCGGAGCTCGGACCGGTGAGCGTGCTCCTCAACAACGCTGCCGTGAGCGGCGAACACGTCCGCACCTTCAGATCGGATCCGGATGAGTGGTGGCAGACGATGGCGATCAACCTGCGCGGCCCGTTTCTGTACTGCCTTCGTCTGGTCCCTGGCATGGTAGAGCGAGGAAACGGTTACGTCATCAACGTCAATAGCCTTGACTGCTCCCGGTCGAGTGATGCGGGATCGCCTGCCTACAGCGTGTCGAAGACAGCACTGCGGCGTTTCACCGAGATCCAGGCAGCGGAACTCGAAGGCTCCGGAGTAATTACCTTCGATCTCAGTCCGGGAATGGTGCGAACTGCAATGGGGGGCGCGCGGCCCGACGCCGACCAGATGCCGCCCGAGGCTTGGGTTCCTCCCTCCGCGGCCGCGGACAAGGTCGAGCAGCTCCTTTCTGGCCGCTACGACGCTCTGCACGGGAGGTTCTTGCATGCCAAGGATGATCTGGACGAAGTGGTGGCCGCGGTCGCTCAGGTCCCCGACGCGCGTCTACTTCGCCTGGTACCGGCCGGAAGCGAAGACTCGATGCTGTCCTACGGTGCCTTGACCAGCCACCGAGAGGCTCGATGACTTCCACCGGTCTTCACCCAGAGCAAGTGTGGATCTGAGCAGCTTCAAGAGCACCCGGAATTCGCGGCGCCCTACTTGACTGCTCCGGCAGTGAGCCCGCGTGCTACATGACGTTGCACCGAGACGTACAGGATCACTGGCAGCAACGAGAAGACCACCCCGGCGGCCATCAGCTGGAACAGCTGAACGTTCTGCTGGCTGATAAAGGTCGCGATGCCGAGACCCGCAGTGTAAAGACTGCGATTGGTCAGGAACGCTGAGGCGAAAAGGTAGTCGTTCCAGCTCCCGAAGAAGGCGACGATTACTACTGCCACGAGGCCTGCACGTGACAACGGGATAAGGATTCGACGTATCGATCCCACCTGCGTGCAACCGTCCACATAGCACGCGTCGATGACTTCGTTGGGGACTGTGTCGAACGACGACTTGAGGATCCAACACCCGAGCGGCACGTTGAACGCGGCGTAGAGCAGGCCCAGGGTGAAAAGGTTGTTGGTCCAATGAAGGGTGCGGTACCACTCGAGCTCCGGCACGATGATCATCGCGCCAGGCATGAGCTGGGTGAACAGAAGGAGGAACCCGAATGCACCGCTGCCTCGAAATCGGAGCCGCGAAAGCAGGTACGCTCCCGGCACCGCGAGCACAACGGTGATGACGACTGTGACCGCGGACACGATGAAGGAATGGAAGAGCCACGAGGCAATCGGCTGTTGGGAGAACAGCGAGCTGATCGCGCTCGTATTGAACCCCCGGAACCAGAGCGGCGGTGGATACGTCAGCGTGTACTTCTCCGGCTGGAACGTGGACAGCACCATCCAGTAAACGGGAAAAAGCACCACCAGGCACAGGGCAACAATGACGGCATACCGGAAGGCCTCTTTGGCCTTACGCTTCCGTCGGGGCCACGGGTTCCGTACTGGTGGGATCCGTGTCCGCAACGTGGTCGCCTCGACCACGCTCACAGCCATTTCGACCTCCCCTTCGCTCCGTGCTGCCACCGACTCCTGACGAGCGGCCCGATGGGAGGCAGCGACTCAATGGCCGGCCTCACGACAAGCCACCTTCAAGGTAGCGCTGCCTGATAACTCGTCGCTCGATCACGACGAAGAGAACTGTCCCGAATACTGCGAGGAGCAAGCCGACAGCCGCCATCGCGCTGGCGTAGTTGTAGTTGAAGTACTGGAAGGCCTGGTTGTAGATCAGGATCGCGATGGTGGACGTATCCTGCCCCGGACCGCCCCCTGTGGATAGGTAGATAAGTGTGAACTGTTGAAACGAAAATATGAAGGCCAGCACGGCCAACAGCGAGAGTGTGGGCACGATGCTTGGGAAGGTGATCGACCGGAATCGCTGAAAGGCTCCCGCACCGTCAACCTTCGCCGCTTCGTAGAGGTCATCGGGAATAGCCTGCAAGCTCGACAGAATGACAAGCGAATAGAAAGGGAAACCTTTCCAGGCGACCATCGTGATGATGGCGATGAAGGCGAGGTTCGGCGCCGTGAGCCACTGGATTTGATGGTGCACTCCCGGGATCCAGGAAGCGATGCGGTTGAGAATGCCGAAATTCGGGTCCAGCATAATCGTGAAGGTCAGCACTGTCGGGACGTCCGGAATCGCCCAGGGAATGGCAAGGATTCCACGAACTAACGAGCGACCCTTGAACGCCCAGTTCGTGAGCAACGCTACGCCGAGGCCAAGCGATAGCCACACCACCACCATTGCCAAAGTGAACTCGAAAGTCGTTCTGACCGACGCCCAGAATATGGGGTCGTGGATCATCTGGCGGAAGTTGGCGAGGCCGACCCAGCTCGTCTTGCCATAGTTCGTCTGCTGGAAAGCGAGAATCACCCCGCGGATGATGGGGTAGACGACGAACAGCCCCTCGAACACCAGAATCGGTGCAAGCAGCTTGAGATGCAGGTTCGATCTCAGGCCCGCTTGGCGGCCGAACGAGTTGCCTCGGGAGGCACGCCGGACCGGCTTGGCTTCTGGGGAATCGATGACGAGAGCCTCGGTTGCCGCCACTCGTGCGCACCTCAATTCGCGCCTGGACAGGACTCCAGCCTGCCAGCTGCTCACACTACCTGGCAGGTGAGCACCCTTCAAAATCCAGAACACAACCCCTGGGCGAACAGCAAGCCCAGGGGTTGTGTTCTGGAACTGTTCTAACTACTTGACTTGCACCTGCGGCCTGGCACTAGGCGTGCAGTGACGACTTCGCCTGCGCTTGGGCTGACTGCAGCGCCGATTTAACGGAAGCACTGCCGGAAACAGCACGCTCGAGGTTCGTGGCAATGATGTTGCCGATCTCGGCGTACGCATACGTGTACTGGCCCAGGATGTCGAACTCACCCACATAGTTGGTCTCCAGGAAGCCCGGAAGCCAGGGCGTGTTGGTGAGGTACTTCTTGTATCCGGGCTCGAAGTCCTGGAAGTTGCTGTAGGGAATGATCGGATAACCGTTAGTCACCGTCAGATAGTAGAGATTCTTTGGTGTGACACACCACTTGACGAGCTCCATTGCGGCTTCGACGTTCTTCGAGCTCTTCATAACCAGGAGCGGATGGAGGCGGGCAATGGCCTTGTGGCTCGGCCACGGAGGTGGCGTGCTGCGCAGGTTCGGGTAGAGCTTGGGCGCCAGCGTCTTGTAGTTACTCAGCCCGGCAGCCACGTTGAACTGCGTCGCCACCTGGTCGCCAAGTACCAGTTTGGTGATCGCTGTCTCAGAGGTGCCCTTAAGACCCGAGGCGTTCACAAGTTCGAGCCAGTATTCGATCCCCTTGATGTTGGCAGGGGAGTCGATTGTGAGCGTCGTGCCCTTAGCCCAGGCTCCGCCGTAGGGCAGGCAAAAGTTCTGCAGCTGGTTCCACCAGTCCGCTTGAGCCGCCACAGTGTTGATCAGCGAGGCGCCGAATTGGCTCGGTGCCTTCGTGGTTGCCTTTACGGCTGCAAGCCACTGCTCCATCGAGCTCGGCGGCTTGCTGAAACCGGCGGCCTTTAGCAGCCGCTGGTCGTAGGTCAGAGCGAAGGCCACATCGATGACGCCGAGCGCGTACAGGTTCCCGTTCAGCGTGAACTGCTTGTGTGCCGGAATCGGGACGAGGCCAAGCGACTTCGTGATCGACTGCAGCGGGACCGCCAAGTTGTATTTCGCGATCAGTGTGGATGCGGCCTCGGGCGGCGCCATCACGACGTCGGCGTTGACGCCTCCCGCCTGTGCCTCGGCGATCACGTTTTGGTCAAAGGTGGAGAAGGGCCATCCGCCCCACTGAACCTTTATCTTGGGGTTGGCCGCCATGAACTCATTGACGACTTTGGTCCAAGCTGGGAACTCAGGACTCTGGCCGAATGGCTCCCACGAGATCAACTTCAACGTCGTCGTCGCCGCACGCGGCCGGATGTTCAGTGACTTCAACTTGGCAAGGTTTGGCGTTAGACCCACCGCCAAGACGCCTGCTGCGCTGGTGCCTAAAAACTGGCGCCGGCTTATGCCGCCCCCAGATGTCACTTCGACACCACCGCTGGACTCTTCCCCACGACTGCTATCGGACATTCTTCCCCCTCTTGCCCCAAAAGGTCGACCGGTCTCTTCAGAAGAAACACATCGTTGTCACAGGAATACGACGCCGAATGGCTCTGGTCCCCGCTTCACAGCGGCTCGACCGGCGACAGATTCCCCCCCTGCCCTTTCATTTACTGCCAGGGAACCCCACCCAGAGGCCCCAACTACGACGACGGTAGCACACACTGCCCAGGTCCACAATGAGTTGTCAATTGTTCACGATCGCCGACTTGAGACTCGTTGGAGCAGTGTCTACCGGGTGAGCGCTGACGCTCGACCCGTCTCAGGTTCGACAAGAGATCGGACCTTCCGACCGACTTGAGGTCGTTCAAAGGTTTCAGTCCCGGGTCAAGCACATTGGAACTAGGCGTGAGACGCCAGCTGGATCTGGGGTAGGACTCCATCCGCAAGCAGATGGAAGGTCTCCTCGTCCTCCCCGTCGACCGAAGCGAGGAAGTACTGGACGCCGACGTCTGCCAAGGATTGAAAATGCAAAACCGCTTGCTCCGGGGTAGCAATTACCAGCTCTTGATGCAATGCAGCGTCCGGTATGCGGGCGGCCTTCCGCTTCTTGTCGAGGGCAGACTCGTTTTCGGCAAGTATCACGAAGGGTGTGAAGTGCGATCGAAGGATCGAGTCGTACGGGCGGCCGAGATCGGCGCAGTGCCGCTTCAGCACGCCATACTTGCGTTCGACATCACTCGATTTGTAGGCCGCCCCTGCCCATTCGTGCGGCGCAAAGTTGGATACATCGGCGTACTGCGCGACCTGTCGCAAAGTGACGCGCTCGCCGCCCCCTCCAATGAGGATCGGAATATGTGGCTCCTGGACCGGCAGGGACCGCAACGTTGCGTCCTTGACCTGGAAGTGCTTGCCGTCGAAGGTGAATGGATTGCCACTCCAAAGTCCGTGGACGATCTCGATTGTCTCTTCGAGCGCCTCCTGTCGATCCCGGATGCTCGGGAAGGTAAGACCCATCTGAGTGAACTCGGGGACGTCGTCTCCGATCCCCAGGCCGAGGACCAGGCGTCCTCCACTCACTCGATCGACATCGGCTGCCTGGCGAGCGAGCAAGTGAGGGAGTCGGTAGTAGATGCAGCTCACCAGGGAGATGAGCCGGATCCGTTCGGTCGCCATGGCGAGCATGGTGAGCTGGGTCCAACAGTCCATCAGCCTGTTCGGATGGTCGTGGGCCCAGAATCCATCGAATCCGAGACGCTCCGCGCGCTGAGCCGCCTTCACGATGTCGGACCACTCTCGTAGGAACACGGAGTAGATAGAGAACCGGACCTTCTCGCTCCCCTCGGCGACCCAGGGGTGCAGCTTGCCGTTCTCGCTCACCAGGCTCCTCCACTTCGTCGGTGGTGTGACGCCCCGTACTCTCCGTGGTCGGGGACGATCGTCGTTCCCCGCGGTGCTGATCTGACTCGACCGCGCCGCGACCCGCTGAGGAGCTGCGCGCGCCCCACGAAACTTCCCCGGTTGACTGTTGACTACCGTCGATGGGCGACGTTAGTAGCTGGCACGAATACCGTCAATGGCGCGAAAGCCCAGGATTTCAGCATTCGAAGTAGTAGCCCTGACGCGCCGTGGCGAGCTCTTTCGGGGCCAGAGGTTGAGGTCGCCAGCGACCGGAGGGTGCCCGAGAGAGGCCAGCTGCGGCGAGCGCTTCTAGCGTGCCAGATCGACGGTCGTCATCGAGGTGTCCGAGCCTGGATCTGAGATCGCCACTAATGGTGAAGAATTGACCTACTTCGTAGGTGCATCGCGTCTTGGCCGGTCGGAGGCGTGATAGCCCCCGTCCACCGGAATCTCGGCTCCCGTGATGTACGCGCCGGCAGGGGACGAAAGGAGCAATGACAGACCGACAAGATCGTCGGGAACGCCGAAGCGACCGAGCGGAATCTTGCGAACGATGTCCGGTGCCATGTCGGACTCGCGGACCATCCGCGTCATCTCCGTCTCGATCCACCCCGGCAAGATCGCGTTGACTCGGATGCGCTGTTCCGCTAGTTCAACTGCGAGCGCCCGCGTGAATCCGAGCATTCCCGTCTTGGCGGTCGCGTAGCCGACGCCCTGCGGTGGGCCGAACAGTGAGTACATTGACCCGATATTGAGGACGCTTCCACCTCGCTGGCCAGCGATCATCGCCTTGACCGCGTACTTGGTAGCGAGGAAGGCGCCTGTCAGATGCGTGTCGATCATGGTGTGCCAGGCGTCCTGGTCCATCTCGAGGAAAGGCGCTCGGCCTCCGATGCCGGCATTGTTGACGAGGATGTCGAGTCGGCCGTGATCCGCTACAGCGCGGGCGACGATGTCTGCGATCGCAGCCTCGTCACGTACATCCGCGGACGTCACCAGGCCACGCGTTCCGAGCTCCTCGCGCATGACTGCGTTCTTGTCCTCGTCGCGACCGGTCACCACTACGAACGCACCTGCCTCGCACATGCCGAGGGCGATCGCGCGTCCGAGCCCGCCGTTACCTCCGGTGACGAGGGCAACGTTGCCCTTGAGCGAGAACGCATCAGACAGTCCGGGCCATTCCGAGCTCATCGCAGGACGTGCCTCCCCGTGCTATCCGACCACCCGGTCAGCTCTGAAGCTGAAAGCAGGATAGCCGATCGGCGTCCGTCGTGAATTGTTGACGACGCCAGTTGCTGTCGAGCTTGCGCCGCCTCGCGCCGGTGATTGCCGCGTTTCGCGGCCCGTTGTACCTGCTGACCAATGGAGGGGTCGCCGCGACGGCGGTGCTCGGCGCAGGCGACGCCGTCGACGACAGGCCAAGGGCCGACATAACGGTCACGGTCGTGAGATTCTTCGTGTCGATGGTCGCCGCATCGACGGCCAGCTCCCCACTGAAGCGGCCGTCCGGCCCGGGCCGTCCTTTTGACCCTGAGCACTCACATCACGCGCGTCTCGAACTCGACGGACGTCTGGGCAGGATCAAAGGTCCACGAACCGGTGAGCTGGGACAAGTCGGTGGTGGTCTGGCTGGACATCAGCGAGTCTCCTTGGAGTTGGACGAATACTTCGGTCAGTCCTGCTCGTACAGGGCCTCGCCGTCCCTCATGCCCACTGCATTGACCGGCGCTTTCGAGCAGCGATCAGCCGCTGACTACCACGCAGATCGCCGTCACGAACACGTCGATGCTCGTCCCGGTCGTGTTGTCGACATTCGCGCTCCACTCTGTCGAGGACAGCGGGTAGGAGTCCTCGACATTCGCGCCGGCTCCGCCGTCCGTGGTGACGCCTCCACCTATCACGGTCTTGCCTGCTGGGCAGGTGCTGTGCCCCGGTCCGGCTATGTGGGCAGAGAGCGAGGTCTGTGTGATGACTAGCTGATAGCCACTTATTCCAGAGGTACCAGTGGCTCCAGGAGTACCGGCAGCTCCGGTGTTGCCAGAGGCCCCTTGAGGTCCCCCGGTTCCCGCGGGACCGGGCGCCAACGCTCCCCTCAAGGCCCGCTGGACCGCGCTGGCCGGTGGGCGCCGTGAGTGGCAGAGATATCCGGGACAGGCCTGCACCGCCTTTACCATTCGCCGCAAGGACGAGCGAACTCGAAACATTTACACACGCTACGGCGCGAGTCGGCCTTCGCGCACTGGCAGTGCTCGCTGTAGCGATCGCCGCACCCGCGACAACCAATATGGCCGCCGAAGCGACGATGCTCAGGGGTCGTACGAGCGATCTCCATTCGACTGTTACCAACGGAAGCGGAGACGCTACCTCAGCGGCTCAGCGCTTATTGCATGGTGCAAGTCAGCTCGGCTGCCCCCAGCTCCATCCCGGATTCGGCTCGTCCGGGTCGCGGGGTTGCTCGTTCGCTTCGGCCTCGGCTGCAAGCAACTCGGGGTTGTTCGCTTGCTCGTCGTAGGATTCGGTGCTCGGTCGCTTGCGTTCGCCTCGCCGAAAGATACCCATGACGTCAACGTTAGACAACGGACCGCCGTGGCTGTCGCCGAGCGGGCCGACCCTTGAAACAAGTGCCGGAGTAGGAATGCGGGGCGAGCGGCTCGCCCCGTCCATTCATTCCGACCGTGGAGGCTTTGACCACGAGGCAGTCAATTCCGCGAGAGTCCGCCCACTCATGTCTCCGGTACGCCACTTGGCGATAGGAGCGTCGAGTAGGAGCCGAGGAAGGAGAGGTCCGATCTCCTCGAACACCACGGCA